>JANJWV010000053.1 GCA_024709365.1 Desulfomicrobium sp. | reverse complement strand
GGAGGACGACGCCGACCGAGGCGCTGACCTGGATCTCGTGGTCCTGGATGTTCATGGGCTGCCGGATGGCCTGCAGCAGGCGGCGGGTGATGCCGATGGCCTCCTGGTTGCTCTGGAAGTCTTCGAGCAGCACCGCGAACTCGTCGCCGCCCATGCGGGCCACGGTATCCATGCTGCGCAGGCAGGCCGACAGGCGCTTGGCCACCTCCTGCAACAGGTGGTCGCCGGCCTGGTGGCCCAGGGTGTCGTTGACCCGCTTGAAGCTGTCCAGGTCGATCATGAGCACGGCGAAACGGTAGTCCGGGTTGCGGCGCTGGCGCGTCATGGCCCGGTTCAGGCGCTCCAGGAAGAGGATGCGGTTGGGCAGCTCCGTCAGGTTGTCGCGCAGCGCCTGCTGGGTCAGCTGCGCCTCGTATCGCTTGCGCTCGGAAATGTCGCCGAAGATGAAGAAGGCCCCTGAGATGGCCCCGTCCAGGACGTAGGGGTAGCCGAGCATGGACACGGGGATGGTGCGGCCGTCCTTGGTCCTGCGCGCGGTTTCGGTGTTGACGGGCGTGCCGCCCAGGACCGCCGAGAGAAAGGTGAAACTCTCTTCCAGGCTGTCGGGAGGCAGCAGGACCTCGAAGAGCGAGTGGAGGTCGTCCCGGGTGAACCCGAAGAGGCTGGTGAAGCTCGGGTTCAGGTCCATGGGAGCGCCGTCCTTGCCCAGGAGCAGGATGCCTTGGGGAGAGTTGTCGAAGAGCTGCCTGAAGAGGCTCTTCTGGATGTCCAGCCTGCGCTCCGCCTCCTTGCGCATGGAAATGTCGTGCACCGAACCCTCCAGATGCATGATGGACCCGTCGCGGCGTCTGACTGTCCGGATGTTCAGGGAAACCCAGATCCGGCTTCCGTCGGCCTTTTCGGTGCCCACCTCGAAATTCTGCACCGTGTCCTGCTGCAGGACCTGGCTGAGCAGCCGGACGCGGTCGTCCGAGCTCAGGGCCTGCCGGAGGAACCCTTGGGCGCGGGCCATGAGCTCCTCGACGCTGTCGTGCCCGAAGATCCGCGCCATGGCCGGGTTCGCGCTCAGCAGGTCGTGGTCCAGGGAGATCTGGAAGATGCCCTCGGTGGCATTCTCGAAGATGGACCGGTGCTTCTTTTCGCTTTCGCGCAGGGCCTTTTCCGTGGCGTTGCGGGAGATGGCCATGGCCAGATGGTCGGACACCGAGGCAAGCACCGGCGAATCCTGGCAGGCGAAACGGAGATTGTCCTCGACGATCTGGACGACCACGGAGCCCAGGACCTGCTCGCCGTAGCGCAGCGGGGCTGCGAACCAGCGGATGAGCCCGGGAACCTCTTCATTCTCTTCGTCGGGGATGGTGGTCAGGCGGCCCTCGGACGACTGTCTGGCCTCGGCGGCGAGGCCCGAGAGAATCCTGAGGGTGTCGGGCCTGGCCTGGCTCTGGTGCTGGAAAAAGGGGTAGGTCTGCACGGCCCCGTTCTCCACCAGCAACGACACGTACATGACCCTTGCTCCGAGATGCTCGGAAAGGATGCCGAAAACGCGGGCGAAGAGCTCTTCGTCGGCCATGGGCGTGCTGGCTGCGGTGGAGATCAGGTACAGGACCTGCGTGGTCAGTTCCGTCCTCTTGCGCTCGGTGATGTCGCGGATGGTCTGGATGGCGCCGACGATGTTCCCCTCGCGGTCGAGGAGGGGAGTGGCCTTGGCCCAGACGAAGGCCCCCCTGCCGCCATACAGCCCCGGAACATGGACTTCCGTGGCCAATCCCTCGGCCGTGCTCCCTTCGTGCCGGTACATGGGATAGTCCCGGCTGGGGTCCTTGCCGATGAAGTCCAGGAGGATGGGGCGGGGCCGTCCGTAGAAGGGGGTTGCGTACGCGTACTCGGACTTGCCGAGAATCTGCTCCTTGGGCAGGCCCGTCATGGTCTCGATGGCTCTGTTCCAGGCGATGACGCGGTGCTCCGCATCGACCACCAGGGTGGGGTCGGGCAGGAACTCGATGATGTGGTCCAGGCGCTGCTGCGCGCCGCGCAGGGCCTCTTCGGCCAGGACGCGGTCGGAAATCTCGCGGATGAGGATGAGGATGATGTCGCGTTCGAGGTTGGCGAAGCGGGCCTCGTAATACCGGGTGCGGCCGCCTGACTGCAGGGTGTACTCGGTCTGGTGGAGCGATGTGCGCTCCATCGTGCGCAACGCCCTGGAGAACGCGTCCGCGTCGGCCATTTGGGGAATCTCGGTCACTTTCCTTTTGAACAGGGCGACCCGTTCCAGGCCGAAAAGAGGCCACAGGCCGCCCCGACAGTCCTTGATCACGCCGTCGCGGGTGACCCACAGGAAGACGTCCGGCAGGGCCATGAACACGGCGCGCATGAGGGCGTTGCGCTGCACGAGCTCAGCGGAGCTGATCTCGAGGGACCTGTCGAGTATCTCCCGTTCGTCGTCGAAATGGCCGTAGGCTTCGTCCACGAGACGCACGAAGGCCCCGATGTCCGCGGGCATCTCTGCCTCGTTCAGCCGGGCCCGCTTGAGCTGTCGCTGGAGGAGACGGTGCATGTCAGCGGATCTCCTGGAGGACGGTGACCATCATGGTCTGGTTGTGCAGGCAGCAGGGTTCTCCCTCGACCCCGCGGGCGATTTCGCCGTAGGAGTAAAAGCCCGTCAGGGTCGCCTCGGGGCCCAGGGCCTCGGCCACCGCCTCGATCTCCTCCTCCGTGAACTGCTTGAGGAGCATCTTGCGCCCGACGCAGCTGACCAGGATCGCCAGGGCATCGCCGTCGCCCGCACGGGCCATCTTTCCGGCCTCCTCGGCGCCGTCGAGCAGGTTGTCGATGCTGCCGCGCATGAGGCGCACCGTGCTGCCCAGCGGGACGTCGCCGCCGAAGAAGAGGGCCTTGCGCTCCCGATCGAGCCCCAGGATGGTGCGGACCACCCAGACGGAACTGCCTGCCTCGCGCAGGTTCAGCGGAAAGAGGTGCCCGCTGGCCGGGAGGTTCTTGGCGTGCTTGCCGAGGTAGCGTTCATAGAGATCCAGGGCCGACTCGCCGTCGATCTCCAGCAGGACGTTGTCGTGCGAGGCCGTGATGAGCCTCTCGGGCCCGAAAGGCACCCAGCCGCCGCGCGTGCCCTGGCCCACGCGAAGCCTGTCGCCGTAGAACCCGATGCAGATGACGCCGTCCGAAAAGATGTCGCAGCCGTGCAGCAGGGTCGTGCGCTCGAAGCGCTCCCCGTCGCCCGCCAGCCCGCCGGTCACGCCGACGTGGGGCGGCAGCGCCTCCGCCAGCCCGGCAGAGAGGGCGCATCCGTTGATGGACAGGCCGTCGGACAGGACGAAGACATGGGCCAGGCCCTCGTGGTCCAGGGCGGCGCCGAGATGGCGACCGAGTGCGTGGTTGTCGGGATGATCGGCGGCCATGGCCGTGACGGTTTCGAAGCGGGTGTGCTCGAATGCGACGATGGTGGCGCTCAGGGCGTTTTCGAGGAGCTGCCCACCCTGGATGACGCCGCCCGCGGAACAGCCCACGATGACCGGTCCTCCGCATGATTCGCGCAGCGTCCGCGCCGCGTCGCGGACACCCCGTTCGTCCGTGTCGGACCAGAAGACAAGGGCGAGGGGCCTCTTCGGGTGCGCCTCGCTCACGGGGCATGTGATCCAGCCCCCGGAATTGCTCATGTGGAATTGGTTGATCTTCATGGCGTTCGTCCGGGTTGCACGAGTCCTAGTCGTTCCATTTGGAGCGGATGGACCTGATGCGTTCGGTGTTCCTGAAAAACGCTTCGACCACCTGCGGGTCGAAATGGGAGCCCGAGCTCTCCCTGATGATCGCCAGGCATTTTTCCTCGGGAAAGGCTTTCTTGTAGGGCCGTTCGCTGGCCAGGGCGTCGTAGGTGTCGACCACGGCCACGATGCGCGCCTCCAGGGGGATGGCCTCCCCGGTCAGGCCGAACGGGTAGCCGGTGCCGTCCCAGCGTTCATGGTGCAGCAGGGCCAGCATGCGGGCCAGGTCGAGGAGCTCGTTGCCTTCCGGTCCCTTGACCGCCCAGTTCTCGCAGCTGGCGTGGGCCTCCTCCTTGCTCGTCAGGGGGCCCAGTATTTCGCAGCCGAATATGCAGTGCTGCTGCATGACCTTCCATTCATCGGGGTCGAGCTTGCCCGGCTTGAGCAGCACTTCGTCGGGCACCCCGATCTTGCCGATGTCGTGCAGGGGCGCGCAGTCGCGCAGGTTGTCGCAGCTCTCCGTGTCGAGTCCCAGGGCTTCGGCCAGGACCGCGGCTATCTCGCCGACGCGGATGACGTGGTGTCCGGTCTCGTTGTCCTTGTACTCTGCCGCCCGGCTCAGGCGGTGCATGATCTGCCTGCGGGTCCGTTCAAGCTCGGCCGTGCGCTGCCGCACGAGTTCCTCGAGATTGGTCTGGTACTCCCTGTTTTCCCTGATGAGCCTGGCCTTTTCCATGACCTTGTTCAGGGTATGCTCCAGGATGCTGAAATTGTGCAGGGGTTTGGTCAGAAAATCCCAGGCCCCGAGCCGCACGGCCTGCAGGGCGTCGTCGACCACGCCGACGCCGGAGAGTACGACGATGGGCAGTTCCGGGGCCTCTTCCCTGGCCTGGCGCAGGAACCCGTAGCCGTCGAGGACCGGCATGTTCAGGTCCACGATGACCGCGGCCAGATCGGGCATGTGCGAACGCATGACCTTGAGGCCTTCGAGACCGTTGCCTGCGTCCAGGGCATCGTACCCCAGGTCCTCAAGGTAGGCGCACAGGGAGCGGCGCAGGCCTTCTTCGTCATCGATGACCAGGATGTTCATACGCATTCCCACTTATACGGCATACGGAAAATGTCATACATGTTCGTGACCCGATACGTTGAATGTAGTCTCCTCGTCTAGGACCCCGCGGCGGCTTCTTCGGAGCGGGCCAGGCAGGGCAGTTCCAGGGTGAAGACGGTGCCCCCCTCGGGCGGGCAGGAGACGCGCATTCGCCCGCCGTGACCCTTGGTGATGATGAAGTACGACACGGACAGCCCGAGACCCGTGCCCGCGCCCGAAGCCTTGGTCGTGAAGAAGGGCTCGAAGATGCGCTTGCGGTGCTCGGGGGGGATGCCCGGCCCGTTGTCGGCGATGTCGATCCGGAGGCCTTGCCCCTCGACTCGGGCCCGGATGGCAATGCGCGGCGCCCGGGTGGGGGGCTCGGCCTCGGCCATGGCCTGGGCCGCGTTGCGCAGCAGGTTCAGGAGCACCTGCTCGATCTCCGTCTCCGTGCATTCGCAGCCGGGCAGATCCGCCGGGATGTCCTTGACGATCTCGATGGACTTGAAATCGTAGTTCTTCTTCAGATCGTAGTCGCTGGAAGCCAGGCGCAGTGCGTTTTCGACGACGGCCGCGACGTCGCAGACCGAGCGCCTGGACTCGCTGCGCCGGCTGAAGTCGAGCATGTGGCGGATGATCTCGGCGGCGCGCACGGCCGCGCCCTGGATGTCGCGGATGAAGACGTCGATCTTGCGCTCCGTCAGGTAGCGCTCGACCTGTTTGATGTCCACCCCGATCCTGGCCGCCGCTTCGATGTTTTTCGGGAAGTCGGAGCGGGTGCGCAGGGCGATGGTCTGCACCGCCTGCAGGACGATGCCCAGGGGGTTGTTGATCTCGTGGGCGATGCCTGCCGCGATGCCGCCCAGGGACAGCATCTTCTCGGACTGGACCATGGTCTCCTGCATGGCCCGCAGGTGGGTGATGTCGCGGGAGATGGCCAGGATGCAGTGCGTGTCGGCCACGGGCACGACCCTGGCCGACACGGAGACGTGCAGGATGTGTCCTTCGCGGTGACGCATGTCGAACTCGAAGTTGTCGACCTGTCCGTCCCGCGCGAGGATTTCGACGAATTCCGCGCGTCGTCCTGGAACGGCGAAAAGGCCGATGTCCAGGGTGCTGCGCCCAAGGGCTTCCTCACGACTGAACCCGGTTAGGGCGCAGAAGGCCTCGTTGACCTCCAGCAGGCGGCCGTCGCTGAACCGGGCCAGGGTGATGATGTCGGGCGAGAGGTGGAAGAGGCGCGAGAACATTTCCTCCGAGCGCCGCAGGGCCTCCTGGGCCTCCTTGAGTTCGGTGATGTCCACGGTCATGGACAGGACGCAGTCCTCGCCGCCCAGGGTGATGAAGCCGCCGGAGTAGAGCAGGTGAATGGTCCTGCCGTCAGGCCGCACGGTCGTCGTCTCCAGGTTGTGCAGGGTCTGCCTGGCGCCGACGGCGAGCATGATCTCCTTCCTGTGCCCCTCGGGGAAGCTGCCGATTTCCTCGGGCGAGAGCTTGAGCAGTTCCTCGCGCCTGATGTTCAGCCGTTCGAGAAAAACGGTGTTGGCGTCCATGTACCGGCCGTCGGAGAGGCGGTTGATGACGATGGAATACGGCGAACTCTCGAAGATGGTTCTGAAGCGCCGCTCGCTTTCCTCGATGGCCTGCTGCTTGCGTTTGAGTTCGGTGATGTCCCTGGCTTCGACGATGATGTTGACGACCCTGCCGTTTTCGTCCCTGAAGGGTGACGCCGTGAAGTCGAAGAAGGCTTCCCGCCCGGCGGCATCGACGTGCGTGATCTCGCGGCGGATCGTCTCGCCGTCGCGGACGCGTTCGATGGTTTGGCGGAGCAGGGCTTCCGCCTCCCCGCTGTCCGGCCACCACGGCCCCTCCCAGAAAGGCTTGCCGATCACCTTCTCGGCTTCGGCTCCGACCCATTCGAGGGCGCTTCTGTTGGCCGAGAGGAGACGGCCCTGCAGGTTCAGCAGGCCGATGAACTGCGTGGTCTGCTCCAGCAGGGCCTTGTTCAGGGCCTGGAACCTCTCCATTTCCGCCTGGGCCTGACGGGTCCTCTCGATGTCGATGTTCAGGCCGATGATGCGCTTGGGGCGGCCCAGTTCGTCCCAGGCCACGGTCCGGCCCTTGGCCAGAATCCAGCGCCAGGAGCCGTCCTGGGCGCGCAGGCGGTATTCGGCCTCGTACATGCCCCGCCCGCCGTCCCGGATGTAGGCCGAAAAGGCGTCCGAGGCGTCGTTCCTGTCGCTGGGGTGCACCAGGTTGCGCCAGCTGTCCAGGGATCCTGACGTCTGCCGCGCCGGGTAGCCGAGCATGGTGTACCACTCGGGGCTGTGCTCCTCCCGCTCCTCGGCCGGGAAGTGCTCCCAGTACCCTGCCTGGGTGGCTTCCATGGCCAAACGGAAACGGCCGACCTGATCCAGGAGGGCCGTTTCGGCGCTCTGCAGTTCGGACACCTTCCTGCGCAGCTTGCGGCTCAGGATCCAGGCCAGTCCCGCCAGCACGAGGACCGTGACCAGGGCGGTGAGGGCCGCGAAGGACAGGACCCTGCGCGTCACCGGGTCCATGAAATTCGACGGGAGCCTGATCCAGCGCTCCGTCATGGCCTGCTTTTGCTTTTCGTCCAGCGAATCGAGCACCTTGGATATGGAGCTGGCCAGGAGGGGATATCTGCGGCTGATCCCGATGGACAGGTCCTGGTTCAGGCCGATGTCGCCGGCGACCTTGAGGTTGGAGAGGCCCTGCTTCTGGATGTGCCACGTGACGACGGCCAGGCTTTCCACGAAGGCGTCCACGGCGCCGAAGGCGACGTCGCGCAGCCCCTCCGGAATGTTGTCGACCTCGAAGACCTTGTAGCGGCCGAAATTCGAGGATCGCACGATGTCGCCCGAAGCATAGCCGCGCACGACCGCCACGCGCAGTCCGTCGAGATTGTTCATGCTGAGGGACCTGGCCATGTTTCCCGAGGTGACGATGACCAGGGGGAGGCTCGCGTAGGGCGGGGTGAACAGGACGAATGCGGCCCGCTGCGGCGTCTGCATCATGGCCGGCGCCAGGGCCGTGTCCCCGTCCCGGAGGCCTTTCAGGACGTCCTCCCAGGGAAGGGCCTGCTTGCGGAAGGTAATGCCGAGGCGTTCCTCGATGTGGGCGATGAGGTCGGAACTCAGCCCGGAGAACGCTCCGTCGGGGGATTCGAATTCGATGGGCGGGAAGGTCCGGTCGTAGGACAGGACCAGGTTGTCCCTGTTCCTGGCGAGCCAGGCGCGCTCCTCGACGGTCAGGTTCAGCGACTGGGCCGCAGATGCCGTGCCGGTCAGGGCCAGCAGGAGCAGAATGGTGCAGAGAAGTCGCATGAACCCCGTCCCGTGTTCGGAATGCGTTGCGGATCAGCCGGTCTTGTCAGCGTGTAACACCATCCCCCGCATCGACGCAAGAATTGGTTCTTTTTCAAACCCTTGGGGAATGTGCTGCGCCGCAGAGGACAATCAGGCCCGCTGTCCTCCGCGGGGGTAGCTGTCCTGCGGCCAGAGCCTCGGGCCCGTCCACTCGGGATAGGGTCCTTCCCCGTGCAGCCTGGCCGCTTCGGAAGCCAGCCCCAGTTCCTCCATGCGTTCCCGGGTGGGGACGCCCGTGGCGGGGTCCTGGCCCAGGAGGGCGTAGTAGCGGTCCAGCATGGCGTTGTGCCTGGCCTTTTCCCGCTCCATGTCCTCGGGGCTGAACAGGTCGGGGTTGAGGGGTATGGCATCGTGGACCCGCGTGATGCCCTGGCGCACGTTGAAGGCTTTCTCCAGGGTGTAGATGCGGTCCGCGGCGCGGATGAGCGCGTCCTCGTCGAACGGTTCGCCCGTGGCGGCCGTCAGCAGCCGGGCCAGGCCGCCGAAAAGGGGCTCCTTCCAGGCCAGGGGCAGGGCGTTGGCCCAGGAGTTGACCGCGCCCTTGCAGCGGCCCACGCTGTCGGCCAGGGTGCAGACCCGTTCGGACAGGATGATGGCCTGGACCGGGTCGTCCATGTCGGCGTGCATGGCGCCCGAGGCCTGCAGCCTGGGGTAGAGGGCGGGGTCGTTCTCGCCGTAGGCCCAGCTGCGTCCGCGCAGGTGGTCGGCACCGCGGGTGGAGGTGGCGTGGGCCAGGGCGAAGAGGCCGGCCGGGTAGGGACCGCGGCTCAGGCCCTTGACGTGGTAGCAGTAGGGCAGGGCCTCGGGCCCGATGAGTTTGGCCATGGACAGCATGCCCTCGGCCAGGAGGTTGCCGAAGCCCTCGCGCAGGGCCGTGAGGTGCACGAGTTCCACCTGGTCGGCGACGTTGTCCCAGGACAGGTCCAGGCCGCCCGTCGACTCCCGGGTCAGGATGCCGCGGGCGAAGAGGTCCTTGGCCAGGGCCATGGCGTTGCCGAGGGGAATGACGTCGAGCCCGTAGATGTCGCCGAGGTTGCTCATCTCCATGATGGCCACGGGGTCGACGACGCCGCAGTTGGTGCCCATGCAGAAGATGGACTCGTATTCCAGGGCCTCGCCGTGCTCGCCCTTTCTCGCGCCCGAGGGGATCTCGTAGACGTTCTTGCAGCGCACGGGACAGTTGCCGCAGCCCGTGCGGCCGATCTCGAACTCTTTCCACGCTTCGGGGCGCAGCTGCTGCGGAATCTCTCCCGGCTCCAGATATTTTTTGTAGTTTCGAAAACCCGGCCGCCAGTTGACCACGCCGTGATGCGAGCCGTAGCGGCTGGCCACGTTGCGCTGGAATTCGTCCTTGGCGAAGTATTCCCTGTCGAGCCTTGCCAGTTCCTTGAACGTCTCGGGGTCGGCCAGGGTCACGCGGTGGTCGCCCAGGACCACCACGGCCTTGAGATTCTTGGAGCCCAGGACCGCGCCGCTGCCCCGGGCGGCCGAGGCGTACTTGTCGACGATGGTCGAGGCGAAGCGCACCAGGTTTTCCCCGGCCTGGCCGATGCAGGCCACCGAGGCCTTCGACCCGTGCCTGGCCAGGAGCAGGTCCGTGGTCTGCCAGGTGTCCTTGCCCCAGAGGTCGCGGGCGTCGAGAAGCTCGGCCGAGTCCGGCGTGACCAGCAGGTAGCGGGGGAAAGCGGCCCGGCCAGTGATGATGATCTGGTCCGCCCGGGCGCGTTTCATGACCGAGGCGAAACGCTCGCCGGCGTTGCCGTCGCCAAGGATGCCCGAATAGGGCGAGAGGGTGGAGACCTCCATGCGGCTGGTCATGCCCAGGATCGTCCCGGACAGGGGGCCGGGGGCGATGCAGTACACGTTTTCCGGGGCGAGGGGATCGATCCCTGGGGGAACGCGGTCGAAGAGAATCTTGGAGTTGAGGCCCCGGCCCCCGAGAAAGGAGACGGCCAGGTCCCGGTCGAGGGGGGGCGTGCGCACCGTCATGGCGGTCAGGTCGATGTCGATGGTCCTTCCGGTCCAGCCGTTCATGCGGGCCTCCTGGGAAAAAAGTTGGCGGCGATGCAACCATACCAGAGTGCAGGCGCCCTGCCTAGATGGACGGGAGGTTTGACGGCTCCGCTTCGCGGGTTGTGGGGATGGGCCGGAGCGTATAGACCTGTCTGCACACCAAAAAGGAGATGTGATGAGAGACACGTTCAGGGAAATTCGCTCCAGAATGGACGAACTGGAGCAGCAGCTGCGTCAGGAACTGGCCGCCAAGCAGGAGGAGTTCCGCTACACGGTGGAAAAGAAGAAGGTGCGCTTCAGCCGCGAGGTGCAGGAGGCGCACCGCGCCCTGGTCACGCGCTGGACGGCCTACGCCTACGAGTCCGGCGTGTTCAAGGTCCTGACCATTCCGATCATCTGGTTCGCGCTCATCCCGGCGATGTTCCTGGATGTGTTCGTCATGCTGTATCAGGTGATCTGCTTCCCGGTTTACGGCATCCCGCTGGTCAGGCGCAGCGACTACATCGTGCTGGACCGGCACAGGCTCAAGTATCTGAACTGGGTGGAAAAGTGCAACTGCATCTACTGCGGCTACTTCAACGGCCTCATGGCCTACCTGCGCGAGATCGCCGGCCGCACCGAGCAGTACTGGTGCCCCATCCGGCACTCGCGTTTGCCGAAGAGCACCCACTCGCGCTACGACCGCTTCGTGGACTACGGAGACGCCGAGGGCTACAGGCGTGAACTGGGCGAGATCAGGAAGGACTTCGAGGACTGCAGGAAAAAATAGGACGAATGGGACGTATGGGACGAATGTGTTGAAGATGCCTATTACATAGGTCCTATAGGTCCCATAAGTCCTATAAATCCCGTGATTCCCATTTTATCAAAGCGCCTGCCACAGTATTTTCACGCCGATGCCCAGGAGCACGACGCCGCCGAGCACTTCCGCGCGCTGTCCGAGGCGGGTCTGGCAGCCGAGCAGCATGCCCAGGTGCAGGCCGGCGGCGGTGAAGCACAGGGCCACCACGCCGATGACGGCCGCCGGGAACCAGATGGGCACGGCGAGCATGGCCAGGGTGAAGCCCACGGCCAGGGCGTCGATGCTCGTGGCCACGGAGAGCATGATGAGCCGGGACCCCACCGTGGGGTCCTGGCAGACGTCGTCCTCGTCGTGGTGCAGACCTTCCCAGAGCATGTGTCCTCCGATATAGAGGAGCAGGGCGAAGGCGATCCAGTGCCCGAAGCGCAGGAAGTAGTCGCGCACCAGCAGGCCCCCGAACCAGCCGATGACGGGCATGGCGGCCTGGAACAGGCCGAAGTGCCAGGCCAGGCGCAAGGTCTGGCGGCGGGTTACGACCTTGAGGGCCACGCCGGCCGCGATGGCCACGGCGAAGGCATCCATGGCCAGGGCCACGGCCACGGCCATCAGTTCGAGAAAAGACATGCGGATCTCCGGAGTATGAAGTAGGCACAAGGCAGATAGCCCAGGCCCGCGCCCAAGGCCAGGACCTTTTTGCGGGTTCCCGGCGGAGGTCGCCGGTCCGTACAAGTTTTATTGACGACGGGACCCCTCGCGTTTAGAGGGGTGCGCTGGCCAGGTTCTCGCCGTGGCCTGCATATTCTATGGTATGAAGGCGGAGGACATCGATGCGATCTCGGACTCTTGAAAAATGGACGGTTGAGCGCTCTTCGGAGCTTTACGGCGTGGACAACTGGGGTGGCGGCTATTTCAGGATCACGCCCGACGGAAAGATGGGCATCACGCCGTTCCCGGGCAAGGACGTCTGCGTCCCCATCCCGTCCATCATCAGCGGCCTGCAGGAACGCGGCCTGGGGCTGCCGGTGCTGCTGCGCATCGAGAACCTCCTCGACGCCCAGATTTCCCTGCTGCACGACTCCTTCGCCAAGGCCATCAAGGACCTGCAGTACGGCGGCGAGTTCCGCGGCGTGTATCCCGTGAAGGTCAACCAGCAGCAGCAGGTCTTCGAGGAGATATCCAAGGTCGGCGACCGCTACAACCACGGCTACGAGGTCGGCAGCAAGGCCGAGCTCATCGCGGCCCTGTCCTTCCTGAAGAACCCCAAGGCGTGCCTCGTCTGCAACGGCTACAAGGACCAGGACTACATCGACCTGGCCCTCTATGCCGGCAAGATGGGGTTCCTGTGCTTCCTGGTCCTGGAAATGCCGAGCGAGCTGCCCCTCATCCTCGACCGCGCCAGGATCCTCGGCATCAAGCCGCGCATCGGCGTGCGCATCAAGGTCTCGACCCAGGCCGGCGGCCACTGGGCCGAGTCGGCCGGCGACCTGTCCATCTTCGGCCTGTCCACGGCCGAGGTCGTGGACGTGCTGGACCTCATGCGCTCCCGCGACATGCTCGATTGCGTGCAGCTGCTCCATTTCCATCTGGGCTCGCAGATCCCCAACATCCGGGACATCCGCACCGCCGTGCACGAGGCAGCGCGCATGTACGCCGAGCTGGCCAAGGAAGGCTGCGCCATGGGCTTTTTGGACCTCGGCGGCGGCCTGGCCGTGGACTACGACGGCTCCCACACCAACTACGCCAGCAGCCGCAACTACACCCTGGAAGAGTACTGCACGGACATCGTCGAGTCCGTCATGGCCACGGTGGACGAGCACGACCTGCCCCACCCGCACATCATCACCGAGTCCGGCCGCGCCACCGTGGCCTACTACTCGGTGCTGCTCTTCAACGTGCTGGACGTCAGCCTCCTGGAGAACCGTCCCGTGCCCAAGACCCTGGACGAGGACGACCCCGAGGCCGTGCACAACCTGCTTGAGGTCTACAACTCCCTATCCCTGAAGAACCTGCAGGAGTGCTACAACGACGCCATCTACTACCGCGACCAGATCCGGCAGCTCTTCCGCCTGGGCCAGTGCAGCCTGCGCCAGCGCGCCCTGTCCGACACCATCTTCTGGGCCGTCATCCGCGCCATCGCCGAGAAGCTGCCCGAGATGAAGAACCCGCCGTCGGCCCTGAAGGACGTGGACCTGGCCCTGGCCAGCATCTACTACTGCAACATGAGCGTGTTCCAGTCCCTGCCCGACGCATGGGCCATCGGCCACCTCTTCCCGATCATGCCCGTGCACCGGCTGGACGAGCTGCCCACGGAGCAGGCCATCCTGGCCGACATCACCTGCGACAGCGACGGCAAGCTCGACAGCTTCATCGACATCCACGGCGTCAAGCGCGTGCTGGAGCTGCACTCGGTCAAACCGTGCGAGCCCTACCATTTGGGCGCGTTCCTGGTCGGCGCCTACCAGGAGACCCTGGGCGACCTGCACAACCTCTTCGGCGACACCAACGTCGTCAGCGTGCGCATCAACGAGGACGGGACCTACGATTTCATCCGCGAACTCGAGGGAGACAGCGTGGCCGACGTGCTGTCCTACGTCGAGTTCGAGCCCAAACAGGTCCTGGAGAACTTCCGCAAGGTGGCCGAGCAGGGCGTCCGCGAGGGCAAGATCAGCCCCCAGGAGCGCTTCATGATCATGCGCGCCTACGAGCGCGGCCTGCGCGGCTACACCTATCTGAACGAGGGCCGGGATTGCGACAATCCCGATGTGTGCGCGAGCGGCCCCACGGCCGGCGTGTAATTCGAACCATGCCTTATTGAAGGAGGATCGCCATGTCCAAAGTGCTCATCATCGGCGCCGGCGGCGTCGGCCATGTGGTGGCCCACAAGTGCGCCCAGGCGCCCGAAGTCTTCAGCGAGATCATGCTGGCCAGCCGGACCAAGTCCAAGTGCGACGCCATCGCCGCGTCGGTGAAGGAGAGGACCGGACGCACCATCCAGACGGCCGCCCTCGACGCCGACAATGTGGCCGAGACCGTGGCCCTCATCAGGAAGTTTCAGCCCAAGCTGGTCCTGAACGTGGCCCTGCCCTACCAGGACCTGGCCCTCATGGACGCCTGTCTCGAAACCGGCGTGGACTACCTCGACACGGCCAACTACGAGCCCCTCGACGAGGCCAAGTTCGAATACAAGTGGCAGTGGGCCTACCAGGACCGCTTCAAGGAGAAGGGGCTCATGGCCCTGCTGGGCTCGGGCTTCGACCCCGGCGTGACCAACGTCTACTGCGCCTACGCCCAGAAGCACCTCTTCGACGAGATCCACGAGCTCGACATCATCGACTGCAACGCGGGCGACCACGGCCAGCCCTTCGCCACCAATTTCAATCCCGAGATCAACATCCGCGAGATCACCCAGCGCGGCCGCTACTGGGAGCGGGGCGAGTGGGTCGAGACCGACCCCCTGTCCTGGCGCATGAGCTACGACTTCCCCGAGGGCATCGGTCCCAAGGACTGCTACCTCATGTACCACGAGGAGCTCGAATCCCTGGTGCAGAACATCCGGGGCCTGAAGCGCGCCCGCTTCTGGATGACCTTCTCCCAGAACTACCTCAACCACCTGAAGGTGCTGGAAAACATCGGCATGACCTCCATCGAGCCCGTGGACTACAAGGGCCAGAAAATCGTGCCCCTGCAGTTTTTGAAGGCCGTGCTGCCCGAGCCTGGCTCCCTGGGGCCCCTGACCAAGGGCCGGACCTGCATCGGCTGCGTCATGAAGGGCGTCAAGGACGGCAAGGAGAGAAAGGCCTACATCTACAACATCTGCAGCCACGAGGAGGCCTACCGCGAGGTCGGCTCCCAGGCCATCTCCTACACCACGGGCGTGCCGGCCATGATCGGCGCCATGATGATGCTGACCGGCAAATGGCGCGGCGCGGGCGTCTTCAACATGGAACAGCTCGACCCCGATCCGTTCATGGAGAAGCTCAACATTCACGGCCTGCCCTGGGTGGTGGTCGACCTGTGATGGACGGGCGCACCGCGTACCGCTTCGACACGCGCCAGGTCGCCACGCCGTCCTTCGTGGTCGACCTGGGGCTCATTCGGCGCAACCTGGACGTCCTGGCCGGGGTCAAGGAACGCACGGGCTGCAAGATCCTGCTGGCGCTCAAGGGCTTCGCCATGTGGAGCGTCTTCCCGGTCCTGCGGCAGGTGCTCGACGGCGTCTGCGCCAGTTCGCCGCACGAGGCCAGGCTCGGCCGCGAGGAGTTCGGCCGCGAGGTGCACGCCTTCGCGGCCGGCTACTCCCAGGCCGACATCTTCGACCTGTGCACCACGGCCGACCACATCGTCTTCAACTCCTTCCGCCAGCTGGAGGCCTTCCGGGGCCTGATCGACGAAGAGGCCAAGCGGCTAGGCCGGGAGATCGAACTCGGCGTGCGCATCAACCCCGAGCACTCCGAGGGCGCGGTGCCCATCTACGACCCGTGCTCACCGGGCTCGCGCCTGGGCATCCGGCGCAAGGACTTCCGGCCCGACCTGCTCGAAGGGGTCACGGGCCTGCACTGGCACAACCTGTGCGAACAGAACGCCGACTGCCTGGAGCGGACCATCGCGGCCGCCGAAAAGGGCTTCGGGGATTTCTTTTCGCGCATGCAGTACGTCAACTTCGGCGGCGGCCATCATATCACCCGCCCCGACTACGACGTGGACCTGCTGTGCCGGCTCATAAACGACTTCAAACAGCGTCACGGCGTGCAGGTCTACCTGGAACCCGGCGAGGCCGTGGCCCTGAACACGGGCTACCTGGTCTCGACCGTCCTCGACGTGACCGAGGCCGACATGCCCATCGTGATCATGGACGCCTCTGTCCCGGCACACATGCCCGACGTGCTGGAAATGCCGTACCGCCCGCACATCGTGGGCTCGGGCCTGCCGGGCGAAAAGCCCTGGACCTGCCGCTTGGGCGGCCTGTCCTGTCTGGCCGGCGACGTGGCCGGCGAGTACTCCTTCGACCGTCCACTTGTCCCCGGCGACCGCCTGGTCTTCACGGACATGGCCCACTACTCCATGGTCAAGACCAACACCTTCAACGGCATCCAGTTGCCCGGCATCGCGGTCTTCGAACCCGAGGACGGCTCCATGCGCGTGGTGCGGAGCTTCGGCTACGAGGATTTCAAGGGCCGGTTGTCCTGAGCCTTCGAATCACAATAACAATTTGAAAACGCGGTTGTCCGGCGACGGGCATCCGCGTTTTTGTTTGAAGCGTAACGGAGGCGGACGTCTTGGAGGAAGATCACGGGAGAAGGCGTTATACGCCACGGTCTGGAAGGCCTGAAGCGTGTAGGGGCTCTTTCGCTGCGGGCCTTTCTGGAGAACTGCGCCGGCGTGGCAAGGAGCTGCGCAAACCCAAGGGCAAATTCGGCCGGAGCCTGGACGGGGAGAACTGTCACCAGGGCAGCGTTGCCGCTGCGTCAAGCGGCGCGTGTCGATTACGGCTCCGCTTCCCACAGGTCCGGATATTCCTTCACGAAGCCGACATCGTTGACCCGGAGCAGGGCGAAGTAGTGGAAGCGTGGCGCCTCGTACCAGTACGCTTCGGCGGTGCGCCGCTCGTAACGCTGTTGCAGCCTGTCAAGAGTGCCGGCAGCCACGTCGAGCCAGGCGACAGATACATCCGCGGCCTGGCCGATCTGAAGTGCCACACGCCGGAGTTGAAGCAGGTTCGTGGCCGGGGTGAACCCGAGATCCAGGTCGATGCACCCGTCCAGGTTGGGCACGACCAAGCCGTTGAGCATCCATGTTCCATCGTGCGCCAGTGCGACCCGGAAATCGAGTGCACGTTCACCTATCCAGCCGCGCACCGCACCTTCCTGCGTTCGCCACTCACCATCGCAGTCGACTTCATAGGCCAGAAAAGCAGGGACACCGTGGTGCTGGAAGGCGGTGGCACCCTCCACGCGCCAGGCACCGCCTCGCTCAACCAGACGGCAGGCGTCGTGGCCGGGGGCGTCCAGGCGTCTCCAGAGGATCTTGTCTGTTACCATGTCGCGTCCTCAACTGGCCCATACGATGAAATCCGGGGTCACGGAAATCCGCATGTCCCGCAAAATCCGGTTCCAGATTTCGAATACCGAACCGTCTCATATTTCCAATGAGTATATTCGCAGTTGAATAATGCAATCCTGACGCGGCGGCAACGTGAGTCTGGGTAGAGTAATATCCGCAGCAGGCGGGGAGATGGCAGCGTCACACCGTTCGCGGTCACCTGTGTCAGGGAGCAGCGTATGCAGAAGAAGGTTGTCTCCGAGCAGGCACTACCCTGAGATCATTCCAGGCGAATTCACATTCACAACCGCATCGGCAAAGAAACGGTTCTCTTTTCAATCTGCAGGATATCAGCCTGGAATTGTTCCAGAATCAAGCCAGATTTCAGAAGCCAGGTTAAGGATAACGGTCGGAATAGTATTTTTACTCAATGATTGAGTATTTTTGCTCAATTGATTGAGTAAAAATGATTGATTCATATTTTTTATCTTGATATCGGACGATTATGACATATCAACGATCCCTCTTTTCCGACCTGCAACGGATCCTGCAATCGCCGTCGCCGGTCATGCATGTCCTTGTCGGGCCGCGTCAGGTCGGCAAGACCACCATTGCCAGGCAGTTGGCCGACAGCCTCGGGTTTTCGGCAATCGTGGCCACGGCCGACAGCCCAACGCCTCTGGACGGCGCTTGGATCGAGACCCAGTGGCGGCGCGCCCTGATGCGGGCCTCTGACGGTCCGGTGCTGTTGGTGCTCGATGAGGTGCAGAAGGTTTCGGGCTGGAGCGAAAGCGTCAAGCTGCTGTGGGATGGCCGGGATTTTGCCAAGGATATTCGTGTGCTGCTGCTTGGCTCCTCGGCCCTGCTCATGCAGGACGGGCTGACGGAAAGCCTGGCCGGGCGCTTTCTCCTGCACCGCTGCCCGCATTGGAGCTTCGCCGAGTGCCGGGAGGCCTTCGGCTGGACCCTGGAGCAGTGGATTTTTTTCGGGGGCTATCCGGGGGGCGCGGCTTTTGTCCACGATGAAAGTCTGTGGAAGCGCTATATAGTCGATTCCCTCATCGAGACCGTCCTGGCCCGTGACGTCTACCAGATGGCCAGGGTCGGCAAGCCCGTGCTGCTGCGCCATCTCTTTGCCCTGGCCGCTACCCTCCCGGCCCAGATCGTCTCCTACACAAAGATGCTGGGCCAGCTTCAGGACGCCGGCAACACCACAACCCTGGCCCACTACCTGCGCCTGCTGGAAGGGGCCTTCCTGCTCAGCGGACTCGAACTCTTTTCCCGTGGCACGCAGCGCAAGCGCGGCAGCAGCCCCAAGCTGGTGCTCTGGAACAACGCCCTGGTAAGCTCCCTGGGCCTGCGCAGCTTAGAGCAGGCCGCCTCGGACCCGGTATGGTGGGGCCGCCTGGTCGAAAACGCCGTAGGCGCGCACCTGTGCAACGGCCTCGGCTCCATGGAGTACGGGGTGACTTACTGGCGCGACGGCAAATACGAAGTCGATTTCGTCGTCGAGCGGGGCAAGGACATCTGGGCCATTGAGGTGAAGAGCGGCGGGACAGGGGATGCAAAAGGACTTGAGCGGTTCCGGGCCAAATACCCGGAAGCGAAAACGCTCATGGTCGGCGGGCCGGGGATTCCACTGGAGGAGTTTTTCAGTGTTCCGGCAGGGCGGTGGGCGAGTTGAGCGAATATCAGGCTACATTTATAAATTGTAGTGTTTTATATTTTGCAGTGAACCAAAGAACTCCTCGATTTTTTCGGAGTCACCAACATAGAAAATTTTTGTTTTATACTCTTCGTTAAATTTTAATTTGTGAAGCTGAGCTTTGCGTTGCTTGTCAGTAATAAGGATATCAACGAAAGGCAGCATTGAGGAAATGTGTTCAACATCTTTCATATCTCCTGAACGGATTGGTTGTTTATCAGTCATTAGCTTTGAGAAGAACTCAACGCGAATTTTTATGTTTGGTATCTGGCGATAATAGCTCGACGTGTAGAAATTGAGAATTGATGTGTCACTTTTGTCATGCTTCAAAACAATATCACGCCAGGATGACAATTTTTCAATGGCATTTATATAGTTCCAAAAGTAATCTTGTGCATCCAGTTCCAAATCGGCAAATGTTTGAGGGGCAGTGATGATAGTTTTGATGATATTAAATTCAGCCATGAACTCAGCCTCTTTTTGTGTTTCAAACGAAACTTTATTGGCGACGTTTTCTTCTCTTATTTTGTTGAGATATTTGAGCATTTTTTCTTTTCTGGATTTAGTCTTTTCTGGTCCTCCGACGAGTGGAGGATTTGTCGTTATATAGAACGGGCTAGATAATACTTGCTTGGCTTGTTGTACGATGTCATTATGAAATAAAATGGAATAATCTATTTCAATAAGTTTTTTTTGGGTGATATAGGATTCAGCAAAAAGTTCAAATAGTTTTTCTTGCACAGCCAGTGTCGAATCTGTGCTGATTCCAAGGGATAATTCATGGATGGTTTTAAGACATTCCTTCCTTTCAATCCAGATTTCTTCGTCTTGATCCGCTAGTGGGCAGATTAACTTTCCTTCACTGGTAGCTTTCTTAATTGCTTTATATAAATTTTCAATTCGTATTTTTTGGATAGAATCAAGTTTTCTTCCAAGGCGTAACAATGTTATATTAAGAATAATGGATGTATCGATCCATAAGATTGGGATCGGTGATTTGTTTATCTTAATCGAAGGCGTCATCTAGATTCCTCTTGTCCCTGAGAATGATTCAGTTTGTTGGAGCAAATGGTTTTCGGATAAACTGCAACTCTTCTCTATGATGGTCTCGCAGCCTCCCACAGGCTACATATCGGCACGGCATACAGCTGATTCCCGAAGGGAACGACGGCCTCGCCGTCGTACATCACGATCCCGGCTGCAAAACGGTTTTCCCCGGCCTGTTGGAGTTTGCGCAGCCCCTTGAAATCGTTGGCGGTCACGGTCGATGACGCCTTCACCTCGACCCCCGCGATCCGTCCTCCGCATTCCAGCACGATATCCACTTCCGTCTTGTCCTTGTCCCGGAAATGGCTGAACGAAACCGCGTCATCCAGCCAGCCTGACTGGCGCCTCAGTTCCTGATAAACGAAGGTTTCCAGAATCTGGCCGAACACGGCGCGGTCGTTCCAGAGGGCGTCGGCGTCCAGGCCGAGCAGGGCGCAGGCCAGGCCCGTGTCTCCGAGGTGCAGCTTTGGGGTCTTGATGAGCCGGCTGAGACGGTTGCTGTGCCAGGGAGGCAGTTCTTCCAGGAGGAAAATCCGCGACAGCAAGGTCACGTATTCGCGGATCGTGCTGCGGCTGACCTGGAAGGGCGTGGCCAGGTCCGACACGTTCAGCAGACGGGCCGTCTGCCCGGCCGCCAGTGTCAGCAGGCGGGGCAGGGCATCCATTTGGCTGATGCGGGCCAGATCGCGGATGTCCCGCTGGACCAGGGTTTCGGCGTAATCGCGGTACCAGACGGCTCTGCGTTTGGCCGCAGCTCGCTTCAAGGCGGGCGGATAGCCTCCGGCGGCCACGCGTTCGGCCAGATCCCGGCCCAGACGCCTGCCTGTGACGCCTGCCTTGAAGCGTCCTTGCAGCAACGCGGGCAGGAGTTCCGGGTTCTTCCCGGAGAGTTCCGCCTGGGCCAGGGGGTGGAGTCTGAGTATCTCCATCCTTCCGGCCAGCGAATCCGCCAGGCGGGGAATCAGGAGCACGTTGGCCGAGCCGGTCAGGATGAAACGGCCGGCCTCCCGCCGGGCGTCCACGGCCGCCTTCAGCGCCGTGAACAGTTCCGGCACGCGCTGTATTTCGTCCAGGATCACCCGCTCCGGAAGATCGGCGACATAGCCCACAGGATCGCTCTGCGCGGCGGCGCGTTGCACGTCGTCGTCAAAGCTCAGATAGGCAAAGCTTGCATCCTCGCCCGCCTGTCGGGCCAGCGTCGTCTTGCCGCACTGACGGGGGCCATGGATCAGCACGACCGGAGCATCGGCGAGTGCCTCCAGCAGGCGGGGGCGGATGAAGCGCGGATAGAGGTCTGTCGATTCCATGGCGTCCATATGTAGATTGTCGTCCGTCCAATTGCAAATTTTATCTCGTCCAATTGTCAGTTTATGTCCGTCCAATTACCAGTTTAAAAGCAAAGATTGTGATTTAAATTGAATAAATTAAGATAATTGTATTATTACGCATCAGGTTTTCATGAGGCTGAAGAAAGTCGACGGTTGTCTCCTTTCCGGTGCAGAAATCTTGGGAGGCCGGATACAGACGGTCTGGCCAGTCACTCCTCCCGCTTCCCCTTGAAATACTCCATGGCCTTGAGCACGAACCGTGCGTAGGCCCCGGCCTGGCCGCCGCCCATTTCTATGGCCACGTCGATGGTCTCGTAGATCTCCTGGTCCGTGGCGCCGTGCTGCATGGCCTGGTCCAGGTGCCATTCCATGCACGGCTCGCACTTGGTGACGATGGAGATGGACAGAGCCATGAGTTCCTTGGTCTTGCGGTCCAGGGCGCCGTCTGCGAAGGCCTTTTCCTCCAGTTCCAGGAACGGGGCGTAGGTCTTGACGTTCTTGAGGAACGTCAGGTGCAGGCGCTTGCGGTCCTTGATGCTCTGTTCGATCTTGGTGAAGGTCAGGTCGGACATGGTTTCCTCCGTATGGTCATTGCCTCCCGCTTCCGTGTGGGGTAGGCGGTATGAATGTCAGGATTTCCGTTTTCGGGGGTCCGAAACCTCCCTACAGCGAGGAAGCATATGAAGTACATGGGTGAAATGCTCCTGACCCGGACGCCGTTTTCGGAGATCGTCATGGGCAACACGGCCCTGGTAAGGGCCATGGTCGAGGCCGGGACGCGCGTGGTCACGTCCTATCCCGGTTCCCCGACGCCGGAGATCGCCACGGCGATTCAGTCCATCGCGCCGGAGAAGCGGCCGTGTTATTTCGAATTCTAGACCAACGAGCAGGTGGCCACGGAGGTCGCCCTGGGTGCGTCCCTGAACGGGTACCTGTCGACGGTCTTCTTCAAGAGCGTGGGCCTGAACGTGGCTGCGGACGCCTTCGTGCAGCTGTCGCTCCTGAACCTCATCGGCGGCATGGTCGTGGTCCTGGGCGACGACCCAGGCGCCAACTCCTCCCAGAACGAGCAGGACAACCGGCACTACGCGGCCATGAGCTACACGCCGCTGCTGGAGCCTGCCAACCCGGCCGAGGTCTACGCCTACTACAAGGAGGCGGCGGCGCTGGCCCGCAGCCTGTGCCGCCCGGTCATCCTGCGCCTGACGACCCACGTCTGCCACGCCAAGGAAAAGGTCGCCTTCGCCGGTTGGGAGCCGCAAACCTTCGAGAACAACCCGCGCTTCGATGCGGCCAACGGCCCGTACATCCCCCTCACGGCTGCCGTCTTCCCCAAGAAGCGCACGGCCCTGGAGAACCTCCGCAAGGCCGAGCGCTGGGTGGACGAGCGCGGTCTGCACACGGTCACGGGCCACGGGAGCCCGCGCGGCGTCATCCTTTCGGGCATGGTCGCCCTGTCCGTGGCCGACGCCCTGGAAGGGCTGCCTGACAGGCCCGATGTGCTCAAGCTGGCCATGCCGTACCCCATGCCCTCGCGCGTCATCGCCGACTTTCTGCAGAGCCACGCCGAGGTGAAGGTGCTGGAGGAACTGGACGACACCCTGGAGAAGGACATCAAGGCCCTGGCCTATGACCGGGGCCTGGCCGCCCGGGTCATCGGCAAGGCCGACGACGAGGACTGGGTCGGCGAGTACACGGCGGACAAGGTCCGGGACATCCTGCACCGCACCTGGCCCGACATGGTCCCGGCCCGCAAGGCGGCGGTCGAGCCCCTGGCTCCCGTGCCCGCACGTCCGGCCCAGATGTGCCCCGGCTGCGGCCATCGCAGCGCCTTTCACGCCATAAAGAAGGCCCTGCCCGAAGGGACCATCACCGTGGCCGACATCGGCTGCCACACCCTGGGCTTCATGGAGCCGTACCGCATGGGGGAAGTGCTCCTGTGCATGGGCGCGTCCACGAGCATGGGTGCGGGCCTGACCCTCCTCAACGATACGCGCAAGGTCGTGGCCTTCCTGGGCGACTCGACCTTCTACCACGCCGGGCTGCCGGGCATCGTCAACGCGCTCTTCAACCGGCACAACCTGACCCTGGTGCTCATGGAGAACGGCACCACGGCCATGACCGGACACCAGGACCACGCCGGGTCCGGGCGCAACTTCAACGAGCCGACCGACGCCATCCCGGTGCGGCAGCTCCTCGAAGGGCTCGGGGTCAGGCACATCTTCGAGACCGACACCTACAAGCAGGCCGAGCTGCCGGACCTCATGCGCCAGGCCCTGGACGTGGACGCCTTCAGCGTGGTCATCGCCCGCCACCCGTGCATGCTGCTCTTCACCCGCAACCAGCGCCGCAAGAGCGGCTACGTGGACCGTCACGTGACCATCGACCAGGATCTCTGCACCCGCGCCCACGTCTGCGTGCAGGACTTCGCCTGCCCGAGCTTCACCCTCGCCGCAGACGGCAGCGTGACCGTGAACCCGGAGCTGTGCATCGGCGACGGCTCGTGCATGCAGACCTGTCCCAGCAAGGCCATCATCCGGTAAGGAGCGCCTCATGAACATATTCAATATCTATCTTAGCGGCGTCGGCGGGCAGGGCATCGGCCTCTTGAGCGAGATCATCCTGCGCGCCGCGGACCACGCCGGCCACGCGGCCAAGGCCGTCGACACCCACGGGCTGGCCCAGCGAGGCGGCATCGTCGTGTCCCAGATCCGCCTGGGCGCATCGGCCCACAGCCCCCTCATCCCCGCCGGGGAGGCGGACCTGGCCATCGGGCTGGAGCGCCACGAGGCCTTGCGCGCCATGCAGACGGCCCTGCGCGACGGCGGGACCCTGGCCTACTACGACACCGTGCTGCAGCCCCTGCCCGTGCGCCTCGGAACGGCCGCCGAGGTGAGCGCGGAGGATGTCGCCCGGGCGGCGGCCACCCGCTCCATCACGGTTCATGCCGTGACGCGCCCGGACATCGAAGACCCGCGCATGCAGAACGTCGCCGTGCTCGCGGCCGTGAACAGGCTGGGCCTTATCCCCGGAGTGGAGGGAGAGCATTACGAACGGGCCATGGACGACCTGCTCAAGGGCGCGGCCCTGGAGGCGAACCTGGGGCTGTTCAGGGCAGCGGGATAACATCGCCGCGCGAAAAAGATCGGATTCGGCTGAAAGCGGGAGCCCGACGGATTGTCGGGTTCCCGCGTTTTATTTTTCGGGGAGACGGTTGTTCCGGAGACTGGGCAGATCTCAGAGCAGAAGGCCTAGCAGCAGCGGCATGGAGACGATGGCCAGCATGGTCTGCACGGTGATGATGGCGGCCATGCGGTCGTGGTCGCCGCCCAGGACCCGGGCCAGGATGTAGGACGAGACCGAGACCGGGACCGCGGTGAAGATCAGGCAGACGCCGAGCGGCGTTCCGGAAAGGCCCAGGGCCCTGCCTGCGGCGAAGGCCAGCAGGGGCAGGGCCAGCAGCTTGAAGAGCGAGCTGGCGATGACGTCCCTCCATCCGTCCAGTGCGGCGGAGAAGGACAGCCCCGCGCCCACGGCCAGCAGACCCAGGGGCAGGGAGGCGCTGCCGAGGATGTGCAGCCCTTCCTGCAGCATGGCGGGCAACGTGACATCCGCCCCGTTCAGGGCGAAGCCCGCGGCACAGGCCAGGATGAGCGGGTTGCGCCCGAGCTGCACCACCGTGTCGCGCAGGCCGCGCGCCCGCGTGTCCCGACCGTGGCGGGTCAGAACCAGCACGCAGAGCACGTTGACGGTGGGGATGACGGCCATCAGGGCCACGGCGGAGAGGGACAGCCCCTCGTCGCCGAACAGGCCACCCGCGGCCGAAAGGCCGACGTAGGTGTTGGGCCGGATGGCCCCCTGGAAAATGGAGGTGAAGGCCGGCCCGTCGCTCTGCAGCCGGGGCCGGACGGCCATGAGCGCTGCGGCGACCAGGCATATGGCGGCGACCAGGCAGGCGGCCATGGCCAGCAGGGGGTGCTGCCCAGCGTGCATGGAGGTCAGCTTGTCGATGAGCAGGGCCGGGAAGAGCACGTAGTAGGTCAGGCGTTCGGCCTGGGGCCAGAACTCCAGGCTCGGGAAGGAGGCCCTGCGCAGCACGAAGCCGGTCAGGATCAGGAGAAAAATCGGTGTGATGGTCTGCAGAACGTCCATGTATCACCTCCCAAAGATCGCACCCTGAACCGCAGGGTCTCTCCCTCGAACCGCAACGGCGCGCAGATGTTTCGGTTTGCGCGGTTGCAGGGTCGTCAGGCCGTGATCTCCTCCCAGAGCAGCTCCATGATGCGCGCCTTGACGGCAGCGAAATCGGCGCTGACCGTGACCCGGTGGTCGCGCGGCCGCGGGATGTCCACGGGGATGCGCGCCTTGAGGCGTCCCGGCCGGCGCGACATGACGTAGACGTTGTCGGCCAGCAGGATGGCCTCGTCGATGTCGTGGGTGATGAAAAGGACCGTGCTGCGTTCCTGGGCGCGGATCCCGAGCAGCAGTTCCTGCAGCACGAGGCGGGTCTGGGCGTCCAGGGCCCCGAAGGGCTCGTCCATGAGCAGCATGCGCGGCTGGTTGGCCAGCACGCGGGCGATGGCCACGCGCTGCTTCATGCCCCCGGACAGCTCTTTGGGCAGGGCGTTCTCGAAGTCGGCCAGGCCCACCAGCCCGAGATACCGCCTCGCGGTTTCGGCCCGCTCGTCCTTGGGCACGCCCTTGATGCGCAGGCCGAACTCCACGTTCTCGCGCACGGACAGCCAGGGGAACAGCGTGTAGGATTGGAAGACCATGCCCCTGTCCGCGCCCGGCCCGGTGATGGGGCGCCCGTCGATGCGGGCCTCCCCGCCCGTGCCGTGTTCGAGGCCGGCCACGATGTTCAGCAGCGTCGATTTGCCGCACCCCGACGGCCCGACGATGACGGCCAGCTCCCCCTCGGCCACGTCGAGGTCGATCCCTTCGAGAGCCGTGACGGGGCCGGCCGCCCCGGAGAAATCCTTGCGCAGGTCCCTGATCTCCAGCAGCGCGCTCATGCGTCCACCTTCTCGCTCCACGGCACGCACAGCCGCGTGGCGGTCTTGAACAGCCAGTCCGTGGCCAGGCCCAGGAGGCCGATGAGGACCAGTCCGGCGAAGATGCGGTCGATGGCCAGGAAACGCTGGGCGCGCAGGATCATGTACCCCAGCCCCGAGTTGGCGGCCACCAGTTCGGCCACCACGAGGTAGGTCCAGGCCCAGCCCACGGTGATGCGCAGGTCGTCCATGATGCCCGGCAGGGCGCCGGGCAGCAGGACCATGCGGTAGATCTGAGCCCGGCTCGCGCCCAGGGTGGCGGCGGCCCGGCCCAGGTCGCGGGGCACGGCGGCCACGCTGTCGGCGACCATGAGCGCGAGCTGGAAGAAGGTGCCCAGGAAGATGATGGCGAATTTCTGGCCGTCGCCGATGCCGAAGTACAGGAGCGTCAGCGGCACCAGGGCCACCACCGGCAGGTAGCGGGCGAACTCGATGAGCGGCGCGCACACGGCCGCTCCGCGCCGCGACGTGGCGATGAAGAGGCCAAGCGGCACGGCCGCGGCCACGGCCAGGGACCACCCGACCATGACGCGGTACACGCTGTCCCAGGTGTAGGACAGCAGGATGCCGTCGCGGTGCATGTCGGCGAAGGCCAGCAGCACGCTGTGGGGCTTGGGCAGGAAGAGGTCCTTGACCAGCCCGCCGTAGGAGGCCGCGGACCAGGCCGCCAGCACCGCGGCGAAGGAAAGGAGCGCCAGTCCCGCACGGTGTGCGGGACTGGCCTTGGGGTGCGTCGACACCTACTTGGCGCCTTCGACGACGAACTTGTCCGTCACGAAATCGGCCGCCGTGACGTCCTTCTCGATGATGCCCTTCTCCTTCCAGAAGCGGATGGCCCGGTCGGCCACCGCGTAGAGGCCCTGGCCCGGCTTGACGAAAGCCAGGTTCTCGGCCGTGCCCTTGAAGGTCACGCCCTTGGCCATGTCGGCCACTTCCGCGGCGGACAGGCCGAAGGCCTTGGCCATGATCTCGTCGCCCTTGGCCGGGTTGGCCTTGTACCATTCGATGGCCTTGAACCAGGCTCTGGCCATCTTGGCCGGGGCCTCGGGGTGCTTGGCCATGAAATTGTCGTTCATGACGAAGACGTCGACGATGGTCCCCGGCATCTCGCGGCTGGACATCAGGACATGGCCGCCCTCGCGCTGGCCCGCGTTGGTCAGCCAGGGCTCCCAGGTCACGGCGGCGTCGACCTTGCCGGCCACGAAGGCCGCGCCGGCGTCGGACGCGCCCATCTCCTGGATGTTCACCTCGTCCTCCTTCACGCCGTTCTTTTCCAGGATGGACAGGAAGAAGAAGTACGAGGTGGACGACTTGTCCAGGGCCACTGTCCTGCCCTTGAGTTCGGCCACGGCCTTGATGTCGCCCGCGGCGACCACGCCGTCGCCGCCCGTGGACTCGTCCATGGCGAAGATGACGGTTTCGGGGGTGCCCTTGGCGAAGTGGATGACCTCGCGGTCGATGACGTTGCCCAGGCCGTCGATGTTGCCCGAAGCCAGGGCGGCCGCGTACTGCGACTCGTCCTCGATGATGGTCAGGTTCACGTCGAGGCCCTGTTCCTTGAAGTAGCCGAGTTCCTTGGCGATGTGCAGGGGGCCGTAGCCGACCCAGGTGGCGTGGGCCACGGTCACGGGCGTGTCGGCGGCAAAGGAGCAGGTGGCGGTCAGGGCCAGGCAGAGAGCGATGAGTAGTTTGTGCATTGGTGTTTCCTCCGGCGCAAACTAAAAACGAAAATCGATCGTTTCGTCAATGCGCGCAGCGGCGGAAAGATGCGGCGGAGCAGTTGCAACATGGCGTCATGAATGGAGATTGAAGGGTGGATGTGGCGGTCAGGCGGGTTGTCGAGCTTAGAGGCATCAGCGGCCGGCGGGCCAGATTTCGTCCAGGGCGGCGGCGATGTGTTCGTCCCCATGGGCGTCGTTGCGGATCGTGCGGGCCTGGAGGTGCTCCACGGCGATGCGCTCCAGGGCGTCCGTGACGCGTTCCCCGTGGCGCGGGCGCCTGGCCATGTAGAGGTCGAAATGGTCGACCTTGTCCCGCCGGATGCGGTCGTGGATGCGCCCGAGGCGGACGTCGCGCTCCGTGGTCACGAACAGGGTCTGCAGCCCCTGCCCCCGCAGCGTCGCCAGGGCTTTCCCGAGGTGGGCGGGCATGCGGAAGGCGTCGTCGTGCCCCATGTGGAAGGCCAGCAGACGCAGGGCCGTGTGGCTGACGAGCATGACCGGCCTGCGGCGCAGGAGCCGGTAGATCAGGACGTCCGCCAGGATGCACAGGGTCAGCGCCGTTGGCAGCGCCCAGGCGATCAGGGGGTAGATGCGCAGGAAGAGACGTTCGGCGAACAGGCGGGCGGGGCCCTTGTGCTCCGAGGAGTCGGCCGCGCAGGCAGGCGCCGAGAGCCAGCCGCGCCGCTTCTCCAAGAATACGCCGGCCTTCTGCAGATGCGCCAGCACCAGCCGGGCCACGTGATCCTTGCCCGAGGCGTCGGTGCCGAGGATGAGGACCAGGTTGTGGCTCTGCGCAGTCCTTTCCGTCGTGCGGTCCGGGGTTTTTCCCCGTGTGGCGTGGCTCACGCCTTCCCTGCCGCGGCCTCGAGCTCCGCGGAACGCTCTGCGAACAGCTTCCGGTGCAGCTCCATATGCACGAAATAATCGCGGATCAGGGCTTCCAGGGAGATGTCTCCATCCTCCCTCCGCCAGACATGGTTCAGGGCGGCCGGGTTCACGCCTTCGATGAGATGCAGCAGGAGCAGGTTGTAGCTTTTCCACAGGGTCAGGATGTCGGCGTAGTCGAAGGGGCCGATGCTGGTCACGCCCCTCCACTGCTCGGCGTCGTACTTGGGGAAGACGAGGACTGGTTCGAGCTGCAGGCGCACGAAGCGCTGGTGGTTGTTGGACGCGGAATCCACGAGATGGGCGACCATCTCCTTGAGGGTCCACTTGTCCTCGGCCAGGCGGATGTCGGCCAGGTCCGCGCTGACGGTCATGAGAGTTTCGAAGGCGTTGATCTGGGCTCTGTATGCGGCGGTGTCCATGCATGCTCCTTGTTTCGTGCAGGGACGAATAGCGCGGGAGGCGGTGCCGGTTCAAGGGGAAATGGGCGGACCGGGCGAGGGGGGACGTTCTTGACAGGGCGCCGCCCGTGCGAGACGTAACCCCCTCCCGGAAGGGCGAGGCCCTCCGGGCCGGTCCGCAAGGCCCGACGTCACGAAACGACTGCAAGGATGCATCCATGAAAATCGCCGTCATCGGTTCCGGCGCCATCGGCGCCTACTACGGGGCCCGGCTGCTGCAGGCCGGGCATGAGGTCCATTTCCTTTTCCGCTCCGACTACGGGCATGTCCTGGAGAACGGCCTGCGCGTGGACTCCGTGCGCGGCGACATGTTCTTCCCGCAGGTCAACGCCTACGGACGCGTCGAGGACATGCCGCGCTGCGACGTCGTCCTGGTGGCCACCAAGACGACCACCAACCATCTGCTGGAAAAGCTCCTGCCCCCGGTCTGCGGCCCGGGGAGCGTCGTGGTGCTGATGCAGAACGGTCTGAACGGAGAGCGGACCATCGACCGTCTGGGTCTGGGCGTCGCGGTGCTCGGCTGCCTGTGCTTCGTGTGCTGCAACAAGGTCGGGCCCGGCCACGTCGCGCATCTCGATTACGGCAAGGTCACCATGGGCCACTACCTCTCCGGCGACCGGCCCGCCGGGGTCACGCCCGAACTGGAGCGGGCCGCCTCGCTTTTCGAGGGAGCGGGAATCCCCGTGGAGAAATGCGACGACCTGATCCTGGCCCGCTGGCGCAAGCTGTTCTGGAATATCGCCTTCAACGGACCCTGCGCCCTGCTCGGCGCCACCACGGACCTCGTCGTCAGCTGTCCGGCCACGCGCCTGCTGACCCGCGAACTCATGGCCGAAGTCCGGGCCGGCGCTCTGTCCATGGGCCGCGACATCCCCGAATCCTTCATCGACGACATCCTCGATTCCACGGACAGGATGGCTCCCTACAAGCCGAGCATGATGCTCGACGCCGAGAACCGCCGGCCCCTGGAGGCCGAGGCCATCTACGGCGAGCCCCTGCGGACCGCAGCCGAGCATGGCGTGGATCTGCCAGCGGTGCGGACCATCTACAGGCAGCTCGTCTTCCTCGATGAGCGCCTGCGCTCGGCCTGAATTCGCTCTTCACCCTGACTGTCCGCCCGGAGGCCCACGCCTCCGGGCTTTCCCGCTCCGAGCGGGCCTGCCTGCGCTCGTGCCTCGCCGGATCTGCACATGTGCAAAATGGCTGATGCAGATGTGCGCGCATGTGCCAAATCCTGCATTTTCTCTCGTCCATCCCCTGGAATAATTCGATTTTTTGTTGGTATGTTTCGTGCTTTCAATTTCCGACCACATCAATACGAATTTTTTGGGGGATGTTCATGAAAATCGTTCAAGCTGCGTTTCTCGCTGTCCTGATGTCTCTGGCCGCGTCCCAGGCCTTCGCCTTTCTCGATATGTTTTCCGGGCCCGAGGCCGTGCAGGCCGAGAACGGCTTCGTCAGGATCCCGGCATCCGAGGTGTCCGACGGCAAGGCTCATCATTTCCGCTTCGCGGGAGACGAGGCGGAGCTGAAGTTCTTCCTGATCCGGAGCGGCGACCGGCTGCGGGCGGCCTTCGACGCCTGCGACGTCTGCTACCACGCCAAGAAGGGCTACACCCAGGACAAGGAGTTCATGATCTGCAACAATTGCGGCATGCGCTTCCATGCCTCCCGCATCGGCGACGTCAAGGGCGGCTGCAACCCGGCGCCCCTGACGCACCGGGTCGAGGGCGGCGACGTGGTCATCTCCGTGGCCGATCTGGCCGAGGGGACAGGGTTCTTCAAGTGAACATCCTGACCATCCCCCTGCGGACCATGCGCAAGAAGTGGCTCAAGACGTCGCTTCTGTTCACGGTCTTCACCCTGAGCGTGGTGGCTATCGTCTCCCTCAACTACGTCTCGCGGGAAGTGGGCCATTCCCTCGAAAAGAAGCTGACGGCCTTCGGCGCCAACATCCTGGTCACGCCCAGGAGCGAGAAGCTGACCGTGAGCTACGGCGGGTTCTCCCTGGGCGACATGCTCATGGGCATGACGGACCTGCGCGAGGCCGACGTGGAGGAGCGCATCCTGTCCATCGGTTACCGCGACCGCATCAGCGTCGTGGCGCCCAAGCTCGTGTCCATGGCCAGGGTCGGCGATGTGGCCGTGGGGGTGGTCGGGGTGCGCTTCGAGCGCGAGAAGGTTCTCAAGGGCTACTGGTCCATGCAGGGCGATTTCCCGGCCGCGGAGAACGGCGTGCTGGCCGGCTCCAAGGCCGCGGCCCGGCTCGGCCTGAAGGTCGGGGACGGGTTCGATCTTGCCGGGCGGCCGGCGGTGGTTTCCGGGGTCCTGGACCCCACGGGCAGCGACGACGATTCCGTCATCTTCGCGGACCTGGGTTTCGCCCAGGCGGCCTTCGGGCAGGAGGACAAGGTCAGTTTCGTGGAAGTGGCCGCCCTGTGCGCGGGCTGCCCCATCGAGGACATCGTGCGCCAGCTGGAGGAGAAGCTCCCCGACACGGAGATCCAGGCCATGCAGTCCATCGTCAAGCAGCGCATGTACTCGGTCCATTTCGTCGAGCACCTCATCCTGACCGTCAGCCTGGTCATCCTCTTCATCGCCTGCTGCATGGTCGGCGCGACCATGCTCTCCTCGGTCAACGAGCGGATCCGCGAGATAGGGCTGCTGCGCTCCCTGGGCTTTTCCCGTTCCGGGATCTTCGGCGTGTTCTGCTTCGAGGCGGCGCTCATCGGCCTGGCGGCAGGGGTCGTCGGGTATTTCGGCGGCTTCTTCCTGAGCGTCAAGGTCCTGGACCTCCTGGGCATGGCCCAGGAAGCCGAGGCGGCCATGCACGCCGGGCACCTTCTGCTGACCTGCGCCCTCATCGTCGGCGTTTCCGTCCTGGCCGCCTTCTTCCCGTCGTGGAAGGCCGCCTCCATCGAGCCGTCCACGGCGCTCATCTCCCTGTGAGGCACTCAATGCTTGAAGCCAAAGACATCACCAAGACCTTCACCTCCGAAGGGGTCGCCACCCCGGCTCTGCGCGGCGTCAGCCTGACCGTCGGGGCAGGGGAGTTCGTCAGCATCGTCGGGCGCTCGGGTTCCGGCAAGACGACGTTTCTGAACGTCCTCTCCACCCTCCTGGCGCCGGACGGAGGCGAGGTCCTCTATGGAGGCGAGAACGTGACAGCCTTCTCGCCCGAGCGTCTGAACAGGCTGCGCAACCGCGACTTCGCCGTGGTCTTCCAGTTCCATTACCTGCTGCCGTACCTGACGGCTCGCGAGAACGTGCTGCTGCCCTTCATGACGGGCCTGGGACGGGTGGGGAGCCGGGAGCGGGCCAGGGCCGAGGACTGCCTGGAGCGGGTGGGGCTGGCGGGCAAGGGCGGCAAGCTGCCGGGGCACCTGTCCGGCGGGGAGCAGCAGCGGGTGGCCATCGCCCGCGCCCTGGTCAAGGACTCGAAGATCCTCTTCGCCGACGAGCCCACCGGCAACCTGGACAAGACCACCGGGGAGTCCGTCATGTCGCTGCTGACGGACCTGAAGCGGGACGGCCTGTCCATCGTCATGGTCACCCACGACGAGTCCTACGCCCGCCGCGCCGACAGGGTGGTGCGCATGGCCGACGGGTTGGTGGCCGGAGATGCGTGATCGGCAGGCTCAGCCCTGCATGACCCCGACGATGGTCCGCATGAGATCCGCGACGACCACGGGCTTGGCTATATAGCCGTCCATGCCCGCGGCCAGGAACTTCTCCCGGTCGCCGGTCATGGCGTAGGCCGTCATGGCGATGATGGGGACGCGCCGTCTTCCCCGGAGGCTCTCGGACTGCCGGATGGCCATCGTGGCCTGGACGCCGTCCATGACGGGCATCTGGATGTCCATGAGCACGCAGTCGAAGTGCTGCCCCTCAAGGGTCTCGACGGCCTTTTCGCCGTCTTCGGCCAGGACGACCTCGTGTCCGGCCTTGGTCAGAATGATCTGGATGGGCAGCTGGTTGGACGGGTCGTCTTCCACCAAAAGGATGCGCAGCCTCCCCTGACCGCCCGCGGTTTCAGGCGTCTCGCGCGCCGGCGGGGCGGACGCCGGCTCCAGGGGCAGCACGACGCGCATCGTGGTGCCGCGCCCCGGGCTGCTTTCGACGTCGATCCCGCCGTCCATCAGGTTCACCAGCCTCTGCACGATGGCCAGGCCGAGGCCCGCCCCCTGATAGGTGCGGGTGTAGGAATTTTCCACTTGGCGGAATGGTTCGAATATTTCCCTCAACCTGTCTTCGGCAATGCCGATGCCCGTGTCGGTGATGGTGAAGCCGACCTTCAGTCCGCCCTGCCCGGGCGACGGCAAGGCCTCCACGGCCAGGTCGACCCGCCCATGATCCGTGAACTTGAGGGCGTTGCCCACCAGATTGAAAAGGACCTGCCTCACTCTCGTCTCGTCCCCGACGAGGCGGAGGGGCAGGGCCGTGTCGATGCGGCACCCCAGGGTGACGCCCTTGGCGTTGGCCGTCGGCGTGAAAAGCGCCGACACGGACTCCGCGATCTCGCCGAGGGAGAACTCCGCCTTGCGGATCTCCATCTTGCCCGCCTCGATTCTCGACAGGTCGAGGATATCCGCGAGCAACCTGTTCAGCCGGTCGATGGAGCCTTTGGCCAGGCCCACGTATTCCGACTGCTCGGTGTCGAGAGACGTCGTCTCCATGAGCTGCAGCATGCCCATGACGCCGTTGATGGGCGTGCGGATCTCGTGGCTCATGTTGGCCAGGAATTCCGACTTGGCCTGGTTGGCCGCCTCGGCCGCCTCCTTGGCTCTGAGCAGGGCGTCTTCGGCAAGCTTCCTGCTTGTCAGGTCCACGTCGAGGCAGAAGAGTTCGGGCGGGCTGCCCGGTTTCTTGACGATGACGTGGCTCGAGAAGACGAGCACCCTCGAACCGTCCCTGCGCATGAGCGACAGTTCGCCGGCGGGGATGGGTATGCCCGTCTCGGCCATGGACCGCATGTCCTTCTGCACGAATTCCCGTATCTCCGGCGGGATGATCAGATCCACCAGATTTCTGCCGATGGCTTCCTGCGCCGTATAGCCGTAAAGGGCCTCCGAGGCCGCGTTCCAATAAATGGTCGTGCCGGTCATGTCGTAGCCCTGGACGGCCACGGAGGGGACCTGCTCGAAAAGGTTGCGGAAGCGCGCCTCGCTTTCCCTCAACGCCTCTTCGGTCCGCCTGCGCTCGCCGATGTCCTCGACGGTGGCGATGACGCCGGTGGGCGCAGCGCCGGGGGAAATGGGGTTGAAGACGATGCGCAGGCTCCTTGTCACGCCGCCGGTGACGGACGTGTACTCGTCCTCGAAGACGGCCGCCTCGCCGGCCAGGGCTCCGGCGAGGGTCTCGCGGAGCTTTGCCGAGCTGTAGCGCTTGGAGTTGAAGCCGATGAGCTTCTCGCGGCTCGAACCCATCATGTCGACGAAAGGCGGGTTGCAGTCGATGATGGTCCCGTCGCTGTCGTAGAAGATCATGCCCAGGGGCGAGTTGTCGACGATGATCTTGTGCCGTTGTTCGCTCGCACGCAGGGCCTCCTCGACGCGGGTGCGTCTGTCGATGTCCCTGGCCAGGGACTCGGCCATGCTGTTGAAGGCCCGGGAGAGGATGTCGACTTCCTTGATGTCCGGCGCCGGCCGCACCCGGACCGAGAGGTCCCCCTCGCCGATGCGCTTGGCGGCCGCGGCCAGTTCCTCGAACCTGAGGCCCACGGTTCTGCCCCCGAGGTACCAGCCGCTGAACAGGGTCAGGCCGATGACCAGGAAGATCAGGCCGAAATCCTGGGCCATCTGTTTCTGGCTGCCGGAAAAGAAGGCCGCTTTCGGGGCGCCGACGAAGATGTACATGTACGGTTGGCGGTCGGGGGCGATGCGCAGCTGCCGGACGGCCAGGATGCGCTCTACGCCGTCGGAGCCCTTCTCCACGATGAGGCTTTCCGCCGCGCCGCTTCTGGCCGTCTCGAAAATTTCCTTTTTGATGGGAGCGCCCAGGGGCATGGCCTCGATGTGCGGGTAGCGGTAGAGGCGGTTTCCGTTGCGGTCGCAGATGCCGATGAAGGAATCCGCCGGGAAGGCGCCGCTGTTGAACACGTCGCGGAAGAGGTCCAGGCGGATGCTGGTCAGCAGGACGCCCAGGACCTCGCCCCGCTCGCCAAGGACGGGATGGCCGAAGGTGAAGACCGGGATGTTCAGGGTGACGCCGAGGAGATATTCCCCTGCCGCGAAGCTCTTGGATTCCAATGCGTCCCTGAAATGCCTGGTATGGGCGAAGTTGGCGGACTTGCCGGCGTTGCCGGAAGCGATGAGATCGCCGTTGGGGGCGACGAGATGCAGGGCTCCGTAAAGCGGGTTGATCTTGAGCACACGGGCGAAGAACCTTTCGCAGCCCGCCACGTCGGCGTTGCGCACCTCGGGGGAGGCAGCCAGGCTTTCCAGCAGGGTCCTGATGCCCTGGGTGGTTTTGGCCTGAGTCTCGGCGATATGCCAGGAGAAATGAAGGAGCTCCTTTTCCGCCTGCGCGATGGCCTTCTGGCGGTTGTCCAGCCCGGTCAGGACGATGGCGACGATGGCGGGCAGCGCCGAACAGACGAACATGATGGCGAGCTTCTTGCGGATCGAGCCATGGAGGAGGCTGTTCATGATGGTACTCCCGGCGTGACTGTCGGAATGTGGTGCGGGCTGGGGCGGTGGTGCCTGTTCGGCGCCGCCAGGCCGGCGCCGGCTGCGCGGAACGTCCGCGGCGTCCGCGCGTGACTCATGCCATACATTACCGGGCACAACTGCGCCAGAGGATTGAGCCCTGCAGCAGCGCGCGCCGCGTCGCTCTGTCGGAATTGGCTGGTCCTTGTCCGGACATCCGCGGAGATGCTCCCAAAAAGGCCTGCCGGTCCACGCGATTTCAGGTTCAGGTGGTCCGTAGTACGCCCATCAGCCCGGCTTTATGCGTCAACCGCCGGAGGATTCGAACCAATTTGTGCGCATGCCTTGAGATTTTGATCAAATTCGTCCACAAGGGCGTCAGACTTCAGTGGCCGATATCCCAAGGTGTTCCGGAAACAATGAGCGATCGAATTCTTTTTGTGGCCAACGACTCGACCCGTTCGGACATTCATGTCCGACGGCGGCGACACGCCGCTCCATTGTTCGCGCTCCTGCTGCTCGTCTTGATCCTTCACGCGCCGCTCATTGCCGTCGCATCCGAACCTTCTTCGTCCGTGGTCTCGGCCGCGGAGATCGATTACCCGCCTTTTTCCGTTGTTGACGACACGGGCCGCGCCGACGGCTTTTCCGTGGAACTTCTGCGTGCCGCCCTGGCCGCCATGGGCCGTGGCGTCACCTTCCGGACAGGACCCTGGGCCGAGGTCAAAGGCTGGCTGGAAAAGGGAGAGGTGCAGGCCCTGCCCCTGGTCGGCCGCACGCCCGAGCGCGAAGAGTTCTTCGATTTCACGGTGCCCTACATGACCCTGCACGGGGCCATCGTGGTGCGTTCCGGGACGGAGGATATCAAGAGCCTGGCCGATCTCCGGGGACGTCGCGTGGCCGTCATGCAGGGCGACAACGCCGAGGAGTTCCTGCGTCGGGAAGACCGCGGCATCCTGATCCACACCACCCCCACCTTTGAGCAGGCCCTGAACGAATTGTCCCAGGGGCGCCACGACGCCGTGGTCGTGCAGCGGCTTGTGGCGCTGCGCCTCATCCCGCAAACCGGACTCGCGAACCTGCGGATCGTCGACAAGCCCATCGAGGACTTTCGCCAGGACTTCTGCTTCGCCGTGAAAAAAGGCGACAGCCGCATGCTGGCCCTGCTGAACGAAGGGCTGGCCATCGTCATCGCCGACGGGACCTATCGCCGTCTTCACTCCCGGTGGTTCGCCGCCCTGGAGCTGCCGAAGGACCGCCGCATCGTCGTGGGCGGCGATCATCGCTACCCGCCGTTCGAGTATCTGGACGAATACGGAAACCCGGCCGGTTTCAATGTCGAGCTCACCCGGATGATCGCCAAGGAGATGGGGCTTGACGTCGAAATCCGTCTCGGGCCCTGGACCGGGGTGCTGCACGATCTGGAGCGGGGCGAAATCGACGCGGTTCAGGGCATGTTCTATTCTGCGGAGCGGGACCGAAAATTCGACTTCACCCAGCCGCACTCGGTGAACAATTACGTCGTCGTGGTGCGGCGGGGCGAAATCGATCCCCCGGCTTCACTCGACGATCTCAAAGGCAGGGACGTCGCCGTCCAGAAAGGGGACGTCAGCCACGAATATCTCTTGGAACAGGGCCTGGGGTCCCGGGTGTCCGTCGTGGAGACCCAGGAGGACATGCTGCGGGAACTGGCCGAGGGGATGCACGACTGCGCCCTGGTCCCCCGCGTCATCGCCCTGCACATCATCAAGGCGCGCGGCTGGACGAATTTGCAGCTGAGCCAGCATTCGTTTCTTTCGCTGGATTACTGCTATGCCGTGCCCAACGGGCATGCGGCGCTTCTGGCGCAGTTCGGCGAGGGGCTGCGGGTTCTCAAGGATTCCGGCGAGTACCGCCGCCTCTACGAAAAATGGATGGGCGTGTATGAGGCGCCAACCCCGTCGTTTGTCACCATCCTGCGCAAACTCGCCATGGTTCTCGTGCCGCTGCTCCTCCTGCTGCTCGGATTCTTCCTCTGGTCGTGGACGCTGCGCCGGCAGGTCAAAATGAGGACAGGGGAACTCCGCGAAAGCGAGGAACGCTTCAAGGTCCTGCACAACGCCTCTTTCGGCGGCATCACCATTCACGACAAGGGCGTCATCCTGGACTGCAATCAGGGACTTTCCGACATCACCGGATACTCCACGGATGAACTGATCGGAATGGACGGCCTCATGCTCCTGTCCGAGAAATCGCGCGACCTGGTCATGAGCAAGATCCTGTCCGGGGACGAAAGTCCCTATGAGGCGACAGGCGTCCGCAAGAACGGGGAAGAATACCCAGTCCGCCTCGAAGCGCGCAACATCCCATACAAGGGGAGAAATGTCCGGGTTACGGAGTTTCGGGACATCACGGAACAAAAACGGGTTGAGGAAGCCCTGCTGCATGCAAAGACGCAGGCGGAGGCCGCCAACCAGGCGAAAAGCGAATTTCTGGCCAACATGAGCCACGAGATACGCACCCCCATCAACGGGGTCATGGGCATGCTCCAGCTCATGGAGACCACGCCTCTCGACGCCGAACAGGCCAGCTACATCCATATGGCCACGGAGGCGGGCAACCGCCTGACCAGGCTCCTGTCGGACATCCTCGACCTCTCCAGGGTGGAGGCGGGCAGGATGGAGATTCGCAAGGCGCCCTTCAGGGTTCAGGACGTCCTTGATTCCGTGTCCGGACTTTTTACCGTCACGGCCAGAAAGAAGGGCGTGACCCTGGAGTGCACCCTTGCCCCGGGCGTGCCCGAAGTCCTGGTCGGAGATGAAATGCGGGTGCGCCAGGTACTCTTCAATCTGGTGGGCAACGCCATCAAATTCACGGAGCGCGGCACGGTCGCCTTGAACGTCACGACGCTTTCCGGCAGGGCGGACAATGCCTGTCGCGTGCATTTTCGCGTCACGGACACGGGCATCGGCATCGCCGAGGACAGGCTGCGCGACATTTTCGAGCCGTTCAGGCAGGTCGAGAACTCCTTTACGCGCAATTACCAGGGCGCAGGGCTGGGCCTGTCCATCGTCCAAAGGCTGGTCGAACTCATGGACGGAACCGTCACCATCGAGAGCGCCCCCGGCAAAGGCACGAGCGTGCATGTGACCCTGCCTTTCACAATACAAGGGGTTTCATCAGTCGCAGCCGAAACATCCCGCCCGGGGAGAGGCGACAGCCTGCGCGTACTCCTCGTCGAGGACGACGCCTCCAACCGTCTCACCACCCGGAAGTTGCTGGAAAAGTCCGGCCACACGGTGCTGCCGGCCGAAAACGGCAGGCAGGCTCTTGAACTGCTGGCCGCAAACGACATCGACTGCGTCCTCATGGACATCCAGATGCCCGTCATGAACGGAATCGAAGCGACCCGCCTCATCCGCGAATCCGCAGTTCTCGGCCCGAAGAAGGACGTCCCCATCGTCGCCCTGACGGCCTACGCCATGGACGGAGACAGGGAGAAGTTCCTGGCCGCCGGGATGGACGGATACGCGGCCAAGCCCGTGAAGATCGAGGGCCTCCTGCACGTGATGGGCGAGGCGCTGGCCGGGTGGAGGAGTATTGCAGGCGCACAGCCTGGTGCGGTCGCTGATCGGCGTGGCCGGCAGGAAGCGGGGTGAGAGAGGGGGCAAAGGTCCTGCCGCGTACGGGTTCCGGCTGGCCGGGATGCAAAAAAAGCCCCGGGCTTTCGCCAGGGGCTTGGAGTGTATTTCCCGGAACCTCCGGGGGGGCGGGATGAACCCGTTATGGTCGTTTGGCGTCCCCAAGGGGATTTGAACCCCTGTTATCGGCG
>JANJWV010000034.1 GCA_024709365.1 Desulfomicrobium sp. | reverse complement strand
CCATGACGAAGAGCACTTCCCAGACCACGGACCACAGCAGGGACGGGAGGTTCTCGGCGGCCTGCTCCTGGGCCTGGAGCCAGGAGATGTCGCGCATGAGCAGCATCAGGAGAATCAGGGTGACGAAAACGATGATGCCCGTGGCGAGATAGGCGAAGCGCCTGGTCTGGGGAAAAAAGGACTCGGGTCCGGGGAGGCTTCCGACGGACATGTCGGCCTGGACGATGACCCTGTGCTCCCATTCGAGGCTCAGGTCCAGGGCGGCGAAGAGACCGATGGTGGCAAACCCGACGACGATCTCAACGCCGCTGAAGACCGGGAAGCCCCAGAAAAGATGGTGGTACACGCCGACACCAAGGCCGGCCGCGATGAATATGCCGAAATCAAGCGAGAGCAGCCGCGTTGATTGACGGTGTATGGGCAGCGGCAGGATGAAACGGCGGATGAGCACCTGCCGCAACGCCAGGGCGATCGCGAGATGAACACCGAGAGTCAGGGCGAACTTCCAGACCGGAAGCGACTCGACGAAAGGTCAGACCTCGCCCCCGTAGAAGGTCAGTGTGGCGAGCATGAACGCAAAGTAGAAGAGAGTCCTGGTCACTTCGGTCTCCTTTCCCTGTCAGCGCGTCTGGACAAGCGGCGCGACGCTGGAATAGGGTTCTGTCATGAAATACCTCATGCTTTTCCTTTGGCTTTTCATGGCCTCTTCTGTCCAGGCCCAAGTTTTCCCGACATCCCTCGGCGGCATCGTCCTGGGCGAGGACATCTCGACCATCCGCGGCATCTGCAACATGCACACCGAAATCCCCCTCTCCCAGGAGCGCCACCTCCTGGAGGTCCAGCTCGTGCCGGGCCACGCCCCGGGCATCCGCAGCGGCTCCGTGGCCTATGCCAACTGTGAGGAGATCGGCCGGATCGTCCGCATCAAGCTCAAATTCGACAACGACTCCCGCGAATTCTTCGACGACCTGCTCGAACGCTACCGGGAACGCTTCGGCAAGCCCCTGGAGTGGCGCGGGGACCCCTTCCAGACCGTCATGTCCTGGAAATGGAGCTTCCACGACAACCGCGGCGAGCAGGTCAACCTGGAGCTGACGCACAGCAGGGACGATGATTCCAAGACGGGCAATTTCGTGAAGATGACCCTGCGCTCCCTGTGGCTGAGGGAGGATGCCTGCCAGGACGCCAAGAGCGCCTCCGCCCAAGGCCGTGCTGACGGGCCCACCCCGCCCCACAAGCTCGACTACCGGCTGCTCATCCCCCAATGACCCGGGAACTGCGCTGGGACGGACTGCGGGTGAACATCCCCGACGGCATGGAGCCGGCGGTTCTCGATCGCGGTTTTGTCCGACTTGCGCGCCCTGGTCATGTCCCTGGCCACGGCGCCGGCTCGGGCGACGGCCAGGTTGAGTCGCTGGAGCTGCGCTTCGGTCCGGAAAAATCCCCCTTCGACCCGGACCGCGACGGCCGGCGCCTGCTCAAGGCCTGCGGGTTGCCGGAGGCGGCGTTCGTCCGCGTCGGGCCTTCGCGGCCCGACGATCCCGGATTCTGGGCCGCGCCGGAAAAAGCCCCCAGGCTCTTCGCCGTCCGCATGAACGGCGGAATGGCCGCCTTGCTGTTCCCGACCCCGCCGCCACCCGACGTGCTGCAGGCCGCGATGGCCTCCCTGGACCTCACGCCGCCCGACGCCTGGCGTTCCTGGCGCTGTTTCGACCTGTCCTTCGAGACGCCGCCCGGGGCGATCCTGGTCAGGGCGTCCTTCAAGCCAGGGTCCTTCCGCCTGGAATTCCGTTTGGCAGGCGGCGGACTGACCTTCGACCGCTTCGTCCCGGCCGACGTTATCCTTGGCGCCGCCGGCGTCGAGGCATGGCTCGCGCGCTTCCTCGGCCGCGAGCACGGCGACGGGATGACCGTCACGCCCCAAGGGACCGGCCAGGCAAGCTTCGCCAGCCCCGTCCCGATCTGGCGGCGCGTGCTGTCATGGCTCCCGGCCGGGTCCGAACGCCTACGCGGCCGGGCCCGCCATGACGCCGAAACCAACAGAATCCTCGTGGTCACGGCCCGGGGATCCTCCCTGTCCGAAGCTCACTTCGATCGCGTGTGCTCATCCTATGCAGCAGTCGACATCCAGGGCTGACGCCCTCGCCGCCATTCCGGTGCCGATGCCGGACATCCGTGCCGTGACCTCGCCCCAGGGCCTGGTCCGCATCGAGCACCCCGCGGTCCTCAAGCCTTGGCTGGCGCGACTCCTGCCCCCGGCCCTCTCGCGCCCCACGCGCACCCTGGAACTGGACGAAATGGGCTCCTTCGTCTGGGCGCACATCGACGGCATCGCAAGCGTGGCCGACCTGGCCCGCCGGGTGGAGAAGCGTTACTCCTGCCTCGCGGCGGAAGCCGAGCAGGCCGTGGCCCTTTTCGTGCGCCAGCTTGGACAGAGGGGCATCGTCGCCTTGCGCCAGGAGCGGAAGGACTGAAGGTTCTCAGCGCATGGCGCGCAGCAGTTCCGCGAACTCGGGAAGCATGGGGACGGTGTTGTGACCGGTCTCGGGTACGACGACCAGCCTCGACAGGCCGGGACGAAAGGCGGCGTGCAGGTTTTCGGTGCTGCCGCGGGGCACGATCTCGTCGTGTTCGGCGGCCAGGATGAGGGTCGGCGCGACCACCTGCGCTGCCCGGGAACGCGAGTCGAAGCGGTCGCGCAGGAGCAGGCGCACGGGAAAGAACGGATAGTGGCGCGCGGCCACGGCCGTCAGGCTGTCGAAGGGAGTGATGAGCACGAGCCCCGTCACGGGCCTGCTGCCGGCGAGGTGCACGGCCACGGCACTGCCGAGACTGCGGCCGATGACGACTACGCTGTCGTGACGCCTGCGCGCCATGTCGTACACAGCCAGGGCGTCGGCCAGCAGGGCCTCCTCCGAAGGACTGCCGGTGCTGCCGCAATAGCCGCGGTAGTGCGGCAGGTACAGGGCGCTGTCCGGAAAGGCATCGGCCAGCTCGGGCACGGCGCGCGGCACGACCTCGGCGTTGCCTCCGAAATAGATGACAGCCGGGGCACCCGCCCGCTCGCGCACGGTCACGAGGATTTCCGCGCCGTCGACAGGCAGGGTGACGGCGTCGGCCACGGCGGCCTGCGGACACGGCTGCGGCAGATAGATGAGTGAGCGCTGGAAGGCGAAAAGGGCCGCGCACAGCCCGAGGTAGCACAGCACGGCCGCGGCCGCGATGGCCATCATGGAACGCGGCATGGGGCCAACCACGCCGCCGCGAACACGAATGCCGCCCGGAGGCGGCATTGTCGACGCGGGCGGGCCGTCATTCCTGCCATTCGAAGATGGTGTCCAGTTGCGGGAGGAACGGCCTGACCGCCTCCTGGTTTTCCGGGGAGGTGGCCAGGGTCTTTTCCATCTCCGCCATGCTCTGCTTCATCTGTTCGAGCATCTGGGCCTTGTATTCCGCCGGGATATCCTTGTTGGACGAGATCTCGTCCAGGGATTGCCGCATCTGGCCGAGCACGTCCTCC
>JANJWV010000187.1 GCA_024709365.1 Desulfomicrobium sp. | reverse complement strand
TGGCCCACAGCCTGGGGCTGTCGGTGGTGGCCGAAGGCATCGAGAGCGAGCGCCAGTATCTGATCCTGAAGGAGATGGGCTGCGAATTCGCCCAGGGGTTCCACTTTTCGCGGCCCATCTTCCTCGACCAGGTCGAGGGTTTCATCGCCGCGTATCTTGCGCGCTGAAGACGCCGGGTGAACTGCGGTCCCCGGATGGCGGGGAGGTCACCTGAAATCCGAAAGGATGGTCTGTGGGGGATGGGCGGGCTTCAGCGCCCGCATTCCGTGCAGGCCTTGACCTGGAAGCGCTTCTGCAGAACCAGGCCCGTGTCGGTGCGGAAAAACAGCTTGCGGCCCGCGTGGCCCCCCACGCTGGAGGCGCTGACGGCCACGCCCTCGCGGAGGAGGGTCTGCATGGCCGCCTCCACGTTGCGCTTGCCGGCCGAAGCGTCGCAGTTCTGGTGCAGGGGAGAGGCCCCGCCGAACACCTTGCACTCCAGGCTGTCCGGATAGATGCCCGCCTTGGCGAACTCCCGCAGGAGTTCCATGATGGACGAGTCCACGTAGCGGTAACGCTCCCCGGGCGCCGAGGTCTTGGAGAAGTCGCCGATGCGAGGCAGCAGGGCGTGAAAAATCCCTCCCCACCGGTAACGGGCGCAGTACATGGTCACGGACACGCACGAACCGAGCACCGTCTGCACCACCGTCGGGGTTCTGTAGACCCCGCCCTGGCCCACGAGGAGGTACTCGTGCGGCATGTCCCGGCAGTCCTCGACGCCCTCCAGATCCTTGGGAGGGAGGGACATCTTTTTTTTCGCGGTCTTGTGCATTGCCGTCACGAAGTCCATGAGTGTAGGTTGGTGAAACACCGCTTCAATTTATAAACAATAACTTTTCCCAATGCAGAAGTCATCAGCGGAAAACACATTCTGCCCGGGCCTGCGCCTGGAGCTTCCCTACCTGGTCGACGCCCTGTCCGCGAATCACGGATTCCTGCACGACTCCCGCCAGTTCGACCTCCTGGCCGAAATCGTGGCCGACCACCACCGCCACGGGGAACCGCTGGCGTCCTTCCTCGTGGCCGGCTGCGACCGGGGCATCGACGCCTACAGCCTGTGCATCGCCCTGCTGGAGGAAGCGGCCAGGCTGCCCGGCCTGGGGTTCTCCATCCTGGGCACGGACTTCCTGCCCGCCAACCTGGGCCAGGCCGTGCGCGGGGTCTATCCCGCGGCCACGGTCCGCAACCTGCCGGGGGCGCTGACCAAACGCTACTTCCTGCGCAGCCGCACCGCCCCCGACGACCTGGTCCGGCTGCGTCCCGGCGTGCGCAGCCGCGTCAGCTTCCGCTGCCAGGACATCTTCGAGTCCTTCTCCCTGCGCGAACCCATGGACGTCATCGTCTGCCGCCAGGTCCTGCACCACTTCCACCCGGCCCTGGCCACCGCGCTGGCGGGGAGGCTGCGGAGCTACCTGTCACCGGGCGGAATCCTGGTGCTCGGGGCGCGCATGTCCCGCGCGCCGGGGTTCCGGCATCTGGGGCACGCCCTGTACCAGGCCGTCTGACCTCTGTTCGCCCCTTGACGATTTACTCACCATGATTCTGGATATATGCTGAACAATGTCAGGCCATCCCACCCGCTTCCGGAGCGCACGAACATGAGCAAGAAAATCCGCATACTGATCGTCGACGACTCGGCCCTGGTCCGTCAGACCCTGACGTCCATATACTCCTCGGACCCCGAGATCGAGGTCATCGGAGCGGCCGGCGATCCCTTCGCCGCCGCCGAGATCATGCGGGATCAGATTCCGGACGTGCTGTCCCTGGACGTGGAGATGCCGCGCATGGACGGCATCACGTTCCTGAAGAAGATCATGAGCCAGCACCCCATCCCGACCATCATCTGCTCGACGCTGACGGAGCAGAACGCCGAGACGACCATGAAGGCCCTGGAATACGGCGCCGTGTCCGTCATCCAGAAGCCCAAGGTCGGCACCAAGCAGTTCATGGAGGAGTCGCGGATCATGCTGTGCGACGAGGTCAAGGCCGCGGCCAAGGCCAAGGTGCAGAAGTACGTGCCCCGGACCCTGAAGGTCAGCCAGAAGCTCACGGCCGACGCGATGCTGCCCAAGCCCGCCTCCAAGGCCATGGTCCAGACCACGGAGAAGGTTCTGGTGGTCGGCGCGTCCACCGGCGGCACCGAGGCGCTGTTGACGCTGCTGCAGGCCATGCCCGTGGACTGTCCGGGCATCGTCATCGTGCAGCACATGCCCGAAAAGTTCACGGCCGCCTTCGCCCAGCGGCTCAACACCCTGTGCGACATCACGGTCAAGGAGGCCGCGGACAACGACACCGTGCTGCGCGGCCAGGCCCTCATCGCGCCCGGCAACCTGCACATGCTGCTCAAGCGCAGCGGGGCACGCTACTACGTCCAGATCAAGGACGGCCCCCTGGTCTCGCGCCACCGCCCGTCCGTGGACGTGCTCTTCCGCTCGGCCGCCCGCTACGCCGGCAAGAACGCCGTGGGCGTGATCATGACCGGCATGGGTGACGACGGGGCCAAGGCCATGCTCGAGATGCACGAGGCCGGGGCCGTGACCGTGGCCCAGGACGAGGCGTCCTGCGTGGTCTTCGGCATGCCCGGCGAGGCCATCAAGCTGGGCGGCGTGGACAAGGTCGTGCCCCTGAACCTCATCGCGCCGACGGTGCTCCAGCTCTGCCGGGACTGACGCCCCGGCTCAGATCAGTTCGAGCTTGCGCAGTTCGTCGATGATCTTGCGCCGCTCGATGGGCTTGACCAGATAGGCCGAGGCCCCGCCCTGGAAAAAGGACTGGGTCACGTTCTTCACGTCGTCCAGGGCGCTGGTCATGATCACCTTGACCTCCTTGGACAACGGCACTCCCCGCTCCTTCTCCTTGCCCCTGATGATGTTCAGGGCCTCGTGGCCGCTCATGTTGGGCATCATGATGTCCAGAAAAAGGACGTCGTAGGGGTTCCCCGACTCCCAGGCCAGGTCGAAGGCCTTGACCGCCTCGGCCCCGTCCACGGCGATGTCGCACTCCCCGTACTCCATGAGCAGCTTGTGCATGACCTTGCGGCCGACGAAATCGTCCTCGACAATCAGAATTCGCATTGCAACCTCTGTATGTTTATGTCCTGCCGACGGTCGCGCGCGTTATCCCGGCGCGTCCCGCTTTTTCCTTTTCCAGTAGAACCCGCTCCATCTCCTGCTCGATCTTCCTGATATCGATGGGCTTGCTCAGATACCCGTCCATTCCGGCGGCCATGAACTTCTCCCTGTCTCCGGCCATGGCATGGGCTGTCAAGGCGATGACTGGGATATCCGAAATCGCCGTGAACTGCTCGGCGCTGCGAATGGCCCTGACGGCCTGAATCCCGTCCAGGACGGGCATCTGGATGTCCATGAGCACCAGGTCGAAATGCCGGCGCGCACGCAGAATCTCCAATGCTTCCCGGCCGTTGCGGGCCGTGGTCACGACGTGCCCGGACCTGCTCAGGAGGCGCTGGCCGCACATGAGGTTGACCTCGTCGTCCTCCACCAGCAGCACCCGCAGGGAGCGCATTTCGGCCCCGGACACCCTCGCGCCGTCCTCCTCCAGCGGGCACGCCGTCGGCAGCCCGAAGGGCAGCGAGACGTAAATGGCCGTCCCCTGCCCAGGTTCCGTATCCACGCACAGGGTGCCCCCCATGCGCCCGACCAGCTTGCGCACGATGGACAGCCCCAGGCCTACCCCCTGATGGCGTCGGGTATAGGACCCGTCGCTCTGGATGAACGGCTCGAAGATGTCCTTGAGCGTTTCCTCGGACATGCCCGGACCCGTGTCCGTGACCGTGAAAAGGAGCCTGACGTCCGCTCCGGCCGTGCGGGGCAGGGACGACACCTCGACCTCCACCCGCCCCTGCTCCGAGAACTTCAGGGAGTTGCCCACCAGGTTGAAGAGCACCTGCAGAAGCCTCGCGTCGTCGCCGAGAAGCGGCCCGGGCAGCCCGGACTCGCGGCGGAAGGCGTAGGCCACGCGCTTCTCCCGGATGGTCTGGGAGAACAGGTCGGCCAGGGCCTGCTCGATCTCGCCCGTGTCGAAGCAGCGGTCCCGGAAGACGAGCCTGTCGGCCTCGATCTTGGAAATGTCGAGAATGTCGCTCAGGAGCCGGGTCAGCCGTTCGGATGACTTCATGGCCGTCTGCAGGCAGTCCCGCTGCTCCACGTCGAGCCGCGTGGACATGAGCAGCTGCAGCATGCCCAGCACGCCGTTCAGGGGGGTGCGGATCTCGTGACTCATGTTCGCCAGGAACTCGGACTTGAGCTTGTTGGCGGCCTCGGCCTCGTCCTTGGCGCGGCGCAGGGAGTCCTCGATCTTCTTCAGGTGGGTCAGATCGTTCAGGATGGCGTAATAGCCCTCCACTTCCCCCTCGCCCGAGTAATCCGGGACGAGGTAGGCGTCGATGAACCGCTCGCCGGCGCCGGGGTACGGCAGCATGTACGTGTAATGGACCGTCCTGCCCTGGAAGGCCTGCTCGATGAACCCGCGCGACTTTTCGAAGGCGTCCGGCCCGATGACCTCGGGCACGGTCCTGCCGACGACGTCCCCCGCCGGGAAGAGGCCGGCGTAGGCCTTGTTGACGAAACGGTAGCGCAGGCCCCGGTCCACGTAGGAGACGAGCTGGGGGAGCAGGTCCACGACCCGGTTGAAATTCACCTCGCGCTTGCGCAGCTCCTCCTCGGCCTGGCGCCGCTTCGTCACGTCCTCCTTGATGGCCACGTAATGGGTGATCTTCCCGTCGGGGTCGAAAATGGGCGCGATGAGGGCCGACTCCCAATACAGGCTGCCGTCCTTGTGGCGGTTGTGGAACTCCCCGCGCCACTGCCGCCCGGAGGAGATGGTCGCCCAGAGCTCGCGGTACTCCTCGTCGGACTTCCTGCCCGAACCGAGGATCCGGGGGTTCTGCCCCCTGACCTCGGCGAAGGTGTAGCCGGAGATCTGCGTGAACTTCGGGTTGACGTACTCGATGCGGCCCTCCGGGTCCGTCATGACGATGCAGACCGGACTCTGCTCGACCATCTGCATGAGGGTGCTGATGCGCGCCTCAGTGCGCATGCGTTCGGAGATGTCGCGCACGATGCCCCAGGCGTAGCGGACGTTCCCCTCCTCGTCGAAGACCGCGAAGTCCCGCAGTTCCACCGGGAAGACGTGGCCGTCCCTGTGGATGTACTCCTTGCTGTACACTCCGGTGTCGCCGGTATTGCGGAGTCTGGGCCAGATTTCGGTCCGCTGCCAGTGCCGCCATTTTTCCGGCGTGATGGCGTAGAAATCCCCGAGCTCGCGCAACTCGGGCAGGGAATAGCCCGTCAGCCGGCAGTAGGCGCTGTTGGCGTCCAGGAAACGGCCCTGCGGGTCGGCCAGGATGTACCCGTCCTGGCTCAGTTCGAAGAGGGCGCGGAAATGCTCCTCGCTCTGCCGGACCTGCCGTTCGGCCTCCTTGCGCTCGGAGATGTCGCGGCAGATGCCGATGACACAAGCGCTGTCGCCGACGGTCGCCCCGGCCACGCTGACCTCCACGTCGAACACCGAGCCGTCCTTGCGGCGGTGCCGGGTCTCGAAGGTATTCTCGATGATGGAAAAGTCGCCGAAAATCTCCCGAATCTCGGATTCCCCGAGAATCGCCTCGTAATCCCAGGTGTAGAGGCTCGTCACCTCGTCCATGGCGTACCCGAGCATCTCGGCGAAACGCCGGTTGGCCTCGATGATGCGGTGATCCCGGCCGATGATGACGATGCCGTCGCGGCTGCAGTCCATGAGCATGGCGCGCATGGCCTCGCGCGCTTCGCATTCCCTTTTCTCCCGCATCAGCTGCGCCTTGTGGTACGCCTTCTCCGACAGGGAGTTGGCGATGACGAAGAGGGCCTCGGCCACCTGCCTGAAACGCTCCTCGGTCATGAACGGAACCTCGGCCAGGGCCCGGCGGTACTCGTCCGGGTCGGCGCCGATGATCCGGGCGTAATCGAGCATGCGGGCGTCATCCTCGCCCGAGGAGCGGACCTGGCCGATGAGCCAGTTGGCCACATGCACCCCGTCCACGGTCACGCTCACCCCGGCGTCCCACAGGCCGCCGCTGAGGCAGCGCCGCACCACGGGCCCGCCGGGGTTGTGGATCCCGAGCAGGGCGTCGGAGCGCATGCAGTTGGCGCACCCCGGCCCGGTGGCGCGGATGACGTCGCGGCACAGGCGGGTGAAGTTGCTCGGCCGGGTCAGGGGAACCCCGGCGGGCGTAGTCACGATGGACGCCACGCCCGTGGCCGCGGCGAAGCTGTCCTGAATCCGCTGGACCTCGTCCAGGTCGAAAAAGTCCTGAAAACGGACCTCGCCGATCGGCCCCCCGCTCGTCTGTCTCAACATGGCGCGCCCTCATGGCGGATTGTGCATTGCCCGTGCGGCCCGCTCCGGCCCGCCCCGGGCGGGACCGCGCAGGCCAGCGCCCGCGCAAGCTCGCGGGCCCCTACCGGCTTGGAAATGTAGTCATTCATGCCGGCCGCCAGGCATATGTCGCGGTCGCCGCTCATGGCGTAGGCGGTCATGGCGATGATGGGCACCTCTGCCATGGGCCGCAGGCCCGCGTCGGCCCGGATCAGCCGCGTGGCCTGCAGACCGTCCATGACCGGCATCTGGACATCCATGAGCACGACGTCGAACTCCTCACCGCGCAAGGCTTCCAGGGCATGCCGCCCGTCCCCGGCGCAGACGACTGCGTGTCCGAGCCGTTCCAGGAGACGACGGGCTGCGAATGCACTGACCTGATCATCCTCGACCAGCAGGACCCTGAGGGAGGCCGTCTCGGGGAGGGAGGCCTCCTCGTCCGCCTCTACGGTGTCTCCCGCGGCCGCCATGGGCAGGGTGAAGCAGACCGTCGTGCCATCCGGCGCGTTTTCGACGGCCAGGGTCCCGCCCAGCATGTGCACCAGGCGCTTGACAATGGCCAGGCCGAGCCCGGCGCCCTGGTGCTGCCGGACATATTCCTTCTCGGCCTGGGCAAAGGGCTCGAACGCCCTGGACAGGAAGGCGTCCTCCATGCCGGGCCCGCTGTCGCCGACGCAGAACAGGATCCGCTCCCGCCCGGACGCGTCCCGGCCCAGAGACGCCATTTCCACGCGCACGAACCCTGCCGAGGTGAACTTCACGGCGTTCCCGACAAGGTTGAAGAGAATCTGCCGCAGTCGCAGGACATCGCCCGTCAGCCTCTCGGGCATTCCGGCGGCCGCCGTCACCTCCAGGTGTACGCCCTTCCTGCCGGCCGCCTGGGAGAAAAGCTCCTCGATGGAGCCGCAGACCTCCCGCAGTTCGAAAGGACGCTCGCAGACGGCCAACCGGCCGGATTCGATGCGCGAAAGGTCCAGGATGTCGCTCAAAAGCCCGGTCAGCCTGCGGGCGGAGTTCGCCGCCATCTGCACGTACTGCCGCTGCTCGGCGGACTGTTCCTGCCCCTCCAGGAGCTGCAGCATGCCGAGGATGCCGTTCAGGGGCGTGCGGATCTCGTGGCTCATGTTGGCCAGGAACTCGCTCTTTGATCTGCTGGCGGCCAAGGCCTGGTCACGTGCGTCGATGATCTCCTGCTCCATGACCTTGCGATCGGTAATGTCCGCGTGGGACCCGGCCATGCGATACGGCAGCCCCTGTGCGTCGCGCAGGCAGGTTCCCCGACCCAGAACCCAGCGGTAGCCCCCGTCCTTGTGCCGCAACCTGTATTCGATGACGAAATGCGTCGCATCGCTGAAAAAAAAGGAATCGTTGGCCGCCAGCACCCGCTCGGCGTCTTCGGGATGGATGCGCGTCCTCCACTCGTCGATGCTGTTGGGCAGTTCGTGGTCGGCATAGCCGATGATCGCTTTCCAACGCGGCGACAGGTAGACCGAATCTGTGGTGCGGTCCCAGTCCCAGATCCCCTCGTTGCTGCCGGCGATGGCCAGCGCGAGCCGCTCCTCGGCCTTGCGCCGCTCCGTGATGTCGAAGATCATGCCGATGGTGCCGGCCGGCCGGCCGCTTTCGTCGAAGTACGGAGACTTGTGAACGATGACGTCCCGGCTTCCCTTTCCGGTGTCCATACGATGCTCGTAACTCTGGACGCCCAGCGAATCGAGCATCTCCCGATCCTTGGCCTCGAAGACGGCGGCCTGCCCAGGCGAGAACACTTGGGCCACGGACCTTCCGACAATGTCCCGGATTTCCAGTCCGTTCAAATCCGCAAAAGCCTGGTTGCACCCCAGATAGCGCCCGGCACCGTCCTTGTAGAAGATGGGGATCGGCATGGAGCGCAGCAAGGTTTCGGTAAAGATCAGCTGCCGTTTGAGGGAGGCTTCGGCCCTGCGACGGGCCAGGATGTTGAAGGCAAGCAGCGCGCAGAGTGCGGAACCGAAAAGACTCAGCAGACCGTAAGCCCAGACGAGGCTGCGATGCTGCTCGTAAATGGAAGGACCCCTGTTGAGTATCTTCGCACCCGCAGGAAGTGCTTTGGCCGGGATGCCGAAGCGGTCCAGGGCGTTCTGGTCCAGGAGCACGACATTGGGGCTGTCAAAGAGCACGGGAATGGAGTCCGCCTTCTCTCCCCCCAATATACGCAGGGCCATGCGTGCTGCGGACTCGCCCTGAGCTTCGGAAGAGACCGCAACGCCTCCCAGAGGGCCATGCCCGACCCAGAAATCCCAGGCCGCGAAGACCGGGACGGGTGCTGCCCGACTCAAGCGGACGGCGGCCTCTTTGACGGAAAGCAGCCGATCGCCTTCGAAGGGACGAGACATGCACAGCACTCCCCATTCCGGAGTAAGACGTGCCAGACGCTCTTCAAGAACGGTAATGTCCGTCTGTGTTGAGTACTCGAATTCCAGGCCATGCGGCACAGCGTGCAGTTGTTGCCGCAGGATGGAGAGGTTCTGATGTCCCGTGTCCGTGTCCTCGGCGAGGACAAGCATTCGGCCCAGCCCCGGACGCAGGCCTCTCGCCAGCTCCAGGGTCCTGTCGAAGGAAGGCCGTTCGGCTACGCCCGTGACCGCCTGCTGCCCTGCGATCATATCCGGGGAAAAGTTGTTCATCCCGCAGAAAACCAACGGCACTCCGGGTGCGATGACTTTGCGGTGCCGCAGCACCGCACCCAGCGCATCATTGTCCGAAACCAGGACCAACGCATAGGAGTTTCCATGGTGAACGTCTGAAATGTGGCGGACGAAACTCGCTTCGGCTTCTTCCTTGCCCGCTCCCGGTGCCAGACGGGCCATGTCGAGGTAATGGATGTCCAGGTCGTAATCGGCTCCCGCCAGGGAAAATACCCGCTCGATTCCCTCCTGAATGCCATCGGTCCAGGCCAGTCCCTGATGGTAGGAGTGCACGACGAGCACCCTGGCGGCCAGACCCCAGGTCGGACGCGCCAGCAACATGGCGAACATGAGGAAAGAAGCGAACGCCCATCTCCTTATCTCGATTCCGATTCGTGACCCCATGTTCGCCTCGTGCCCACTCATCAACGCGCTCCCCTTTGATCCGCCCCGTCTCTCTTTTCCATGCACTGCCGGACGACAGTCCTGAGCCTGACCATATCCACGGGTTTGGCAACGTAGCCGTCCATGCCCGCAGCCAGGAATTTTTCCCTGTCGCCCATCATGGCGTAGGCGGTCATGGCTATTATGGGTACCTGCGAGCGCGCCCCCAGAGACTCGTCCGCCCGCACGGCACGGGTGGCGGCAAGACCGTCCATGAGCGGCATCTGAATGTCCATGACCACGGCGTCGAAATCCTCTTCACGCAAGCGTGCAACGGCCTCGCGGCCGTCGACGACCGCGACGACCTCGCACCCGAACATGCGCAACATGTTTTCCACCGCATGCCTGCTGATCTCGTCGTCCTCGGCCAGAAGGATTTTCCTGCCCTCGCCGAAATCATCGACCGTCCGATCCACCGCTTCGCCCTCGCCGGCAGTCGCCGCGGGAGGGATGCCGAACCGAAGCGCAAGGCAGAATGTCGTTCCGTCGCCACGGTTCTCCACGGACAACGATCCTTCCATGAGGTGGACGAGCCGACGGACGATGGACAGGCCCAGACCCGCTCCCTGGAACCTGCGGACATACAATGCCTCGCCCTGGACGAAAGGCTGGAAGACGGCGCCCAGAAGTTCGTCGGAGATACCGATACCCGTGTCCGAGACGGTGAAGAGCACTCCGAGGCGCCCGTCGCGCCTCGCGGGCAGAGGGCTGGCCTCAACGCACACGCGGCCTCGCTCCGTGAACTTGATCCCGTTCCCGGCCAGGTTGAAGAGAATCTGTTGAAGACGAGCCTGATCCCCCACCAGAGTTTCGGGCAGATCGTCCGACAGGTGGAAATCGAAGCGGATACCCTTCTCGCGGGTGGCCACCGACAGGAGCGACAACGTCGACTGGCGGACGTCCGTCAGCCTGAAGGGTCCGGACTCCAGCGCCAGCTTGCCCGCCTCGATGCGCGAAAGGTCGAGGATATCGGCCAGCAGGCGCGTCAGGCGCATGGACGAGGACAGCGCGAGGCGGATGTACTCCCTCTGCTCCTGGGTGGGCGAGGATTCCTCGAGCAGTTGGAGCATGCCGGCGATGCCGTTCAAGGGCGTACGAATCTCGTGGCTCATGTTGGCCAGGAACTCCGACTTGCTGCGGTTCGCGGCATCGGCCGCGTCCCGGGCCTGGCGCAGGTCCTCCAGCACCAGACTGCGCTCGGTCACGTCGCGGAACAGGCCGACGGTGCAGGACATCCCGTCGATCTCGAGGGGAAAGCTCCTGATGTCGGCCGTGAAGACCCGTCCATCGCTGCGCAGGCACGGCGTCTCCTCCACAACGTCCTTCTCCCCCGTGGCCTGCCGCTCGAAATTGGCCATAATCTGGCCGAGATGCTCCCGAGGGTGGATGTCCTTCACACCGAGGGTCAGAAACTCGTCCACGGAGTATCCGAACATACGGTACACTGCCGGGTTGGCGAAGACGAACCGCCTGGTCGCACTATCGGCCACCAGGATGCCGTCCGCGTTGGCGTTGAACAGGGCCTTATAGCGCGCCTCGCTGTCCATGAGTCTGGCCTTGGCGCTGCGCAGGCGGAACACGTGGTGCAGCAGGGCCGCGACCAGGGTCACCAGCACGCAGACCAGGGCCGCGGCCAGCAGGATGTGCGTCATGTAGCGCGAAATGACGGACACGGGCCGGTTCCGGATGTCGCTCCCGTCCGGCAGGAGTGCCTCGCCGATGCCGAAGCGCGTGAGGGCGGCATGGTCGAAGACCTGCCTGTTGGCGTCGTCGCCCTCGACGACCGGAAGGGCATGGGCCGGCTCGCCGTCCAGGATGCGCAGCACGAGCCCGCCGGCAAGGCGGCCCTGCTCCCGGTGGGAGATGACCTTCCCCCCGACGATGCCTTGTCCGATCCCGTGCTCCCAAAGGTGGAACACTGGCGCCGCGGCATGCCGGAGGATGAACCCGAGACCGTCCTCGAAGGACCTGCCCTCCCCCTGCCGGTCCCTGTAGGCCGAGAGCAGCAGGATCGCGTCGCTTTTCGGCACGGCGGCCAGCCTGCCGCCGAGTTCGTCCCAGGACATCGTTTCCAGGTCGAGGACATGCAGTTCAAGGTCCCCGATGCGCCCCTGATGCGAGAGGTACGTCCGCAGGTCGCCGCGGCCCCCGGGCTGGCCGTCGACCACGGCGTGCACGGCCCGGGCTCCCGGTCGCAGCGCCCGGATGTCCTGCAAGGTCTCGCCCATGGACACGGATTCGATGATGCCGGTGAACCCTTGGGAGCCGCTCAAGCTATGGGCGAGATCCTGGTCGTTGACCCCGAAAAAGACCACGTCCAGACCCGGAAACAGTTCGCGGCCGTGGTCCAGGACGAAACGCAGAGCCGCGTCGTCGGCCGTGACCACGATGTCGTAGGTCGGAAGCACGCCGAGCTTGAAGCGCAGGGTATCGAGAAAGCGCGCGGAGGCCTCGCTCACGGGAAAACGTTTGGTGTCCATGAACTCGACGTCCAGGGCCACCCCGGCCGGTGCCAGGGCCTCACGGAGTCCGCCGACCTGATCGAAAAACGTGGGGAAACCCGGATGGTAGGAACTGATCAGGAGCGCATGACGCCCCCCGCCCCAGGCGTTGACGGCGAGAAACGCGCACAGCAGAGACGCGGCCAGGACCGCCATCGGAACCCTGGTCGGCCGCACCCCCGCCCGCGCGCCAGGGACCGCCGCGCCCCGATGCGCACCGGAAGCGCCGTGAGGCCCATGCTGCAAAGGGGCGTCGCACGTGCGGTCGCCATCCGGGCACGCCTTGCTCCTCAACAGTCCATCCATGATCGCGTCCATCCTTTGCTGCGTTGCAGACCCCGGCATGTCTACAGGATGCCGGCGGAAACCCCGTCCCGAGATGACCCGCCAGGCCTTGGCGGGCGCGGGCGTTCGGAGGAGGGGGCCTCATGACGATTATGTGGTAGCCACTTTTCCATGGTCAATGTAATTTTTCCGCACAAAGACAACTTTTGTCGACCCGTCGATGCCCACTTGGTTCCCGGCCGGCTACCACTCCCGACCCCGGCCGACTCCGGCGCAGACAAGGACGTATGACGGAAAAAGGATCACAACGACCCAATTTTTCGGAACAATCTCCTTTCCGATTATTTTTTTGCAAACATGGCGCGTCAGACGAAATAATGCTTGCACCGAAATTTATGGCTACTTCATAATAGACACATGAGCTCCCTCGGAAGTTACGTCAAAGAGCGCAGGGAGGCGCTATCCGCCAAGCACTCGGGCTATTCCATCCGCAGTGTGGCCAAGCGCATCGGCATCCACCACTCCTACCTCAGCAAGCTCGAACGCGGCGAAAACGCCCCCCTGACCGAGGAACGCATCCACGCCCTGGCCCGCCTGCTGGGTGAAGACCCCGAAGTGCTCATGGCCCTGGCCGGCAAGCTCTCGGAAAGGACCACGGCCATCATACGCTCCGATCCGGCCGCCTTTCAGGAATCCCTGGCGTCCCTCCAAGGCAGGATGGCCGGGCAGTCAGGCCTGCCCGCCGACTCGCCCACCCAGCGTCTGGCCCAGCGCAAGAACGAGCTCGAGGAGCTGACCAGGCTGCTGCGCGACGAGATCCGGCAGCGGCAGGTCCTCGAAGGCCAGCTGCGCGAACAGCAGAAGGTGCAGAGCACCATCCTTCAGAACCTGCGGGACGTGTCCGTGGTCCTCCTGGACACCCAGTTCCGCATCGTCTGGTCCAACACACCGGTCACGGACAACCCGTCGAGCCTCATGCACCAGCTCGGCGCGGGCAACTGCGGCCAGCTGGGCCCCGACGGCTCCGAGGCCAACCCCTACTGCACGGCCTGGCGGGCGCTGAAGACGCGCACCATCCAGAACGGAACCTACCGCAGCATCGACGGCCGCCACTGGCTGCTCCGCAGCGCCCCGGTGCTGGCGGCGGACGGGACCGTCACGCAGATCGTGCATCTCCAGTTCGAAGTCACGGAACTGCTGCAGGCCAGGCAGGCCCTGGAGGCCAGCGAGGAGCGCTGGAAATTCGCCCTGGAAGGCTCACGCGGCGCGGTCTGGGACTACGACATCCTCACGGGCCGCGTGCAGCACTCGCCCATGTGGATGGCCCAGCTCGGGTACGCCGGCCACGAATTCGAGCTGACCATCGACCAGTGGGAGCGCATGCTCCACCCCGACGACCGCGGCCCGGCCATGGACACGCTGGCGGCGCACGTGCGCGGGGAAACCGAATTCTACGATTTCGAGTACCGCCTGCTGTGCAAGGACGGGTCCTACAAGTGGATCCACTCCCGCGGCAAGCTCATGGAGAAGGGCTCCACGGGCTCGGCCACGCGCATCACGGGCACCCATCACGACATGAGCCAGCGCAAGGCCATCGAGGAGCAGATCCTGGCCAACGAGGCATTCCTCGAAACGCTCCTGGGCAGCATCGAGGAAGGGATCAGCGTCCTCGCCCCGGACATGACGGTGCGCTACGCCAACCCGACCATGGTCCGCTGGTACGCCGAAGGCTGCAACCCCGTGGGCAAGAAGTGCCACCAGGCCTTCCACCAGCTCGGCGAGTGCTGCGCGCGCTGCCCTGCGGTCAGGTCCCTGCGCACGGGCCGCAACGAGTTCGAGGTGCTTGAGGTCACGTCGTCGACGTCCGTGCGTTCCATCGAATTCAGCGCCTACCCCATCAGGGACATGAGCGGCGACGAGGTCACCGGCGTCATCGTCTTCGTGCGCGACATCACCGCCAAGCGGCAGTCCCGCACGACCCAGGAGCCCGACGCGCAGCTCCTGGACATGTACGAGGCCGCACCCATCGGCATGTGCACCGTGGACGCCGCGGGACGGTTCGTGCGCATGAACTCCCGCTACGCCCGCCTGCACGGCTACGCCTCGGCCAGGCAGATGATGCGCTCCGTGCACTCCGAATCCGAAGCATTCGCCTCGCCTTCGGACTGGGCCGCCCTGCAGGAACAGATCCTGGTCAGGGAGGAGATCACGGGCTTCGAATGCCGCATCCGCTGCAAGGACGGCACCACCCCCTGGGCCTCGCGCTCCATCAGGGTCACGCGCGGCGACCGCGGCGGGGTGCGGGGCTGGGACGTTTTTCTGGAGGACATCCAGGCCAGGAAGAGCCGCGAGCTTGCTCCCGGCGACATGCGATGAGCCCGCAACACGGGAACAACGTTCCCGGTACCGGTTGCGGAAGGATGAAAGCGTTCCCCCGCGTCCTTACAAGGCGCAAGGGAAACGCGTCACCGACGCGACGAGGAGAATTTGGGCGGATTTCCGCCGTTTCACTCACAAGGAGGGACGAATGAAAAACATCAGGTTGGGAATCAAGATCGGCGGAGGCTTCGGAGTTCTGATTCTCATTGCATGCATCCTCGGCGGCATGGCGGTGTTCAACATGAAGGGCGTCGAGGGCGACTCCATTCGCCTGGCCAAGGAGTACGTCCCGGAAGTGGGCATGGCCAACGAGATCGAGCGCTCGTCCCTGCTGGCCATGTACGCTTGGCGCGGATACGCCTTCACCGAGGAGCAGTCCTTCCTGGATGAGGGACGCAAGCAGCTCGCGGCCGTCCAGCAGGGACTCGGCGTGGCCGAGAAGCACGCCCAGACCTACCCGGAACTGGTCAAGCTGAAGGAGCAGGTGGCCACGGCCAAGGGCGAGGTCTCCGCCTACGCCGGCCTGTCCGACCAGACCGTGGAGATCGTCGAGGCGATGAACAAAGACCGCCAGAACCTGGATCAGGGCGCGGCATCGTACATGAAGAACTGCGCCGACTTTCTCAAGTCCCAGAACGAGGCCATGAAACGGGAGATGGCCGAAGGGGCCTCGGCCGAGAAGCTGTCTGAGCGCCTCGACAAGATCACCTGGGTCAACGACATCATCGAACTCGGCAACGACACCCGCATCAAGGTCTGGCGCGCCCAGGCCACGCGCGACCTGAAGCTCATCGTCGCAGCCCTGGACAACTTCCCCAAAATGGAAGCGCTTTTCGACAAGTTGCAGGCCGTGACCAGGCAGGAGGCCAATCTCAAGCAGATCGCGGCCACCCGCACTGCGGCCGCGGAATACAAGTCGGCCATGAACAGCCTGAGCGAACACTGGAAGGAACTCGACCAGATCAACATCAAGCGGGCCAAGACCGGCCAGGACGTCCTCAACGCCGCCCAGCTGACCGCCGTGGCGGGCCTGGAAGGCACCCAGAAGATCGCCGACGAGGCCGTTCAGAACCTCTCCACGGCGTCGACCGTCATGATCGGCGGCCTGTCCGTGGGCGTGCTGATCGGCATCTTTACGGCGCTGTTCCTGACCAAGGCCATCACGGTGCCCGTGCAGAAGGGCGTGGAATTCGCGCGCAAGCTGGCCCAGGGCGACCTGACGGCCGAGGTCGACGTCAATCAGAAGGACGAACTGGGCATCCTGGCCCAGGCCCTGCGCGAGATGGTCGCCAAGCTGCGCGAGGTCGTGAGCGAAGTCCAGTCGGCCTCCGACAACGTGGCCTCGGGCTCCGAGGAACTCAGCGCCTCGTCCGAACAGCTCTCCCAGGGCGCCACCGAGCAGGCCGCGTCCGTCGAGGAAGTATCCTCCAGCATGGAGGAGATGAGCGCAAACATCCGCCAGAACGCGGACAACGCCACCCAGACCGAGAAGATCGCCCTCAAGGCCGCCCAGGACGCACAGGCCGGCGGACAGGCCGTGGTTCAGGCCGTGGGCGCCATGAAGAACATCGCCGAGAAGATTTCCATCGTCGAGGAAATCGCCCGCCAGACCAACCTCCTGGCCCTCAATGCCGCCATCGAGGCCGCCCGCGCCGGAGAGCACGGCAAGGGCTTCGCCGTGGTCGCGGCCGAGGTCAGGAAGCTGGCCGAGCGCAGCGGCACCGCCGCCGCCGAGATCAGCGAGCTGTCCTCCTCCACCGTCTCCGTGGCCGACCAGGCCGGGCAGATGCTGACCAAGCTC
>JANJWV010000157.1 GCA_024709365.1 Desulfomicrobium sp. | reverse complement strand
GATCTTCACCGAATCCGCAACCACGACCTCTGCATTCCTGGCCGCATCTGCGTACCATCGGTTGGAAAAACCCAAAACCGTCGGCTCCGTAGGCATGACGTCAAGCACGATCGGGCCGTTCCGGAAACGGCAGATCACGGTTTCGTCCATGGCTTCGCGAAAGCCCCGCGCCCGGAGCCTGTCCTGGAATGCGTAATACTCCCCACGGGTCATTGCTTCGACAATGACATCGATATCGAGGGTGGGACGCATGGACGGGGCCGCCGGATCCGTGACCAGCAAACCGGCTACCGCGCCCCCAAGGAAAACCACCTCTTCGGCAAGCTCGCCCAGCAGGCGCGCGGTCTCGATCACGCGCTCGACGCCGGTCTCCCTATTCCGCCGCACGCCGCAACGTCTCCAGCAGCATCTTCTCGGCCAGAGAGCGCTCCCGCGCCCGGCCTATGCGCATGGCGTCAAGCAGGGCCAGAGCCGCATACAGGGCATCGTCATGCCTGGCGGCCTCCACGGCCGCGGGAAACAGGGGAGTCAAGGCGGTGCCGCGCACCAGTCCTTCGGGATGAGGCCAGACATACGCCTCCATCTCCGCGGATTCCGGAGACAGAGGATGACTGAGGACCGGCGCCGCAAAACCGGTCGGAACCCCTCTGGTCACGGGCCCGATATCCGGCGCAAAGGCGTACTTTACGCCATGCACGAGAAATTCCTCGCACGCCCTTCGGTGCGGCCGTTTTGTCTGTTTGTTGAACAGGCGCGCATGGTCGAGCCTGCCGACCCCCTTGTGCACTTCCGACGCACTCATGCGCAGCTCGTACGCCAGTTGGTTGTAGGACCACGGCCTGACGGGCTCCAGGGCCAGCTTGAGCAGGATCACCATATCTTGCGGCTTCAGCATAGTCTTTATTTCCTATTCGCGAATCGCGAATAACACAAGCGCGTCATGGACAGTTTTCGCACGGCAGCCGACGGAACTACAAACCCGGCTCCGGGGTCGGTTCGGCCAGCTTCCCCACCAACTGCGCAAAGGCCGTCGGCACCGGGGCCGTCAGCGTCATGCTTTTTCCCGTGAAGGGATGGGCGAAGGTGACGGACCTGGCGTGCAGGGCCAGGCGCGGGAAGGCGTCGCCGCCCGTCCCGTACTTCCGGTCCCCGACAACGGGGTGGCCCAAGTCCGCCATCTGCACGCGGATCTGGTGCTTGCGGCCCGTCAGCAGTTCGATGTCCAGAAGCGTGTACTCACCCCGCTCCTGCACCACTTTCCAGGCCGTGCGCGCGAGCTTCCCCTGGGTCGTGTCGCGGGTGGAATAGACCTTGTGCACGCCGCTCTCCACGAGGTGTGAGATGACCAGGCCCGAGGCCTTGTCCATGCGCCCGTGCACCACCGCCGCATAGACCTTGGTCGTTTCGGGCCAGCGCTCCTGCAGGGTCCGTTTGGCCTCTTCGGACTTGGCGAAGATGACCAGGCCCGAAGTCTCGCGGTCGAGGCGGTGGACGATGAAGATCCTGTTGCGGGACTTGGAGTTGCCCTTGCGCACGTAGTCCGTCAGGGCGAAATAGGCCGTGCGGGTCTTCTCCGTATCCGTGGCCATGGTCAGCATGCCGGCGGGCTTGTCCACGACAATGATGTCGCGGTCTTCGTGGACGATGCGCAGGTTCGACGGCAGATGCCGCGCGCCGGGGCGGGATGGGGCGGTCATGGCGTTCCCTGTTGTTGATGATTGCGTGGAGGCAGGCGTCTACCCGTTGCCGGGGTTCCGGTAAAGCCCGCGTTCAGGGCCCTCAGGCCTTTCCCGGCGCGGCTCCGCCTTCTCCGTCGAGAACCAGGCGTTCGAGGGTCTCGACGAGGCTCTTCATATCCACGGGCTTGGCCAGATAGGCGTCCATCCCCGATGCCAGCAAGCGCTCCCGGTCACCGGCCATGGCGTAAGCCGTCAGGGCCACGATGGGCACCTGCGCGGACTCGGCGAAGCGCGGGTCCGTCCGGATGATCCGCGTCGTTTCCAGGCCGTCCAGAACGGGCATCTGCACATCCATGAAAATCAGGTCGACCTTCGCCCTCTGCAGCGTATCGAGGGCTTCCTGCCCGTTCTCCGCCTGGAGCACATCCAAGCCGCGCTTGCCGAGCATGGTCGCGATGCCGAGCCGGTTGACGGGATCGTCCTCCACCAGCAGCACGCGCAGGGAGCTCATCCGGCGCTTGTCCGAAAGGTGCAGTTCGCAGCACTCCGCCGCGGCCGGCTGCGCGGTCTCCCCGAAGGGCAGTCCGACGGCGAAGGTCGTCCCCCCGCCCACCTCGCTCTCCACGGACACGGAACCGCCCATGAGAGTCACGAGGCCGCGCACGATGCTCAGTCCAAGGCCTGCGCCCTGCCGGCTCTTCTCGCCGGCGCTTTCCCCCTGCCTGAACGGCTCGAAGATCACCCCGAGGCTCTGCTCGTCGATGCCCGGGCCCGTGTCCGAAACCAGGAACAGAAAATGCCTGTCGCCTTCGGAACGGTGCGGCAGCACGGCCGCATCCAGCCGCACCTCCCCGCTGCGCGTGAACTTCACCGCGTTGCCGAGCAGGTTCGACAGGATCTGCAGCAAACGGTGCTCATCCCCCGTGACCATGGCCGGCAGGTCATCCGCGATGTGCACCGAAAGGTCGATCCCCGCCTGCCGCGCAGCCGGCTGGAAGAGTTCCCCGAGGGATTGCAGCAGCTCCCGCAGGTTGAACGGCTGGCGCTGGATCTGGATCTTGCCGGCCTCCACGCGCGACAGGTCGAGAATATCCCCCAGAAGGCGCGTCAGCCTGGTGCAGGAGAACACCGCCGTCGACGCGTAGTCGTTCTGCTCCCCGCTGAGCTCCGTCATCTGCAGGAGCTGCAGCATGCCCATGATGCCGTTCAGGGGCGTGCGCAGTTCGTGGCTCATGTTCGCCAGAAACGCCGACTTGGCCCGGTTCGCCGCCTCGGCCTGATCCCTGGCCGCCTGCAGTTCCGCCATGACCGCGGTCATGGCCATGGCGTGCCGTTCCGTGCGCCTGCGCTGCGCCGAAAGGGACCAGATCACCGCGAAGAGCAAGAGATCGACCGTCACGCCGCCGACGGCGATCAGCATGGGCTGATCCGCCGGCATCCCGTCCACGAACTCGGGCAGGGCCGCGAAACGGACCGTCCACGTCCGCCCGGGCAGCCCGACGATCCGTTCGGTCACAAGCGTGCAGTCCTGCCCGAAAATCCGCTCAGGCTGGGAGTCATACAGTAGAGAATCGTTGTCGGCCCCGTCCCCGTCGTACACGCGGAAATGCAGATTCGGCAGTCCGTGGCCGAGAATCCCGTTCAGCAGGTCGCGGATGCGGAACGGGCTGTACACGAAGCCCCGCAGGGCGGCCCTGCGCTGTTCGACGGTCTCGACTGGGACTCCGGGGCTGTAGAGCGGCAGATACATGAGGAATCCGAGCTGCACATCCTGGCTCGTCTCCTGCACGAGCGTGACCTTTCCCGAAACGGCCGACATCCCGCTGTCGCGGGCCTGGCACATGGCGGTCCGGCGCACATCCTCGGAAAACATGTCGTAACCGAACGCTCTCAGGTTCCGGCCGGAAAACGGCTCAAGAAAGACGATGGCGCTGTACTGCTCGCGCGGCCCCCGAGGACGGACAGCGTAGTCCGCGAAGCCTTCGGCCCGCACCCCGCGCTCGTGTGCCTCCAGCTCATCCGGAGCGATCATCCGGCTGAAGCCGACGCCCTGGATGCCGGGCCAGTAGGTGTCGATCTGCAGATTCTCGACGAACAGGCGCCAGTCCTCGCGGCTCACGTCATCCGACGCCAGGAAGAGCCCGATCCCGCTGCGCAGGACCTGCTCATATTCCTGCATGCGCTTGGTGATGGCCATTCCGGCTTTCTCGACCTCAAAATCGAACCTGTCGCGCAGATGATTTTCCACCGATCTGGCGGAAATGTACCAGCTGAGCACCGTGATGGCCAAAGAGATGCCGAGCACCACCCAGGCCGAAACCTCGTTGTGCAGCGAGTCCGCCAGAATTCTGCTGCGGGACGTACGGGGCGAAGCCGTGGACTCGGCTTGAAGGGGCATGGGCCTCCCGTGCGTGTGCAGTCACTACGGTGAACAGATTCAATACATTGGATCAGAATATCGCGACCGGGACGTCAAAGCAAGCTGGAAAAAAAAGATGCGCGGGACATGCCCGCGCATCCAAAGGAAAGGCAGGGAGCCAAGGGCTCAGTTGCCGCCGCTGATCAGGAAGCCCTTGGTGGAGGGGCCCGTGGAGGCGGAGGTGCCGGCGATCTTGGACAGGTAGGTGTCACCCAGGGTCTCGATGTGGTTGCCGACGTTGTCGAAGTAGTTCATGTGGGCCTGCTCCTCCTCGATGATGGTCTCGAAGAGCTTGGCACTGATGGGATCGCCGTTGTCGCGGCAGGTCAGCAGAAACTGGCTGTAGACGTCGATGGTGTCGTCTTCGAGCTGGGTGTCGTAGGGGAAGATGCTGCGCACATCCTGGCCCTTCTTCAGGTCGCCTTCGTAAGACGTGGTCGGTTCGCCGCCGAGTTCCTTGACGCGCTCGGCGAACATCTCGGCATGGCGCATCTCGTCGATGGCGATGAGCTTCATCTTGGCGGCCAGTTCGCCGTAGTCCATGCTGTCCAGGTTGTAGTGCTGGTTCATGTACTGGGTGATGGCGAAGAGTTCCATGGCCCGGGCCTGGTTCAAGGCGTCGATGACGCGGGCACGGCGTTCTTCCTTCGAAAGAGCCATATTATCCTCCTGAAATATTAAAGGTTTATTTGCTTCTGCATGAAACATTGACAGATTACCAAAGACAGGGCGCAAGCGGCAAGTCATTTCAAAACCGATTTTTCGAACCCGCTCTCTTGATGCCGCAGGACATCGGGAGTACACAGCGCATCTTCACGCTCACCGCTTTTCGCTCCAAGGAACGCCATGCTCGTCTACGCCAAACTCGTCGGCTCCGTCTTTTTCTGGGGCGCGACCTGGATCTCCGGACGCATCCTGGCCCAGGACATGGGCCCCTTCTCCGCCGCCCTGCTGCGCTTCGTCACGGCTTCGGCCTTTCTGCTGTTCTGGTCCTGGCGCGTGAACGGCGCCTTCCCGGCCCTGCCGAAAAAGGACATCCTGCCCGTGGCCTTCCTCGGCCTGACCGGCATCTTCCTCTACAACGCCTTCTTCTTCACGGGCCTGCAAACCGTCCCGGCCGGCCGGGCGGCCCTGATCATCGCCTCGGTGCCCGTCATCATCAGCATCATCTCGGCCCTCATGCTCGGCGAACGCCTCACGCCGGGCAAGATCGCCGGCACCCTCCTGTCCCTGACGGGCGCGTCCATCGTCCTCTCCGGGGGCAATCCGCTGAAACTCTTCCAGGGCGGCCTGTCCCACGGCGACCTCATGATCCTGGGCTGCGTGGCCGCCTGGACCGCCTACTCCGTGGCCGGCAGCCGGGTCATGAAGCGGGTGAACCCCCTCATGGCCGTGACCTGGTCCTGCATCCTCGGCACCCTCATGCTCGTCACCCCGGCCCTGACCCACGGCCTGCTGGACGACATCGGCCGCGCCAGCCTCGTGGACTGGGGCAACATCCTCTTCCTGGGCGTCGTGGCCACGGGCGTGGCCTTCACCTGGTACTACGCCGGCATCCGCGCCCTCGGCGCCGCCCGCGCCGGCATCTTCATCAACCTCGTGCCCGTCTTCGCCATCGCCATGGGCTACGTCATCTTGGGCGAACCCGTGACCTCCGCCCTGCTCGCGGGCGGCGCCATGGTCATCTCCGGCGTGTACCTGGCCAACCGGCCGGCCTCGTCCTGAGTTTTCCATAGGTCCTATGGGTCCTATAGGACCTAT
>JANJWV010000136.1 GCA_024709365.1 Desulfomicrobium sp. | reverse complement strand
TCGATATCGGCGTTCGCGCGCAGACATCCGGCGATGGCGGCAAAGGGATCCGCGCCATGCTCGGCGTCGGAGATGAGACCCATGTGCCGCTCGGGGATGGGATTCTCGATCAGCTTGGGCAGGATGCCCAGCACGCGCACATCGGTGTATTTTTCGATGGAGTCACGCAGGATGTTCTGGTGGCGGCACCCGGCAGTGCGGTTCAGGATCACGCCGCGGATGTCGACCTGCGGATCGAAGGCTGTCAGACCGAGAATAATGGCGGCCATGGTGCGCGTGACCTTGGTGCAGTCGGCGACGACGATCACCGGACAGCGCAGGAGCTTGGCCAGTTCCGCCGAGGAACAGGAACCGTCCACGTCCTTTCCGTCGTACAGGCCGCGGTTCCCCTCGAGGAGGGCCAGGTCAGACCCTTTCGCCCGCGTGCGGAAAAGGTTTTCCAGCACTTCGGAGGACAATAAGAAAGGATCCAGATTTGTCGTGTCGCTATGGCTGGCCAGGCTCAGCCACTTGGCATCGATGTAATCTGGACCCTTTTTGAAGGTCTGGACCGCGAGTCCCTGTTCGTGGAAGGCTCGGGCCAATCCCAGGCTGACTATGGTCTTGCCTGAGCCGCCACCAAGACCGGCCACGAGAACGCGCGGACAAGACAAAGCAGATGCAGGCATCTGAAAAGCTTATTCTTCGCCTTCCGCACCGGCCTGCTTGCCGGCGCCGGGCAGACCGTACATGGTGGTGCTGCCGCTGGACCAGTACTCGAGCACGCCATCAGAAACAAGCTGGTTGATGATCTTCTTGGCCTCGCGCATCTTCATCTCGGGAAACAGTGCGGCCAGGTCGTTGAAGTAAAATTTGGACTTCTGCTTGGACTTGGACTGGATGAATTCCAGAACGATGTCTTTGGGATCTGCCATACTCGCCTCTCTTATGGTTTAGGGCCGGCGTTCGCCGGCCCTATGGTTTCATTTCCCGAGGTCGGACTAGAACTTGAAGTTCGTGGTCTGGCGCCAGGTGTAGTAAGCAGGATCACGGAAATCATCGATCATGTGCTCGGAGAAATCGAGGGCACATTTTTCGAAGAAACGTTCCCAACCGATGCGCTCGGCCCAGTCACCAACGCGCTCGTACTTACGGGCGTCGGCGGCGTAGGCTTCCACGATCTGGCGGATGACCTTGGCCAGCGTGGGCCAGCGAGGCGGTTCGTTCGGGATGAAGGCCACGACGACCTTGGAGAACTTGGGATTGCTGATGCGGTTGGAAACCTTGCCGCCGGCCATGATGACGAGGCCGTCACCAGTCTGGTCGGACAGGGGCAGGGACGGACACATGGTGTAACAGTTACCGCAGAACATGCAGCGCTCGTTCTTGATGGCAACGGTGTTGACCGTCTTGGTTTCACCGGCTTCGGTCACGATTTCCTTCTTGGTCGGACGGATGGCGCCTACGGGGCAGGCGGCAACGGCCAGCGGGATTTCGCACAGGTTGTCCAGCCACTCGTGGTCGATGACCGGGGGCTTGCGGTGGTAGCCGAGGATGGCGATGTCGGAGCAGTGCACGGCGCCGCACATGTTCAGGCAGCAGGCCATGGAGATGCGGACCTGAGCGGGCATGCGCATCTGGCCGAACTCTTCGAACAGTTCGTCAAGAACGACCTTGACCGTACCAGAGGCGTCCGTGGCCGGGGTGTGGCAGTGGACCCAACCCTGGGTGTGGACGATGTTGGTGATGCCGGCGCCGGTCCCGCCAACGGGGAACTTGAAGCTGCCGCCATCGAACTTCTGGGCGTTCAGGTATTCTTTGAGCTTCTTGGCTTCGGCAAGGGTGCCGACCATGAACTCAATGTTGTTGCGGGTGGTGAAGCGCAGGTGACCACCACAGAACTTGTCGGCAACTTCGCAGATTTCGCGAATGTGACCGACGGACATCAGGCGGGCGCCGCCGCAACGAACAGTGTAGACTTCGTCGCCGCTCTCGGCCTTGTGCATCAGGATGCCGGGCTCGCAGATTTCATGCCACAGCCACTGCCCTTTGTTCTTGGCAATAACCGGAGGAAAGAAGTCGGAAGCATGGCGGGGGCCGATGTCCGAAATCCTGTTTTCCATGGGTTTTTCGGGATTGTATCCGGAAGAAACAAAAGCCATTTTCAACCCCCTTCTTATCTCTGATGGTGTTTACGGTAATCCGCGATGTCGCGATCCCAGCCGCCTTCAACGTCCTCTTCCTTCCAGAAGATGTACGGATTGTGGCGGGGCTCCATGACGTGCTGCGGCACGGGAGTCAGACCGACGGCAGCGATGGCCTTGGCCAGACCCTGACGCTTGATGAGCTCACCAAGACGCTCACGGTTCTTGCCTTCTTCCATCCACCATTCCCAAATGCCTTCGATGATCTCCTTGATCTCGTCATAAGGCTCTTCGACCTTCATGAAGGGCACGAGCAGGGAGCCCATCTGGGCGCCATCCAGGATCGGGGCCTTGGCGCCGACGAGGATGGACAGGCCGCGGTCATTACCGATGCGCAGAGCGCGGGGCATGACGTTCAGACAGTGCATGCAGCGGGTGCACTCACGGTTGTTGATCTTCAGCTTGCCGTCTTCCAGCCACATGCATTCGGTCGGGCAGAGGTCGATGACTTCCTTCTGGATGTCGAACGCACCCCAGTCCTTGCCGGCGTGAGCGCCGCCGTTGGGCTGGATTTCACCACCGATATAGGCGGCCACGGCTTCCTGGTCGATGCGGATGTCGTCGCGCCAGGTGCCGATGAAGGACATGTCGGAACGGGCGATGGAGGCCACGCAGCCGTTCGGGCAACCATCAAACTTGAATTTGAACTTGTAGGGGAAGGCAGGACGGTGCAGTTCGTCCTGGTATTCCTGGGTCATCTGGTAGCACAGCTCCTGGGCGTCGTAACAGGCCCACTCACAGCGGGAGTCGCCCAGACAGGAAGCGGGGGTGCGCAGGTTGGAACCGGAGCCGCCCAAGTCGTTGTTCATCTTGTGGGTCAGCTCGAAGTAGAACTCTTCCAGCTGAGGAGTGGTGGTGCCCAGCAACACGATGTCGCCGGTGGCGCCGTGCATGTTGGTCAGGCCGGAACCGCGCATCTCCCACAGATCGCAGAGCTGCTTCAGAAAATCCGTGGTGTAGTACATGCCAGCGGGCTGGGCCACGCGGACGGTGTGGAAGTGGGCTACGCCCGGGAACATCTGGGGCTGATCACAGTAACGGCCAATAACGCCGCCGCCGTAACCGAAAACGCCGACGATGCCGCCGTGCTTCCAGTGAGTGGTGCCGTCCTTGTAGGACAGTTCCAGGATACCGAGAAGGTCATCGCAAACGTCAACGGGAATCTGGTATTCCACGTTGTTCGCGTTCTTATGACGTCTCTCGGCTTCCTCCTTGATGTCCGCCACAAAACTCGGCCACGGACCGCTCTGAAGCTGATCCAGCAACGGGGTCGCATGTTTAGCCATTACACATCCTCCTTAAAAAGATTAGACCGTGCACAGTCATCGCGCGAGCTCCTAGCAACTGCGCGACCCTCTACCTCTTAACAATTTCAGCAAGTTCTGAAAAATTCATGCTCGTGAATCTTCGTACAATACCGGTTAATTGTCAACCTGTATTTCACCCCCCGGCACCCCGGAACAAAGGGTTTATCTATATTGCGAGATTTCCGCCAGCACCTGAGACTCGACGTCGAAGCCGGTCTCTACGGCCTTGTCGAAGTAGATGAGGGCCTTCTTCGGCTCGCCCTTTTCCAGGTAAGCCAGGCCGATATTGTTGTAGGCAGGACCGAACATCGGTTCGATTTCGATGGCCTTGCTGCACTGCATGATGCACCCGTCCGGGTCGCCGAGGGCGAGGTAGGCGCTCCCGAGGGTCGTGTGGGCCTGAATGAACTGCGGGTCCAGGCTGATGGCCTTCTTCAGGGCCTTCACTGCCTTGTCGGGGTTCTGCTGCTGCATGTGCACGAACCCGATGTTCCCCCACGGAACTGCGAATCGAGGGCGAACTTCGGTAGCCTTTCGGTTCATCTTCAGGCACTCGTCCAGATCGCCGCGGTGCATGGCCAGGCCGCCAAGCTGAACGTAAGCCTCGGCAATGCCGGGTTCGAGGGCAAGAGCCTCCTCGAAGGCCTTCTGGGCCTCATCGAGGTTTCTTTCCGCGACCAGGGACACGCCCAGATTGTACAGGAGTGTTGCGGAATCGGGATTGTCCTGCAGGGCGGCCTTGAGGGCGGCCACCGACTTGGGGCCGTAATCAGCATGTTTTTTCATATGGCACCTAGGGCTTGTAATCGTTGATGTCGACACTGTGCTTTTTGAGTTCTTCCGCATACCACAGGGAAAACTCGAACATTCCGATATAGCGCTCGTCTCCGTTGACCATGCCGAGACACATCTCGAGAACGCCCTGTCCGTATGCGTTGCTGTACTTCTCGGGGGCATGCTTCTGCAGGTATTCCCTGACGAGTTGCTGCGTGGTTCTCTTGGTCCCGTCCGTGCGCCACTCGATGGGCTCCTTGGGCTCGGCGAAAGGATTCCAGCGCTCGTATCCGATGCGGTCCACGAATTTGCGCCGCCGCGGAGACATTTTCTCGTAGATGGCCTTTTTCTGGGCCTCGTGCTCTTCGGTCATGGCGAAAGGCTTATGCATCAGGCCCTCCGGCGTCGCCGCACGTTGCGGTGTCGTCCTTCCGCAGACCAAAAAACTCATCGGAGTAGACGGTCATAAGGGCCGAAGAAACAGGGACGTGCATGAATCTGAAATCGGAGTACTGCGAGCCAACGGAGTCCAGCACCTTGTTGCTCAACGCCAGAAGCATGTCCTGGATGCGCTCGAGCTTCACTGCCGGGTAGGACTTGCCGGGCTCGAAGCCGGACAGTCCGCAGGTGTGCGACTTGCCGCCAATTTCGAGCGGAATCCCGTAAATCCGGCAGGTGATGGGCCGGTAGCGGTACAAGACGCAGTTGTCGTCCGGGCCGAGTAGCGGACAACGCAGGCGTTCCTGGGCCGTGCGCAGCAGGATTTCGGAATGGTCCACCACTTCCGCTTCCCTGGATGCCTTCTTCTTGAAGACGTAGGCCTTGCGATCGGCCTTGTCGGCCTCGATCAGAATCGCGTTACGGCGAGACTCTTCCAGTTCGGCGAACTTCGAGTTCAGGTACATGGCCTCGATGAGCGTCAGGTCGAAAAGGGCATGGCAGCAGTCGCTGCATCCCTGCCGGCACTTCACCTCGGCGGCGAAGTTTCCGGCAACCTTCTGGAAAACAGCGTCAATCTGAGCCACAAGGGCTTCATACTCGCTGAAGAAAACTGAGAAGTCTGAATTCATGGAATACTACCTTCACCGGGAGCGCGGGGCATCCCGTGGAAATGGGCACGGCAGCCGAATCTGGGACTGAAAATTGTGAATATCGGCGAAACAGGGAGCACGCCCCGAGCCGTTGGGAGTTCGGACAAAGGCAGGCCCGCGAAGGGGCCTGCCTGAGAAAAAGACCTAGTTTTCTTCGATGGTGATGGCGCCCTGGTCGCAGACTTCGATGCAGGACTCACAGCCGAGGCACTCTTCTTCGTTCACGGCCACGGCCTTGCCACCCTGAAGTTCGTAGACTTCGACGGGGCAGACATCCACGCACTCGCCATCACCAACGCATTTGTCGACATCGACGGTAACAGTATAACCCATGATCTACCTCCAAAATTCTTTGAAATTCCCGCTTTTGCGAGTTGGATAAGGGACCCTTACACACGATCAAAAAACCTGTAAACCCAAATAGCGACCTTGACGTAAAGTAAATTTCGGCTGTGATTTCAGGTAGAAATAAAATGCGGGCGCCCGGTCGGG
>JANJWV010000122.1 GCA_024709365.1 Desulfomicrobium sp. | reverse complement strand
GGGGGATGTAGGCCGACGGCGGCACCGCGAGGTAGAAGAGGCGGTCCTTCGCGCCTCCGTCCAGCTCGTTCAGGGCCAGGGCGAGGAAGCGGGCCGACGCGGGTTCTTCGGGGTCCATGCGCAGGTAGCTCACCCTGGGGGCGAGGTCCGCCAGGCACGGGGCGGGGACGGCTCCGGCCAGCCTGTCGCCGAGCAGGTTTCTGTACTGCTCCGTGTCCATTTCCGTGCGGCCCACGGCCAGGATGCGCGTGTCGTGGCTCAGGAGCTGGTTGCGGCACAGGGAGGCCAGGGCGGGGTAGATCTTGCGCATGGCCAGATCCCCGGTGGCGCCGAAGACGACCAGGCTGACGGGGTCGGCCTGAGTCTGCACGGGACAGGAAAATTGATCTGTCATGGGGCTCCCCTGGGGATGAATGTCCGGGTCCGGAGCCGTCAGAAATAGCAGGACGAAGCCAAAACGCAAGCCCTGACGCCCGTCGCTCCGCCCGCGCGCCGCCACGGGAGAAGGGGGCGGATCAGCGGAAGAAGAGGGCCACCCCGCACAGGGTGACCAGGGCGCCGACGACGCTGCGCCGCGACACGGGGTGCCCGCCAAGCCTGGCCAGGCCCAGGGCGAAGAGGGGGCTGACGGAGATGAGGGTCTGGGCCACGGCCGCGCTGGTCAGCTTGAGGGAGGCCTGCTGCAGCCAGATGCCCAGGAACGTGCCCAGGAACACGGCCAGGGTGAAGAGAGCCCAGCCGTGGCGCGCCGTGCCCACGGCCCGCCAGGTCTCGCGGCTCAGCACCAGGCCCGGCCTGATCACGGGCATGACGGCCCACAGCACGAGGCTGGCGGCGCCCAGGCGGACCAGGGCGGCCCACAGGGGCGTGACCTCGGAGGTGACCATGACCTGCCGGGAAAGGATCATGCCGAGGGCCTGGCACAGGGCGGCCAGGGCGGCGAAGGCCAGGCCGGGCAGGTTGGGTCGGCTGCGCGGCTGATGCTCCGTGACCACCCACAGGATGCCCGACATGGTCAGGAAGATGCCGAGCCAGGCCGTCAGGCCGATGGCTTCGCCCAGGAAGAACATGCCGAGCACCCCCGTCAGCGGCGGTGCCAGGGACTCGATCAGGAGCGTCTGGCTGGGGCCGATGCGCTTGATGGCCGAGAAATAGGCGCTGTCGCCGATGCTGATGCCCACGACGCCGCTGCCGGCCAGCCACAGCCACTGCGACGCCGTCAGGTCCGGCGCGGAGTCGCCCAGGGCCAGGATGGTCGCCATGAGCATGGCCACGGCGATGGCCCCCTTGACCAGGTTCAGGAACACGGCCGGGGCGCGGTTGCCCGTGCGGGTGTAGAGGAAGGTCGCCACGGACCAGATGAAGGCCGCGGCCAGGGCCGCGACCTCCCCGGCGAAGGGCAGGGTCATCCCTGGGCCAGCGTGGCCGTCTCGTTGGCGAAGAAGAGCTCCTTGTCGAAGGGCCCGAAGCTCCCGGTTTCGGCCATGAGGGTGAAATACTCGACCCGGGAGTAGCGCCGGGTCAGCTCCGGGCGCACGCCCATGAGGGCGTAGTAGTCGGCCTTGCGCATGGGCCGGTCGCTTTCGGTCAGGTCGTAGACGCCGCCCTCGACCTCGGCCCAGGCGTGGACCACGAACCCGGGTCCGCCGGGCACCCAGCCGTGGACGACCTCGGCCGCTTCGCTCTCGCTGCAGATTTCCATGGCCGCTGCAAAACACTGTTCCCTGAAATGCATGTTCAAGCCTCCGCGTTGATGCTGTCCATGACGGCAGCGCCCAGGGCGTTGCCGACTTCGTAATGGTCCGGAAAGACGACCTCCGTGCCCAGGCGCTCGGCCACCCCTGGCAGGAGGAACGGCGCGGCCGCGCCGATGCCGATGATCCGCGTCTTGAGGCGGATGGAAATGTCGAGAAGGGGGCTGTGCCCGGTCTGGCCCATGAACCGGGCCAGGGCCGGCCCGACCTCGCGCGTGCTCAGGGCTTCGAGGATGGTGGCGGCGAGGGTCCCTTCGGCCTTTTCGAGCACCCGGAGGCAGAACTCCTCGGGGGCCATGCCGCACAGTTCCGCCAGGACCTTCGCCCCCCGCAGGGACGCGTCCGCGTTGCCGAGACTGAGGCGCCCCAGCACGTGCAGCGCGTCCGTGGGCGTGAAGCCGCAGGACACGACTCTTCGCGCCGCCTGCAGCCGGGCGATGGCCTTCTCCAGGCTGGATTCGGCCATGCCGATGTCCCGGCGCAACTGCCAGGGCGTGGCCGGGCCGCGCTCCGCCAGCCGGCGCAGGATCGGGTCGTCGCCGGGGACGGTCCCCGGGGCCAGGTGCACGCACTGCCCGCGCATGTCCGTCCCGAGCCAGTCCGCCGGGTTCTCCACGGCGTCGAGGGCCGCACCTTCCAGATGCAGCCCGGCCTGGGACAGGGGCACGACCCGGGCCGGACCGAGGGAGATCAGGCCGCTTGAAACCTGCACCACGCTGTCCCCGCCCAGGCCCACGGTGTACATTTCCACGGCCTGCACATGGGTGCGCCAGGCGCCGATGGTCATGCCCTCCTCGCGGACGACGGGGCGGCCGTCGCGGATGAGGGTGATGTCCGTGGTGGTGCCGCCCACGTCGACGATGACGGCCGTGTCGCCGGCCGCGGCGTCGGCGCCGAACAGGGCCGTGGCCGCCGGGCCGCTGGCCACGGTGGACGACGAGTTGCGCAGGGCCTGGTCCAGGTCCATGCTTTTGCCGTCGCCGCGCACGATGCGTACGGGGCAGGAGAGGCCCAGACGCTGCATGGAGCGGGCGATGCTCTGCAGAAAGTCCTGCATGACGGGCAACAGGCGGGCGTTCAGCACGGCCGTGGAGGCGCGCTCCTCGATGCCGGGCAGGCTGCTGGCCTGGTGGGAGCAGAACACGGGCTTGGGGTCCGTCAGTTCGATGGCCTTGGCCGCGACGAGTTCGTGGGTCGGGTCGTCGAAGGCCAGCAGGGCGCAGACGGCGTAGGCGTCCACATGGCCGCGCATGGCGGAGATGCCCCTCAGCAGAAACTCCATGCCCAGGGGTTCGACCTCCACGCCCCGGGCCTTGTGGCCGCCGGGGATGAAGCGCGAGTCGGCCGCCGGGACGTGCAGGCGCTTGTCGTGGCCGATGACGAAGAGCCCGACCTCGGCGCCCTTGTCCTCCACCAGGGCGTTGGTGGCCAGGGTGGTGGACACCGTGACCAGTCCGATCCGTTCCGGTTCCGCGCCCGAAGCGGCCAGGACGTCCGCGAGGGCGCGGCCGATGGCCAGGGCCGGGTCGTGGGCCGTGGTCGGCACCTTGGCGCAGGCCAGGACCCGGCCGGCGCGCCGGTCGAGGACCACGGCGTCGGTGTAGGTGCCGCCGGTGTCGATGCCGATGACGAAATGCTCTGAGGACATGATCGTTTCCTTGAAAGGTGTGCGGACGGGTCTGCATTAAGGATTTCGCGCCATGGCGTAAAGCCTGCGCCTGATCGTTTTCGTGACAAACGGCAGACCGCGGTTGTCTCCGGGGCCGAAATGTGCAACGAAAGGGGTCATCATGCTCACTTCCGTGCGGCGCCGTCGCGGCCACGGGAAACCAAGGAGAGATTCGTGCGCGAAGAACTTCATCTGATACTGGGGGGAGAGGCCGGCCAGGGGCTGGACACGGTGGCCGGACTTCTGGGCAAGGCCGTGGTCCGTTCCGGGCGCCACCTGCTGACCGTGCAGCACGTCATGTCCCGCGTGCGCGGGGGGCACAACAATTTTCGCATGCGCCTGGCGTCCCGTCCGGTGCAGGGTCCGCCGGACACTTTTGATCTGCTGGCGGCCATGAGCCGCGAAAGCGTGGACCTGCACCGGGAACGGCTCGCGGACGGGGCCGTCATCCTGGTGGACGGCGGCTGGGACATGCCGCCCGAACCCGGCCTCATCGGCATCCCCTTCGCCGAACTGGCCTCGCGGCCCGTCTTCCGCAACGTGGCCCTCATGGGCGTGCTCGGCGCCATGCTCGGCATCGGGGCGGACATCCTGCGGGAGCTGGTGGCGGACAACTTCCGGGCCAAGGGCGACCAGATCGTGTCCAGCAACCTGGATGTCCTGGCCGCGGCCATGAAGTGGGCCGCGGACAACGCGCCGTCCCTGCCCCTGCCGGGCGAGGGCGACGGCGTGACCCGGCTGGCCATGGACGGCAACCAGGCCCTGGTCCTGGGCGCCCTGGCCGCCGGGGTGCGCTTCTGCGGCTACTATCCCATGTCGCCGGCCACCTCCATCGCCGAGGGGCTGGCGCAGGTGGCCGTGGACCTGGGCGTGGTCGTGGAGCAGGGCGAAGACGAGATCGCGGCGGCCAACATGGCCCTGGGCGCGTCCTACGGCGGGGCCCGCAGCATCGTGCCGACCTCGGGCGGCGGCTTCGCCCTGATGACCGAGGCCGTCAGCCTGGCCGGCGTCATGGAGACGCCCGTGGTCTTCGTCGTGGCCCAGCGCCCCGGTCCGGCCACGGGCCTGGCCACGCGCACGGAACAGGCCGACCTGGAGCTGGTCCTGCGCGCCGGCCACGGCGAGTTCCACCGCGCCATCCTGGCCCCGGCGACCGTCGAGGACTGTTTTCACCTTACGCACAAGGCCTTCGACCTGGCCGAAAAATTCCAGGGCCCGGTCTTCATCCTCTCGGACCAGTACCTGGCCAGCGCCGTTCAATCCGTGGAACCCTTCGACCTCGGCGCCCTGCCGCCGGTGGCCGGACCCGACCTGAGCGACGCGGACCCGGACGCCTACCGCCGCTACGACTGGTCCGCGCCCGTGTCCCCTCGCCGCATCCCGGGCCACGGCAGGAGCCTGGTCCTGGCCGACTGCCACGAGCATGACGAGAAGGGGCACATCATCGAGGCCGCCGACATCCGCGTGCGCATGCAGGACAAGCGCCTGGCCAAGCTGGACGTGCTGCGTGCGGAGATCCTGCCTCCCGTCTCCACGGGCGAGGACGATCCCGACCTGCTCCTGGTGGGCTGGGGCTCCTCGGGCGAGGTCCTGCGCGAGGTCGCGGCTGTCCTGCAGGCCCGGGGGGTCAGGGCCGCGAGCCTGTGCTTCACCCAGGTCTGGCCCCTGGCGCCCGAGACCTTCCTGCAGCGCCTGCACGCCGCGGAATGCGTGGTGGCCGTGGAGGGCAACAGCACCGGCCAGTTCGCGCGGCTGCTGCGCGAGGCCACGGGTTTCCACATCGCCAACTCCGTCCTGCGCTACGACGGCCGGGCCCTGACGGCCGGCTACGTCCTGGAGCGCCTGGCGCCCATTCTGGAGGCATTATGATCGACAGCAAGATATACGGCGAATACGTCACGGCCTGGTGCCCGGGCTGCGGCAACCACGACGTGCTTCTGGCTCTGAAGGACGCCCTGGCCCGGCAGGATCTCGAACCCCACCAGTTCGCCCTGGTTTCGGGCATCGGCCAGGCGGCCAAGATCGTGCACTATGTCCGCGGCAACGGCTTCAACGGCCTGCACGGCCGCGCCCTGCCGCCGGCCCAGGCCCTCAAGCTCGTCAACCCGGAGCTCAAGGTCGTCGTGGAGTCGGGCGACGGCTGCACCTACGGCGAGGGCGGCAACCATCTGCTGGCCGCCATCCGCCGCAACCTGGACATCACCCTCATCGTGCACAACAACCAGATCTACGGCCTGACCAAGGGCCAGTCGAGCCCCACGACCATGACGGGCCACGTGACCAAGAACAACCCCCTGGGCGTGTTCGACCAGCCCTTCAACCCCGTGGCCGTGGCCGTGACCATGCACGCCTCCTTCGTGGCCCGGTCCTTCTCGGGCTTCAAGGAGCACGCCGCGGCGACCATCGCCGCGGCCATAGAGCACAAGGGCTTCTCCCTGGTGGACATGCACTCGCCGTGCATCTCCTTCAACAAGGTCAACACCTTCGCCTGGTACAAGTCCCGCTGCAAGGAGGTCGCCCACGACCCCGCGAACTGGGACGAGGCCATGAAGGCGGCCATGGTCTTCGGCGAGGAAATCCCCATCGGCGTCATCTACCGCGAAGAGCGGCCGTCCAAGGAGACGCTCCTGCCGCAGTGCAGGGACGGGGCCATGTACCGGCGCCCCGTGGACATGGACAAGGTCGCGGCGCACATGATGAGCTACGCCTGAGGCGTCTTGCCAAGTGGCGGGCATCGGGTTAGGGCCACGAAAAAATCAAGGAGATCACCATGGCCAAAGCACGTGCCCGTCACATCCTGGTGGCGACCGAAGAGGTCTGCCAGGCTCTGAAGAAGAAGATCACCGAGGAAGGCGGAGACTTCGCCGAAATCGCCCGCAACTATTCCCAGTGCCCGTCGGGCCGCCGCGGCGGCGACCTGGGCACCTTCGGCCCGGGCCAGATGGTGCCCGAGTTCGACCACGTCTGCTTCAACGAAGCCGTGGGCGTGGTCCACGGACCGGTCAAGACGCAGTTCGGTTACCACCTGGTGGAAGTGACCGAGCGTTCCTGAGGAAAAGGCGCAAAGCCTGTTTCCGGGAACCGGGCTGCTTGGGGGCCCGGTTTTTTGTTGGGAGTGAAGAAAAACATAGGTCCTATGGGTCCTATGGGACCCATAGGACCTATGTTAAGAGGAATTTCATGGAAGACCAGATCCGATTCGACGCCGAGGCCTGCGCCCTGCTTCTGCTCGACCAGCGCAAGCTCCCCCTGGTGGAGGAGACTTTTGCCTGCCGCAGCGTGGAGGACGTCATCTACGCCCTGCAGACCATGGTCGTGCGCGGCGCGCCGGCCATCGGCGTGACGGCGGCCTACGGCTGCCGCATCGCCCTGAAGCAGGCCATGGCCGCCGGGGCCTACTGGACGAACGAGCTCGGCCGGCTGCTCGGCCTTCTGGCCCAGGCGCGGCCCACTGCCGTCAACCTGGCCTGGGCCGTGAACGAGATGCGCGGCGCCGCCCGCGGCGTGGCCGACCCCCGCGAACTGGGCGACGTCTGGCTCGCCCTGGCGCAAAAGATCCACGCCGAGGACATCGCCATGAACAAGGCCATGGGCCGCTTCGGCGGGGAACTCCTGGCCGACGGCGATACGGTCATGACCCACTGCAACGCCGGCGCCCTGGCCACGGCCGGGTACGGCACGGCCCTGGGCGTCATCCGCGGGGCCTTGGACATGGGCAAGCGGATTTCCGTCATCGCCAACGAGACCAGGCCCTTCCTGCAGGGCGCCCGCCTGACCGCCTACGAACTGCACAAGGACGGCATCCCCGTGACCGTGGCCTGCGACAACGCCTGTTCGCTGCTGATGAAGCGCGGGCTGGTGCAGAAGGTCGTGGTCGGGGCCGACCGCATCGTGGCCAACGGCGACGTGGCCA
>JANJWV010000101.1 GCA_024709365.1 Desulfomicrobium sp. | reverse complement strand
GTAGCGCCGGATCATCTTCCACACGCCCTGGCGCGAGAGCCCGAGGCCCGAGCGGTTCAGGAATGCCTCGTCGCATTTGGGGCCGAAGAGGGGGCGCCAGCGGCGCAGGTAGTCGAGGAGAAAGCCGACGGCACCGTCGTGCAGGGGCACGAAGCGCTCCTTGCTGCCCTTGCCCAGCACCCGCATGAGTCCGGTCTGGGGGTCGAAGTCCTGGGCCGTCATGGACACCAGTTCGGACACGCGCAGGCCGCAGGCGTAGAGGAGTTCGAGCATGGTACGGTCGCGGAAGCCCAGGCGGTCGGACGTGTCGGGCCGCGCCAGGAGCGCCGTGACCTCGTCGCGGGACAGGACGTCGGGCAGCTTGCGCGAGAGCTTGGGGCTGTCCAGCAGGGCGGCCGGGCTTCCCGTCAGAACGCGCTCCTGCACGAGGTGGTCGAAGAAACCACGCAGGCTCGACAGGTTGCGGGCCAGTGAGGTGTTCTTGAGGCCCTTGCGGCGCAGGTGCACGAGGTAGAGGAAGAGGGTGTGCTCGTCCACGGAGGCGAGGCTCCCGCCCAGCTCCGTCATGAAATCGCGGAAGAAGAGCAGGTCCGAGCCGTAGGCCTCGACGGTCTTTTCGGACAGGCCGCGGATGACGGTCAGGTGCTGGAGGTAGGCGTCGATTTCGTCGTGCATTTCCGGCAAGGTACATCTGGCCCCTTGCCTGCACAAGATGAAAAAGGTAGCTTTTTCAGGCTATGCCACACCAAACGGTCACCCACGCCTATCTCGGCCTGGGTTCGAACATGGGCGACGGGCCCGCCAACCTGCGCCGCGCCCTGGAGCTTCTCGACGCCGTCCCGGGGCTGGCCGTGGAGGCCGTATCCCCGGTCTTCCGCACGGAACCCCAGGGCCTGACGGACCAGGACTGGTTCGCCAACTGCGCGGCCCGTATCCGTCTGGACGGGACCTGGACGCCCGAAACGCTTCTGGACGCCACGTCCGGCGTCGAAGCCGCCATGGGCCGGGTGCGCACGGTGGTCTGGGGGCCGCGCGTCATCGACATCGACATTCTGCTGCTGGACGGCGTGGAATGGCGGTCGGACCGGCTGCAGATCCCGCATCCGCGCATGTGCGAGAGGGCTTTCGTCCTCGTCCCGCTCATGCATCTCGCCCCGGAGCTGCGCATCCGGGGCCTCACTCCATCACAATGGCTGTCGCGGCTCACGTACTCCGTCGAGGAAGACCTCATCCGCCAGCCCTCCAACCCATTTCGAGGTGAATGATGCTCAAGTTTCTCGTGATCGCCGCCGCCTGCTTCATCCTGTACAAGCTGCTGACCAACGACCGGAAGAAGAAGGTCGAGGTCAAGAAGAACAACGACGAGCAGATGGCCAAGGAAGGGGTGCTGGTCAAGGACCCCGTCTGCGGCACGTACGTTTCCAAGGATTCGGACATCCGGATCAAGGACGGGGAGCAGGTCAGGTGTTTCTGCAGCTATGAATGCCGGGACAAGTACCTGAAAATGATCAAGGAATAACGGAGCAGGGGGGAAACATGCAGTTCTTCATCGATACAGCCAACCTGGACGAGATCCGGGCGGCCATGGAAATGGGCCTGGTGGACGGCGTGACCACGAATCCGTCGCTCATGTCGAAGGAGGCGTCCGACTGGCGCGAGATCGCCGCGGAAATCTGCCGTCTGGTGCCGGGGCCCGTCAGCCTCGAAGTCATTTCCCTGGACGCCGAGGGCATGGTCCGAGAGGCCCGCGACCTCGTGCAGTTCGGCCCCAACGTCGTGGTCAAGGTGCCCATGACGGGAGAAGGCCTCAAGGCCGTGCGCATCCTCAAGTCCATGGATATCGAGACCAACGTGACCCTGGTCTTTTCCGCGGCCCAGGCGCTGCTGGCCGCCAAGGCCGGCGCGGCCTTCGTCAGCCCGTTTCTGGGGCGCCTGGACGACGTGGGTCAGGACGGCATGGAACTGGTGCAGCAGATTTTGACCATCTACGCCAACTACGGTTTTTCCACCCGCATCATCGCCGCAAGCGTGCGCCATCCGCTGCACGTCCTGGACGCGGCCCTGGCCGGCGCGCACATCGCCACGGTGCCGTTCAAGATCCTGACCCAACTCCTGAATCATCCCTTGACGGACAAGGGGATTGCGGCGTTTCTCAAGGATTGGGAGAAGAAGGAAGGGAAATGACCTGCGTTGTGGTTGTTGTGGACCTCATGGACTTTATGGACTGAAATGGACGAAGCCTCAGCCAGCCCGGTCGGCGCAGCAATGCGGCGTACCGGGCTTTTCTTTTTTCAGGCGCTGCCTGTCCCTAAGGGCGGGTCCATTTCGTCCATCCCGTCCATAAGGTCCATCCAGTCCACCATTCCCGTCCGTTTTTTAAGTCCCATAATGAAAATTATGTTAACTTTAGATACCGTGAAGGTTCAGCAATCCCGCACCATTGCCGAAGGCACTGCTCTTTTGGTACTGTTCCCTTCGCCTGCGCTTCGGCTTCCGCTCCGCGAAGCGCGCATGGCCGGCTTTTCAATCCAACACGAGGATATCCACATGAAGCGCGCCCTGACTTTGCTGATCACCCTGTGTCTCGTCGGCCTGGCTTCCTGCGTCTGGGCCCAGTCCGCAGACAATTCGACGCTGAACATCTCCAAG
>JANJWV010000056.1 GCA_024709365.1 Desulfomicrobium sp. | reverse complement strand
GCGGCTTCATGAACCAGGCGGATTATGAAAGCGTCCTGTCGTGCATGCGGCTTGCGTCAGGGGAACTCTGGCCTTTGCCGGTTTGCCTGGATGTCTCCCCGGAGACAGGCAAGGCACTCAGGGCCGGCGACAAGCTGGCTTTGCGCGATCAGGAAGGTTTTCTGCTGGCCGTCCTCAATGTGGCCGATGTCTGGCTTCCGGACTTCGAGCGAGAGGCGGAAGCGGTCTACGGGACCTCCGACCCTGCGGCGCACCCTTCCGTAAGCTATATCCTGTCCAACTCCGGCCGGTACTATGTCGGCGGGAGCCTGGAGGGCCTGTCGCTCCCTCTGCACTTCGACTTTCAGGACCTCCGGCTGAGCCCGTCCGAAATGCATCGCCGGTTCTCGCAAAACGGGTGGCGCAAGGTCATCGGCTTTCAGAGTGAGCAGCATCTGCATTGCGCCCACAAGGAGATGATCTCCAATGCCGCGCGGGAGGCCGGGGCGACCATCCTGCTGCACCCGGCCGTGGGCGTGCAGTACCACGGCGACCTGGACCAGTACACGCTCATACGATCCTACCAGGCCTTTGTCCGTCAGTTCCCGCGCAACATGATAAGCCTAGGGCTGCTGCCCCTGTATCAACGCAAGGCTGGCCCCCGGGAAGCCCTGCTGCAGGCAATGGTCCGCCGCAATTACGGCTGCACCCATTTCGTGGTGGCGGAGGATCAGGCTGACCCATTCGCTGAAACCGGCGCGGTGTTCTACCCGAAAGGCGCGGCCCAGGACCTGGTGAGCGCCCATGAGAGCGAGACGGGCATCGCCATGATCCCCATGCGCGAAATGGTCTATGTGGAGGAGCGCGCGCAGTACCTGCCTGCAGATGAGGTGACGGAAGGCATGAATGTGCTCGCCATCACCTCGCAGGAACTGCGCAACAGGCTGGAACACGGCATAGACATCCCCGCCTGGTTCACATTCCCAGATGTGGTGGAGGAACTGAGGCGGGCTCATCCCCCGCGCAGCAAACAGGGTTTCACCGTCTTTCTGACCGGCCTGTCGGGCGCGGGCAAGTCCACGGTGGCCAAGGTTCTGCTGGCGCGTTTTCTCGAAATGCGCGACCGCCCCGTGACGATCCTCGACGGCGACATCGTGCGCCGCAACCTGTCCTCCGAGCTGACCTTCTCCAAGGAGCACCGCGAACTTAACGTGCGCCGAATCGGCTTCGTGGCCAGCGAGATCACCAAAAACGGCGGCATCGCCATCTGCGCCCCCATAGCACCCTATCCGGAAGCGCGGGAGCACAACAGAAAGCTCATCAGTCAGTTCGGGGGAGTCGTGGAGGTCTTCATGAACACACCGCTGGAGGTGTGCGAGCAGCGGGACAGGAAGGGACTCTATGCCAAGGCCAGGGCAGGGCTGGTCAAAGGTGTCACGGGCATCGACGACCCGTATATCCCTCCGGTCAATCCTGAGGTGACTATAGACAGTACGGAGATGACGCCTGCCGAGGCGGCGCAGGTGATTTTGTTGTATTTGGAGGGGGAGGGGTACGTTCGCTAACCCTTCTTTCCTGGCTAGGCATTAGTGGTTAACCTATTCATAGCCTGTGACAAGTTCAATTTTCTGAAGATTTTCCAAATTTTGTATTGTTAGTGCCTGAAATCCGTTGGGCACATTTCTCGACCCTATGTGCTGCTTTTAGAAATTTGGATTTAGTGTAAGGCGGTATCAGTATTTCAGATCCGATAAATTCTTAATTTGTTTAAATGATGGAAATAAAAGAAAAGGAATCACTCTTAGAATTTATAAATCGGAGAAGTTATTAGTTTAAATAATTTATATGCTATTTATGTAAAATATAGGAGCTATTCATGTCTTGCTTTGAAAACGAGGGATTGTGCTTCTGTTCTGATAAAAAAGTGAAATTTGTTGCTTATAGCACAAATTTTCGTTCGACTTACAGATGTAAAAATTGTGGATCCTCTCCAAGGGAGCGAGCTTTGATTCACTGTATAAATATGTACGCACCGAATTGGAATGATCTTGTCATCCATGAGTCATCTCCAAGTAACGCGGTTTCGAATTTCATTAAAAAAAAGTGCAAGAATTACATTTCATCTCAGTATTATCCTAATATTCCGTCTGGGGTGACGCATAATGAAATCCGATGCGAAAATATTGAAGATCTAAGTTTTGAAGATAAATCAATTGATATTCATATAACTCAAGACGTTTTAGAGCATGTTTTTTTTCCAAAAAAAGCTTTTCGAGAAATTGCAAGGACGTTGCGACCTGGAGGGATGCATATATTTACAGTTCCTCTGATATTAAAAAATAATCCAAGTAGGCAATGTGCGTTTCTTTTGGAAGATGGAACTGTAAATATAAAGGGAGAGCCAAGATATCACGGATCTCCAGTGTCCAGTGATGGGGCCCTAGTTACATGGGATTGGGGTTATGATATTTGTGATCATATTGCCTTAGCTTCAGGCTTATTTTCAACTATTATTTATATTGATGCAATTGATTTTGGAATAAGGGCTGATTTAATCGAAGTAATAGTCACAAGAAAACCGCTGTTCGCTTTGAATGAATAATTAAAATCAATAATCAATATAGAATTATATATAAGATATAGAAAAATTGAATTTTTTACTTTCCCAGAATGAGCGCAGGTGTTAATTTTTAAGACGGTTTCCTTGATTATATCGATTAAATAAATCTGGTTTCTTTGAAATTTATTCAGCCATTGTCTCTTGTTTCGTTTGATGTAGTCGATTTATGTCATCTGTATATATGTCTTTGTACTGCAGAAATTGCGAATAAATTGTGTACTTACGAATGCTATGATTTACATAAAATTATGCAGAAGAAGCGAATGCTTGTGCTGATAGATGTATTTTTGACTTAAAAAGGCTGAATTGTTTTACATTATTCTTTGACTTGCTTGTAAGATAAAGAAGTAAGCTCAAATTTTATTCAGTTATTGCGATATAATTATAAATTCCGAACGGGTATAGGGTTGACACAATGGAAAGAAAAGAAGTTCATTGGTTGAATGATCAAGAATTTTTTGTTGGAGATAAATTGCGTTTCAAATGCCTGCTGGGCGACTACTACGCAGACAAGACCGACAGAGATCATCTTGTGATCCTTAAGCCACGCGCTATGCTAGAGAGGCTTACGCAGATTTACCGATCCAGCAACGTGAAGAAAGCTTTTGAGTTAGGGATATTCCAAGGCGGATCAGTTGTTTACCTTGCAGAAGCGCTAGGACTGGAGCGAATGGTGGCTATAGACTTCTGCAATCCGATAGTGGAACTTGACTCATTTATCACGGATTATGGTCTAGGCGATCGTTTGCAGTTGTTCTATGGCGTATCTCAGAATGATCGTGCACAAATGGGTAAGATTATCGATAACTGTTTTGCACCTGGTGAGGTTGATCTTATCATCGATGATTGTTCCCATCTTTATCATCAAACAAAGAACTCGTTTGAGGTTCTGTTTCCTTACTTAAAGCCTGGTGGCCTCTATGTGATAGAAGATTGGGGGTGGGCTCATTGGCGCGGTATTTGGCAGCAGTCTGATGCTCGGTGGCACGATCGTCCTGCTATGAGCAACCTCATATTTCAGATTGTGATAGCGGCGGCGACTACTCCTGAAGTATTTGCAGAGGTGACTATTTGGGACAGTGCTGTTATAATCCGAAAAGGCGAAAAACCAGTGCAAAAAACGTCTATCACTCTTGATAGTCTTTATCAGTTGCGAGGAAAGACGTTGGAGCTTATCTAAACTCATTAAAATATAGTCAAATGATCTATAATATTTCAATTTTTTTGAAACTATTAGTAATAATGTAGTCGCAAAGGACGGCACTAATGGCTTTGAAATCTGAAATATGGGACTATTGTGTTAATTTTGGATTGTTATGATGACAGCGGGATCGGTAGATTTGAATTTAAAGAGCGGACTTCTGATAACAAAAAAAAGATGATTAAATGGGTCTGGCTGTTCGCGAAGATTTGTTGATATAGTGTGGGTAGGTATTGAAAAGCAGAAGATTTCCTTTGTTGGAAATCTTCTGCTTATATTATCTTTTAGTTAAGGGAGCTGGTACGCGTTCTGTATTGTTATTCAGATACAGCTACGGCAGTAATAACGTTGTTTGCAGGGTTGAAGAAAATTTCCGCAGGAGCAGAAGTGCTTTTCGCTGTAAGCAAAATTGCTAACATGGCATTTTTCTGCGGGTTAGTGTTTTGGATGATAAATGTCGAATTAGTAAAAGCGCCGCCAACTTCAGTTGCTGTTACGAGTAAGTTATTGGTAGACTGGAGAGCTTTTACAACATTGACCACCGCGGTCTGTTGCGCGAATGCATTCATTGGTGCCACCAAGATCAATGCAGCCATCATCATTCCACAAATTGCAGCGATACTCTTCATTTTCATCTTGTCCTCCTGTTCGTTTAAAACCAAGATTGGTGAATTAGTTAAAAGTTAAAGGATATATATGTAAATTAGTTCAAAATTGCAAAAAATTATTCTAAAACCAACGTGCTGTGCCTTCATCAATTGCATTTTTATTTTTTAGTATTTGTATAACCTCTGATGAAAGAGTTGTTGGCTGCTCAAGCTCGTTAAGTTTAAATTGACTCGTCCTAGGAAGTTTGTGTAGCTCTTCTTCAGATAGTGTTTTCGGAGAGAAGTTCAATAAATCAATCGATTGTTCTGATTTTCTATACTTTTCCTCTAATTCGAGAAGTTGTTCAAAATTCAAAGGGTTAGCGACGTGCTCTGCATTATCAGTATGAGCAATTGTTAAGCCTGTTTCACTTGCATTTGCTAATTTTTTTAGTTCTTCTGGAGTTAAAGTCTTTACCTGCGTGATATCCGAATCTACAAATACTAAATTTGATGTTGATTCATTTTTTATCTTCGCAGATTTCAAATTAAATTCTTCCCTGTCTAAAATTGTAACACGGAGAGTTCTGGTAGAATTGTCAAAATAAAGAGAGAAATTTTTTATACTATATGCGTGCATGATTTCAGTTAACAGTTGTTGTTTTGTCGCGTTTTCCACAGAGAAATCAATTGATTTTTTCGGAATTCTACCTTTTGTCTCAATATTAATATTCAATACACTAGTTATTAGATCAAAGGCCTCACTCATTGTTTTGTTTTCAAAACTCAAATCTTTTCTTTGATCCAAGCTAGGCATAGCATTGGCTAAATTGCAAGCCATAAATAACAATATAGAGATAAATAAAATATGTTTCATTGTCTTAAATTCAATGGGTTCAAAACATTGAGTTCTCATATCCTGTCATTGGTAGAGTGCGAGACTTTTTTCGGTATTCCAGTTCTCAATTTTGCACCGTTTTCATGAGGAATTTAAGAAGTATGGTTCTTTTGATCTCGTTTTCTCGTTTATATGTTTTACTAATCATTCTAAATTGCTGAGCAAGGTTTGTTCGTTAGGTTTGAAATATCAATTTTCTAACAATATCGGAGAAATGATCGGGATTACAGGTGTTGGCAACCCCAAGCTGAACGGGTTCAAGCTCAAGAAGGTATCCAGAAGGGGCAGGTCCTGGGCTTGGCGGCCAGATGCTCCTACTGCCAGCAGCACGAGGTACAAGTCCTTGGCCCGCACTCCATCCGCAAACCCGTCCGTGGCATTCACTTCTACAGTGATCACGCTCAGCTGATCCCCCTGGTGTCCATTCTGGATCGGCAAATCCGGATGATCGAAGGGGGCGGATTCGTTTCTGACGCGTGGATCGGTCAGGGCGATCATGAAGGCTATCAGGGCGTCGATCTCCGCTTCGGTCAGGGCCAGGGGGACGATAGCCGGGTGGAGGTTGGAGCACTGGGCGCCGTTGGCCGATGCGTTGCCGAAGCCGGATTCGTCCGCGCCGCCGAAGGGGTCGCAGCTGTCGATGCCGGTGACGTTCCTGCTGTCGCTGCCGCGGTCGTAGAACTCCACGACCTGTCTCAGGGTCGAGAGTCCTCCGTTGTGCAGATAGGGGCCGGTCAGTTCCACGTTGCGCAGGGTCGGGGTCTTGAAGGCGCCGTCGACTACGATGCGGGTGGTCGGAAGGATGACGCCGGCCTGGACGAAAGGATTGGTCGGGTCATTTGCCTGTTGGATCTGGCGCACGATGGACAAGGGCCCGGCCGGGTTGTTTCCGCCGATGCCGAGGTCTTCGGAGGAAGGCCTGGCGCCGATGTTGTAGAAGCCGCCGTCGTAGGGGAGGTTGCCTTCAGCCCCCATCAACTCGATCAGTTCTCCGTTGGGGCCGCCGCGCTGGCGGACGGATGCGCTGGTGAATTCTGGCCCGTTGTGGCAGGCGATGCACTGGCCCTTGTTCATGAAGACGTCCAGGCCGAGGAGTTCGCGCTGGCCGAAGCCGGCCACAAAGTTGACCGTGGCGTTGGCCAGGGGCAGGCCTTCATTTTCCACCTCGACTTCCTCGACGGTGGCGTTCTGCAGATCGGGGTTGGCTCTGACGAACGCGTCGTAGGGCGCCTGGTCGGACACCAGGGTGGCCTCGTAGAGCATGATGGCGATGCCGAAGAACATCGGGAAGTTGTGCTCCATCTGCGTGTAGCCGACGCCCTGGTCGCCGGTGATGATGATGGGTTCGGCGTCGTCCGTCACGGTGAAGTTGCCCGTGCCGTCGCCTCCCCAGTAGCGCTGGTCGAAGGCCGCCCGGATCAGTTCCCTGTAGGTCGTGTTCAGGCCGGTGCCGTTGGCGTTGCGCAGGCCGTTCGCGGCGCCGAGCACGCTGTCGTTTGCGTCGATGTTCTGCTTGCCGAGCGGGATCAGGTCGAGCATGCCGCGGCCCAGGTCCTTGAAGGTGCGGCCCGAGCAGGCCATCTCGAAGACGCTCAGGGGCGGCCCAACGGCCTGGGAGGCCAGGCTCGCGTTGTCCAGGGCCATGGCTTCGAGGTCGAGCTGGCTGGTGGCGTTGAAGACCACGACGCGCGCGTTGGGCGTGGCCGCGCCGAAGGGCGTCACGCCGTTGAAGATGTTGTTGGCGCGGCCGTCCCAGAAGTTGCGGTGGTTGAAGACCGCGTTGATGGTCGTGGGCGTGTTGCGCGGCTCGACCTTGCGCACGGGCACCCCGGACACCTCGAAGGTGGTGTCGTTGCCGCCGCAGAAATCCGGGAAGCGCGCCGGATCCGGGTCGGTCTCCAGGAGGAACCCGCCGAAGGAGCCCTGCGAAGACGCCACGTCGTTGGTGTCGTAGATCAGGGCGGAGTTCCTGTCCTCCATGTCGGCGAAGCGGCGGAAGGGGAAATCGTACGCGGTCAGCTGGTAGTTGGGGGCCGCTACCTTGCGCGAGGGCGTCTGTCCCTGGGCGTTGCCGAACGCTGTGTCGGGCTCGCCCGCTCTTGAGGGGTTGTTGACCCGCAGCAGACCGGGGCTCAGCTGATTCTTGACGCGGTTGTCGGCGCCGGCGTGGAAATGGCAGCTGGCGCAGGCCAGACTGTCGCTGCCGAGCTGCATGTCCCAGAAGAGCGCCTTGCCGAGGATGAGCGCGGCGGTGTTGTTGGCCACAATGCCCGTCAGGTCGGGCAGGGGGGCCTCAGTGGCGTTGAGCGCAGGGGGGATCAGCGTCTCGGGGTCGGCTCCCACTTGCGCGAAGCTGGTCAGGGGCGACAGGGTCCACAGGATCGTCAGGAACAGGCAGAACCTGGCGAACGCTTTCCTGTGTCGCGATGCTGAAAATTTCCGACCAGCCATTGGGCACCATTTCCTGTGTGAGAAGTTGACTGGCTTCAGTCCTGAAGCAGCAGCATCAGGGCCGGGGTGATGTCGACGCGGCCGGGGCCGCCTGGGGCGTCATGCCCGTGAATCTCCAGTTTCCAATGCTCGAAAGTTCCGGTCTGCCCGCTGCGCCTGTCCCGCGCCGTCAAGGTCCAGGCCCCTGCGGAGCGCTCGCCCAGTTGCCGCACGGAGCCGAAACGCCAGTTGTCATAAAAGTACGTCCCGCCGGACGGGTGCAGCTGCGAGAGGACGCTGGTCGTGCCTGCGGGGGAGGTCAGCGTGATCTCCAAGTCGCCCCAGCGGGGGTGGTCGGCGGCGCTGAACCAGATGTCGACGTGCTCGACCACGAAGTCGTCGTCGATCCGCAGCGTGGACGACGCGCCCGTTTCTGAATTGTCGGGGATGAGCGCGCCCGGCCGGGTCTCGGCCATCACGGTCCGTTCCGGGCCCAGACCGGGCCAGCCGGCGCTCGTGTCAACGGCCGCCTTGGCGTCCACGGTCCCAAAGCCGTAGGCGTGGTTGACGTGCATCCCGGCGCCGTTGAGGGTCCAGTCCGCGTGGGACGGGTCGTTCTGCCGCGCCGTTTCGGCCAGGATCCAGCGCACGTCGCGCCAGGACAGCTGCGGGTTGGCTTCGAGCATGAGGGCCGCCACGCCCGAGACCAGGGGCGCCGCCGCCGAGGTTCCGCCGAAGAGGCTGGTGTACTCGGAAAAAGAGTACCCGGGCTGGCCCGTCTGGTCCGTGGTGGTGATGTCGGCGATCCCGCCGTCCGAAGGCGCGTTCAGCAGGATGTTCGCGCCGGGCTCGGAATAGGGGGCCTGTTCTCCCCTGTCCGTGCTGGCCGCCACGGCGATGACCTGGCGCAGGTTGGCGTAGCCGTCGTAGTTGCTGTTGTCCAAATCCTGGCGTCCGTTGCCGCCGGCCCAGACGATGACGCATCCCTTGCCGTCGCGTCCGTGGGCGGTGGCGCTCTGGATGGCTTCCAGGGCCAGGGGGCCGGGGCCTTCCAGACGCATGCCGTCGTCATCGGGCCCCCAGCTGTTGCTGTAGACGGAGATGGCGGTGCTGTTGCGGCTGAAGGCCTGAAATTCGTTGAAGTCCGTCTCCGCGCCCAGCAGGCGCAGACCGGCCAGGCCGGTTTCGGGGGCCGCGCCGACGACGCCGAGCCCGTTGAAGCCCCTGGCGGCGGCGATGCCTGCGCAGGCAGTGCCGTGCGGGTCGTCCGAAGCGTCGGTGGGGTCTGCCTCGTCGGCCACGAAATCGTAGCTCAGTCCGGGCCGGACATTGGCCTGCAGGTCTTCGTGGCCGATCTCCACGGCGCCGTCGACAATGGCCACGACATTCGACGCGTTGCCCGTGAACCCTTCCCACACCGGCAGCACGTTCCCGTCGGCCCCGGGCGTACCGCCGAGCTGGCCCGTGTTCGAGAGGTGCCACTGCTGCGGGGAGAGGGGGTCGTTGGTCAGTCGCCGGGCCTTGAGCTTGAGCCAGTGCGGCGAGGCCTCGGCCACCAGGCCGGAGCGGTTCAGTGCGTTGGCGGCCTGGAGTGACAGCCAGGGCGTCTCGGCTTCGAAAATGTAGGAACGAGGAGTCACGGACCGCGTCAGCGACACGTTGAAACGCCGTTCGATGTCTTCCAGCTGGGCTGGCGTCGGCTGCTGCGCGAAGGTGGTCACGACCTCGCCCGTCAAGGCCATGCCCGCTGCGGCATCGCGCCGCCCCGTCGTGTAGAAGACCGGGCTGACGGGCCGCGGGGGAGCTTCCGGCGTACGCCGGACAAGGGTATCCATGCCGCGCCTGGAGGCGAACCGGGAAGCGTCGAGCTTCTGCGTGCGGAGCATGGATACGAAGGGCGTCATGGTCAGTATGTCTCTCTTCGGGGCGGTGCCCCGCATCTGTTGCCGAAAAATCTCCGAGTCCACCTTGTCACGGACTCGTCCCCGAAAGACCGCAATCTCGTCGAATGTGGTCCAGGCCTGCATCCTGCGGCCGTTTTCCTGCCAGACAACCTTGGCCGCGTCCTGCGGCGGGGCTTCCGGCATTTCCTGGGCGGCCGCCCCCAGAGGGAGAAGGGCCCAGATCAGAAGGCAAATGCTCCGTATTTTCAAAGTTCATTCACTCTGGCCGTCCGGGCGTGTGTGCCACGCCCGGACGTGTTGCCGTATCATTCATCAAGCAGGAGGTAGATCGACGGCAGGAAGCCGAGACCCTGGTTGAAAACCTGACCGGTCACCGTGAAGTCGGTGATGGTGAAGTTGATGTTGTTCGGGCCGGTGATCAGGACGTCGTTTCTGTAGCGTCCTCCCTTGACGGGGTGCGGAGTGGCCGGGTCACCGACGTAGCTGAACCTCGTGCCGTTCACTGTCTTCACAAGAAGCGGGTCGTTCAGGGTGATGTTCGGGTCGAACGTGGTCCAGGTCAGGAAGTCGGGGCCGATAGTGCCGTAGAGCGCACCGATAAAGGCGGCATCGGGGTTGAAGGGGTCGCCGCCGCCGACGTCGGCAGTGTAGTTGATGCCTTCCGTCGCGTTGGTCACTTCGAAGGTGTTGTTCCCGTACGGGTGCTGTACGGTGTAGGTGCCGACGGACGGGGTGTCGATGCGGATGCGTGTCCGTCCGAAGGCGATCTGGTTGCCGTCCACCAGTGACTCGTCACCGCCGAATGTCCCCTCCATGGCGAATTCCACGGAGGCGTCGAATCCGGCAACGAAATCCCTCTGGAGCGCCAAGGCCGACCAGTAGAAGGTCTCTCCTCCGGTGGCCAGGGCGGCCTGCTCGGGTATCGAGGCGTTCGCGGGTTCGGAGATACCCATGGGCGGGAAGGTGATCGTCAGCTTGAGTCCTGACATGTCCTCGTACCACATTGGGTAGCCGACAGGGTAATCGGGAACGAGCGCACCAGTTATCGTGGTGTTGCTCCCCTCAAGGAAAGGAGTGGCGCGGTTGATGGGGCCGTGCCCTGCGAGCATCTGCACGGGAGGCTGGTCCCCGTAGGTCGTCTTCGCCACGATGGTCCTGTCCACGAATACCCGACCGTGGATCGTGAACAGATCGGTATCGAGGAGGGTATCCCAGTTCTGGCCGTTCTGCTTCTGGACGATGAAGCGGTTTCTGTCGGCGCCGTAGGGGCTCCCGACCACGGTATTAGGTACGGGCATGCCGATGTACTGCCTGGTCACCGTGGTGCCGTTTGCGTAGGTGAACTGCTCCTGCAGGCTCGCGTTCTGTTCGTAATCAGGCCAGGTCAGGAAGGCGGTCGCATTCAGGGGAAGCGCGCGGCCGGGGTTCATGACGTCGCTCATGAGGGTGCCGTTGAAGGCGGCAGCCGGGTCGAGGACGTTCACGGCGCCGGTGTCACGAGTGAAATTGATGCCCTTTGTGTCGGCAGCCTCCGCAACTATAATCTCTTCCCCGTAGGGATGCAGGATCCGGTACACTCCAGCTCCCGAGTCATTCGTATCGATTCGGATCCTCAACCGGCCGAAAGAGATCTGGCCGCCGTCGACGACGGCCTCACTCCCACCGTACGTGGCTTCGATGCCAAGAACCAGAAGGGCCTCGTCTCCGCTCGGGCCCGGAAGCGTCCCGGTGGCTTCGGCCAGGAACCAGAACGCCTCGCCTTCCCAGCCGATGAGGTTGGCGAAGGCATTGTTCGGATCAGTGACGGGATCGAAAAAGCACATTGTGGCGTTGTCGAGACACAACTCAAGCTTAAGACCGGTGCTGTCCTGAAAGTAGGCGGGATAGCCGTGGGGTACTTCGGGGAGCCCCAAAGTCTGACTCTGAGCCATGAGGCCTGAAGCGGAACCCAGGAGAACCAGAAGGGTCGCCAGGGTGGCTACGGTTTTCTTGATGCTGATCATGGTCTGTATCTCCTTGTTGACGGGTTCCTCTCCAAAGAAAATGCTTTCCTTACGGAAGATTGATGGGAATGCGCACGATGGCTCGCTTGCCTCCCGGGCGTCCCTTGATCCAGTCGTAGTAGGTCAGGGTGGCGTGGATGAACGTGGGGTTTGATGGGTCGAAGACGAGCGGGGCCCCTGTGCCGAGGTCGTCCATGTCGATCATCAATTCGAAGCGCCGCGCGCTGATGGACGACAGGGCCGAGCCCTTGGGCAGCCGGTAAGGGCGGGAGTACTTGGTCTTGTCCGTGGCGCCCAGCGGGATGCCGCCCATGGCGATGACGAAGCAGTCAACGGGCAGGCGAAGGTCCACGATGGAGTAGCTGGCGTTCAGGAAGCGGATGAGGATCTTCTGGCCGGCCAGGGCGTTGACCTGCACGAGGCCAAGGTTCGGGTTGCCCGCGTTGCCTATGGCGATGTTGCCCTGGAAGGGGTTGCCGAACTCCACATCGCCTCTTTGGGGGCCTGTATTTCCGTAGTCAAGGAAGACCCCGGTCACCGCAAAGATGTCGGGCTTGAAGAGGTTGAGGTTCATGCGGTTGGGATTGAACTGGTAGAACGTTCCCGCCGCCATGGGGGCGGCCTTGTCGCAGTCCTGCATGTTGTGGTCATGACCCTCGTTGGCGCCGTTCTCGTTGAAGTGCCAGCGGGAGTCCATGTCGTCGGCGACCCAGATCTTTTCCTGGTGGTAGTTGATGAAGTTCACGCCGTTCGGGTCGAACCCGTTGTCGACGTCGAGCCTGCCGGCAACCACGCCCGGTCCGCCCGTGGCGAAGGGCGCGCCCGGGACGTCCGGGTCGACGATGAGCAGCGCGAACATGCCCATCTCGAAGTGCAGAACCGTGTTCTTGTGGCAGTGGAAGAAGAACGTCCCGGCCTGATGCGGTACCCATTGATAGATGAAGTCGTCGCCTTGGGCGATCTCGAAGGAGTGCTTGCCCACGCCGTCGTTCATGGACGTGGGCTCGATGCCGTGCCAGTGGATGGTGTGCGAGCCGTGGTGGTTGTTGGCCGTGGCCCGGACATACTGTCCCTGGCGGACGCGGATCAGCTGGGACGGGTAGGTCGCGATGTCTCCAAAGCCTGGGATGTTGGCCCCGATGACCCACATCTCGAGCCGGTTTGTTTTATCTCCCCCCTGGTCCTCAAGGTTTTTCCCAACTTCCGCTGTGAGCCTCTCATTGACACGTTCAAGGACACTTGCAGGAATTGGAATGTGAATTTCCCTGTACACGTCCCTGATGAAGGTCACGGTGTTGCCCGGGCTGAAAATAGGGCTTGTAGGAAACCTCACCTGCATGTCGTCAATGATGGTGAATGCTTCGGGATCCGGATTGGGAGTGCCTGGTTCGGAACCGATCCCGTCACCATTCGGGTCTCCGTTTGTGGGCGGACAAATGTGCTTGTAGTTGTGGACGCGCTGCTCCTCCTCCGTGCCGTGCATGAAGGACCCCTGCCTATCCACTCCGAATTCTTGATAGTCTGCCATACGTGTATCCTGCCTGCCCAAGTACTTTTAGATTCGTGAAGGAACTCCGCTTGGGCTTTCGGCGGTGGCGTTCCGCTCTACCGCGTCCTTCGTTGTCTTCAACTCTCAGTTGTCGGTGCCTGTCCCCGGTCGGCCTAGCTGTCCAGCAGCAGCGGCTGGATGATCGGCACGATGGAGCCCCGCCTGCGCGGCTTGAAGAAAGTGCCGAACTCGCCGAAGAACTCCGAGTGCACCACCTGGCCCTGCGGGTAGTTGCCGCCGGCGGCCGTCTGGGCCATTTCCGTGTGGCAGTGCATGGGGTAGGTCAGGGGGTCCTGCTTCACCCCGCCGAGCACCAGGGCCAGCTCCTCCCTTGCGATCTCGGCTATGGGCAGGAGCATGCCGTTTCCGTCGAGAATCTTGGGGATGTCCGGCGGCCTGGTGAAGGGAAAGACGACATCGTAGCGCGACTCGGGGCCAAGGGTGATGGTGTCGACGAAGGCCACGTTGTCGGAGTCCAGGACCTGTCCGTTCTCCTGCTGGTCGGTGTAGTGGATGAACCCGCCCACTGCGTTGTTGTCGGCCGTCACGAAGACGTGGTTGGCGTGAAAGTGCGGGGAGTGCGTGACCAGCCCGCAGTTGATCATGCGGATCAGCACCGGCTGTCCGACGGTCGACACGTTCGAGATGTCGTGGGAGTGGGCGGAGTAGACGCCCATGCGGCCGTTGATGGTGAAGTAGTGGGGCAGGTGCTCGTTGCGGAAGGCCTCGATCCACTCCTCATCGGTCCTGGTGTTCAGGGCCGGGACCGGACCGTTCCTGTTGATGATGGCGACGTGCTGCACCGGGTCGATGGCCGAATGGACCCAGATCCTGGTACGGTAGTAGTACTTCTCCAGCACGGGGTGGTGGTGGAAGATATGGTGGTGGTGCCAGTCCATGTCCGAACCGGGCGTCAACCCGCTGGGGTTGTAGGTCGGGTCGTCATCGGTGGTCGCGAACCACTTCTCGCCGGGGAACAGGGCGTCGGGTCCAAGGAGCGGGGTGCCTGCGCCGAGGTCGTTGAACAGGGCCGTGACGTTCGGCGTGGACAGCGCGTTGGCCGGAGGGTTCTCCCCGGGGCGGGCGGTCAGCCGGTAGGGGTTGGTGATGGGGCCGTTCGCCCTGGACGGCAGGATGGTCAGCGCGCCGTGCAGGCCGAGCACCCGGCTGATGTAGCCCAGGGTCGGGTCCTTGTAGATGTAGGATCCGGGCCTGAGGGTGAAGGGGGCGATGGTCACCGTCACGCTCTGCCCGAAGGCGATGCCTTTGGTCGGGTCGGAGACCTTGTTGCTCGTGCCGGTTCCGAAGTCGATGACTTCCGGGTTGCCGGGGTCGTCATCGTGGCTGAGCACCAGGTTGGCGAAGGGGTTGCCGATGAAATTGTTGCCGACCACGGAGAAGCGCCTCTTGCGGCCGTCATCGATGAAATTGTGCACCTCGAAGACGATCTCCTCGTCCTCGTGGGCGAAGATCATGGGCCCGGGCAGGCCGGGCTGGCCGGGGTTCCCGGAGCTGACCGGGTTGACGGTGTAGACCCAGTGGGGCACCAGCCTGGTATCCACCATCTCGACGTCGGCCGTGACCATCCCCAATCGTATGGGCCCCGTCTGCTGGGCCGAGGCATCCCGGAGCAGGAACGGGGCTTTCAGGCCCACGGTCAGGGCCACTGTACCCAGTGCCGCCTGCTTGATGAACTGTCGTCTTTTCATGGCGCGGACTCCCGTAAAGTATGTCAGTCTCGAATCTGCGTCCGCAGGATCATCGTCCCGTCGGCGTGCTCATTACGCTTTCTCATGCTTCAGGTCCCGGTCGTCGGGCCCTTGCCATCTGACGTATCATTGTTGATCAAATTTGTCCGAATTTATTGTATAGTTATTAGATTCGGTAATTATTATTATTAGCGATTTTGATCGTATCGTCAAGCGGCTACATTAAATACTCTGCCTATTCTCAATGTGTTGACTCCGTGCTTGTGCTCACATGGAGTCCGGTTGGAATTCATAGAGGTACGATTTGTAGGTAAAGCCTTCACCGGACTCCTGCAGGAACCGAAATTTGACTACCGGCAGGTCGCCGGCCGGGGTGAAGGCGTCCTCGATGACGACGGACGAGGCCTTCGGGGCCACGAAGGCGCTACCCGTCGAGACCATGGCCTGAAGGGCTGCCGTGTCCTTGCTCTTGACGGCTGACGAGATGACCCTGAGGTCCTCGTAGGTTTTGGCGTAATACGAGCTGAGCGTGTAGACCCGCCCGTTCAGCGAGGGGTTCTGCTGCGGGGTCGCCGGAAAATGTTCGGGGACGCCAGAAGACCTCTTGGCCTGGGTCGCGGCGTGCCCGTGTCCGTGCCCGTGACCCTGGGCGTCGGTCGGCGTGGCGGTCTTCTGCGCGCAGGCGCTCAGGGCGAGGAGGAGAAGAACGAGGAGGCACTTTTTCATGAATGAGGTCCTTATTCCCGGCGAGTGGAGGTGCCGGACGGGTTGTCCATGGCTGCGTCACTGTTCCACATGAGGCGGTGTCGTCATCGTTCCCCGGCCCCTGGTCGGGGGCCGGGGATCCGCAGACTACCAGGACAGGGTCTTGGTGTTGTCCTTGAACAGGGCGGGGCCGGTCAGGTCCGGGCGACCCAGCTGCAGACCCTTCACGAAGTCCGCCTCCTTGAGGCCGAACTGCTTGGTGCACATCGGGCAGACGAGGATGGTCGCACCCTTGGCGGCCAGATCGGCCAGCATTTCCTGGTGCTTGGCGAACCGCGGCGCCTGGGTGACGGAGGCCACGAAAACGCCCTTGTCGTTGAGGAAGATGGTCAACGGGTGCCCAAGTCCCATCTGTGCTTTGCCGAAGGTGATGGCCATCTCGGCGCGGTGCGGGTCGTCGCTGGTCAGGTTGATGAAGAGCGGGTCGGTGTCCCCGGCCAGGGCAGCGGAGGCCGTGACGCAGA
>JANJWV010000055.1 GCA_024709365.1 Desulfomicrobium sp. | reverse complement strand
GCCCTGCCGACCAAGGTCATCCTGGAGATCCTGGGCCACTTCGTGTCCGACTCCCTGACCTTCTCCTTCGTCGGCTCCTCGGAGCCCTGCCGCATCACGGGCAAGGACGACCCCAACTACATGATCATCACCATGCCCGTGGAGATCACCGAAGACACGTATTACAGCGAAGAGGAACTCTAAACTCCCCAAGTGGCCCTCACAGTACTTTTCGAGCTGGATGATGAAGCTCAAGGAGAGTTTGGATGAACACTTCGCGCGGAAAAAAAGATGGTTGGAATAAGGGTTTTAAGTTTAAGCTGAGCTTCTGCGGCATCCCTTTTGGCCTCCCCTTTGATGCCGGAATTGAATTCGAAAAATGGGACGTAAATCAATCAGAAGAGAGCGCAAAGAACTGTGAGCGCTTAGAGAAACGGGATATTGTGAATATATGACAAAAACATCTACCTATACCGCGGACAACATCACCGTCCTCGAAGGCCTGTCCGCAGTCCGCATGCGGCCGGCCATGTACATCGGCTCGACCAACATCAACGGCCTGCACCACCTCGTCTACGAGGTCATCGACAACTCCATCGACGAGGCCATGGCCGGGTACTGCGACCACATCAAGGTCACCGTGCACATGGACAACTCCGTGAGCATCGTCGACAACGGCCGCGGCATTCCCGTGGACATGCACCCCAAGGAGAAGAAGCCGGCCCTGGAAGTGGTCATGACCGTGCTCCACGCCGGCGGCAAGTTCGACAACGACACCTACAAGGTGTCCGGCGGCCTGCACGGCGTGGGCGTGTCCGTGGTCAACGCCCTGTCCGAGTACCTTGAGGTCACGGTCAGCCGCGGCGGCCAGCGGCACTACCAGCGCTACGTGCGCGGCGTGCCCCAGGCCCCCCTGGCCGTGGTCGGCGAGACCGACAAGACCGGCACACTGGTGCGCTTCCGGCCCGACGAGGAAATCTTCGAGGAGCTCGACTTCCAGTACGACGTGCTGGCCAAGCGCTTCGAGGAGCTCGCCTACCTCAACCCCGGCATCAAGATCGAGTTCTTCGACGAGAAGTCCCAGAACCGCGACGTATACAAGTACGACGGCGGCCTGCCCCTCTTCGTCAAGAACAAGAACCTGGACAACGGCATCCACCGCATCGTCAGCGGCTCCGGGGAGATGGAGGGCGTGAGCATCGACTTCGCCCTGCAGTACACGGCCGGGTACAAGGAGAACGTGTACACCTTCGCCAACAACATCCGCACCCGCGAAGGCGGCACCCACCTGCAGGGCTTCAAGACGGCCCTGACCCGCGCCATCAACACCTACATCAGCAACAGCGCCGACCTGCCCAAGAAGCTCAAGCAGAAGGTCTCGGGCGACGACGTGCGCGAGGGCCTGACGGCCATCATCAGCGTCAAGATCCCCAACCCGCAGTTCGAGGGCCAGACCAAGACCAAACTCGGCAACTCCGAGGTGGCCGGCTACGTGGCGACCATCGTCTACGAGAAGTTGAACGAATTCTTCGGCGAGAACCCCAAGGACGTGCGCCTGATCATCGAGAAGGTCATCGACGCGGCCCGCGCCCGCGACGCGGCCCGCCGCGCCAAGGAGCTGGTCCGCCGCAAGGGCGCCCTGTCCGACAACTCCCTGCCGGGCAAGCTGGCCGACTGCCAGAGCAAGGACCCGGCCGAGAGCGAAGTCTTCATCGTCGAGGGCGACTCGGCCGGCGGCTCGGCCAAGCAGGGCCGCAACCCCAAGTTCCAGGCCATTCTGCCCCTGCGCGGCAAGATCCTGAACGTGGAGAAGACCCGTTTCGACAAGATGCTCCAGAACAAGGAGATCAAGGCCCTCATCACGGCCATGGGCGCCGGCATCGGCGAGGACGACGTGGATCTGGCGCGCCTGCGCTACCACAAGATCATCATCATGACCGACGCCGACGTGGACGGGGCGCACATCCGCACCCTGATCCTGACCTTCTTCTTCCGCCACTACGAGGAGCTCATCCGCCAGGGCTACCTCTACATCGCCCAGCCGCCCCTGTACCGCGTGCACAAGGGCAGCTTCGAGCGCTACATCAAGGACGAGGCCGAGATGAGCCAGTTCCTGGTCCAGCGCGTGGCCGAGGAAGTCAGCCTCGTCATCGAGGGCCGCGAGCCCGTGGCCGGCGAGGAGCTGACCAACCTGCTCAACACAGCCCTGGCCCTGCGCGACCTGGCCGAGGACGTGGCCAACATGGGCATCCCTGAGGGGCTGTTCATGCGGGTCGTGAACGCGCCGGCCCCCCTTGAGCCGGACGCCTTGCGGGAGAGCGGCCCCGACGAAGCCTTCGTCGCGCACATGGCCGGGGGCGGGTACGCCCTGGAGCTGGTCAGCGAGCACGACGAGTCCGGCAACGGAGAGGCCCTGGACAGCGAGGCGCGCCACTACCTGCGCTTCGTCGACTCCAACAACCACGTCATCCGCCTGGGCGTGGAGTTCTTCCACTCCAAGCGCTACCGTCGCGCCCTGGAACTGCAGTCCAGAATCCGGGAAGTCTGCCCCGGCGGGACCTGGACCATCCGCCACAAGGATGCGGAATTCGAGGCCGTCGGGCCCTTCGACCTGCTGCGACAGGTCCTGGATCTGGCCCAGAAGGGCGTGAACGTGCAGCGCTACAAGGGCCTGGGCGAAATGAACCCCGAACAGCTCTGGGGCACGACCATGAACCCCGAGGTCCGCACCCTGCTGCAGGTCCGCATCGAGGACGCGGTGGAGGCCGACGAGCTTTTCGGCAAGCTCATGGGCGACAAGGTCGAGCCCCGGCGCGAATTCATCGAACGCAACGCGCTCCTGGTCACGGACCTCGACATCTAGGGCGAACTCAATAGATTTTACAATGAACTGAGGTGGATGTGTCGAACATCAGCATCGAGAAAGAACTGCAGAAATCCTACCTGGAATATTCGCTGAGCGTCATCATCGGCCGGGCCATCCCGGACGTGCGCGACGGCCTCAAGCCCGTGCACCGGCGAATCCTCTTCGCCATGCACGAGCTGGGCAACACGTACAACCGGCCCTACAAGAAGTCCGCCCGCGTGGTCGGCGACGTCATCGGTAAATTCCACCCCCACGGCGACGCGGCCGTGTACGACGCCCTGGTGCGCATGGCCCAGGACTTCAACATGCGCGACCCCCTGGTCGACGGGCAGGGCAACTTCGGCTCCATCGACGGCGACGCCGCGGCGGCCATGCGTTACACCGAGGCGCGCATGTCGCGGCTGGCCGGCTCCTTCCTGGCCGACATCGAGAAGGACACGGTGGAGTTTCGGCCCAACTACGACAACTCCCTGCAGGAGCCCTCGGTCCTGCCGACCAAGGTGCCCAACCTGCTCATAAACGGCTCCTCGGGCATCGCCGTGGGCATGGCCACCAACATCCCGCCCCACAATCTGGGCGAGGTGGTGGACGGCACTCTGCACCTGCTGGACAACCCGCAGGCCTCCATCGACGAGCTCATGCGCTACATCAAGGCCCCGGACTTCCCCACGGCCGCCCTGCTCTACGGCCGGGCCGGCATCCGCGAGGCCTACCACACGGGCCGCGGTTCCGTGCGCATCCGCTCCCGCGTCGAGATCGAGAAGCGCAAGGGCGACCTCGAATCCATCGTGGTCCGCGAGATCCCCTACGCCCTGAACAAGTCCACCCTGGTGGAGAAGATCGCCCTGCTCGTCAACGAGCGCAAGATCGAGGGCATCTCGGACCTGCGCGACGAGTCCGACATGAAGGGCATCCGCATCGTCATGGACCTGAAGAAGGGCGTGTTCTCCGACGTCATCATCAACCAGCTCTTCAAGTACACGTCCCTGGAGACGAGCTTCGGCATCAACATGATGGCCGTGGTCAACAACCGGCCGCAGCTCCTGAACCTCAAGCAGGTGCTCGAGTATTTCCTCGATTACCGCCGCGAGGTCATCATCCGGCGTTCGCGCTTCGACCTGAAGAAGGCCCAGCACCGCGCCCACATTCTCGAAGGCCTGCGCATCGCCCTAGACCACATCGACGAGGTGGTCAGCCTCATCCGCGCCTCCCGCACGCCGCAGGAGGCCAAGGAGCGCCTGCGCGAGCGCTTCGGCCTGTCCGAGATCCAGGCCCAGGCCATCCTCGACATGCGCCTGCAGCGCCTGACCAACCTCGAGCGCGAGAAGCTCCTGGAGGAATACGCCGAGCTCCTCAAGCAGATCGAGTACCTGACCAGCGTCATCGAGAACCCCGAAGTCCTCAAATCCGTCATCCGGCAGGAGCTCCATGAGCTGCGCGACACCTTCGCCACGCCGCGCAAGTCCGAGATCCTGACCCACGACCCCGACTCCATCGACATCGAGGACATCATCCCCGACGAGCCCGTGGTCATCACCCTGTCCCGCAACGGGTACCTGAAGCGCACGAGCCTGGACAACTACCGCCAGCAGCGCCGCGGCGGCACGGGGATCACCGGCGTGCAGGTGGCCGACGAGGACTTCATTACTTCCATCCTGACCACCTCC
>JANJWV010000229.1 GCA_024709365.1 Desulfomicrobium sp. | reverse complement strand
TGGCCGCGGGGCATTTCCGCGAGGACCTCTACTACCGCCTGAACGTCATCGCCCTGCGCGTTCCGGCCCTGCGCGAAAGGCTTGAGGACATCCCGCTCCTGGCCAGGCATTTTCTCGACCGCTTCGCCCAGCGCAACCGCAAGAGTTTCCGCGGGTTCTCCCCCCGCGCCATGGACCTCATGCTGCGCCACGACTGGCCGGGCAGCGTGCGCGAGCTGGAGAACGCCGTGGAGCGGGCCGTCATCCTCGCCCCGGGCGACACGATCACGGAAAGGGACCTGCCCGCGGGTCTGCGCGTCGACGAGCAGGGGCAGGATGGCCCCGGACACGCCGCAGGGCTGTCCCTGGAGGACGCAGAGCGCGAGGCCATCGCGCGCACCCTGGAACAGGTCGGCCACAACAAGAGCGAGGCCGCGCGGGTGCTCGGTGTGACCAGGGTCACCCTGCGCAACAAGATGAGGAAGTTCGGGCTTGATCTGTGAGAGGCTTCAGTAGCGTTCCGGGGCGAAGCGGTCGGCCGAGCGGTTGTCGGCAAGGTCCGTTTCCACCAGCTGGATGAGCAGGCCGGCCTGTCCGTAGGGCTGGTGGGCCAGGCAGGTGCCGTCGGGAGCGATGACGCTCGTGGCCGACTCCTGGCAGGCCAGGGCGTAGTTCACGCTGGCGAAGTAGACGCCGTTCTCCGCGCTGCGGCAGATCATGGCCTTTTCATAGTAGGGCGCGTCGGGGTCGCACCAGTGCCGGGGCGTATGCCCGGCCACGTTGCTGCCCGTGCACTGCGGGTGGAAAACGATGCTGGCCCCGCGTCGCGCGGCCCAGCGCACGGTTTCCGGGTATTTCCAGCCTTCGTCGCAGATGACCACGCCGAACCTGACCCCCGCCATTTCGAACATCCGCCTGCCCTTGCCGGGGACATAGATGTCCTCCTCGCCGGGATCGAGCTGGATCTTGCACTGCGTCCCCAAAATGCCGCCGGTGGGCGAAATGACCTGGGCCATGTTGAAGAGGCCCTTGTCCGAGGGCCATTCCATGGGCAGGATGACGCCGATGGAATGTTCGGCCGCCTTCCGCCGGATGAGGTCGCGGGCCTCACGGATCTGGTGCTGTTCGCAGAGCGGGATGCGGAATTTCCGGCCACGCAGCCCGGGCAGATACGCCGCGGGAAAGCAGAGGAGTTCGACGTCGAAGGACGCCGCATGGGAGATGTAGCCGAGTATCGTCTCGACGGCGTCGTCGATGGACGCGGGAACGGGTGCGGTGGCGAGTCCGATGCGCATGTGCAGTCCTTGGTGGGCGGTGGTCGGAAACCGCTTTGCACCTAATGGAAATTCCCAGGAAATTCAAGGCGAAGGCGAGGGGGTCAGGGGACGGGCGCGAACTCGGCGATCTTGGTGAGCAGGACGTTCATGTCCGTCAGGGGCTTGAACAGGATATCCGACGTGGTCAGTCCGATGGCCGACAGGCTCTCGGGCAGGTTGTATTCCACCGAGCCCGTGAAGATGATGAACCTGAGTTTGGGATCGAGGCGGCAGGCGCGCAGGATGAACTCGTTGCCGTTCATGTCGGGCAGGCGCATGTCCACGATGCAGATCTGGGGCTGGCCCGTTTCCACCTGACGCAAACCGTCCTCGGCGTTGGGGGACGTCATGACCGTATGGCCGTGGTCCTCCAGGTAGTCGGCCAGCGAGGAGCGGAGAAAATCTTCATCCTCGATGATCAGGATTACGGGGGGCATGGACATGGGAGCTCCGGTATCGATGCGCTTGTCATACAACTGTCTTACGAATTTTCAGTAAGTAGTATTGCATATTCGATGTTTCCAGACAAGACTCAGGTTGCGTACGGATGTGCATCCGCCCCCCAAAATGCGCCGTTCGCCGAGGGCTGACCGACGGGATCGACGTTGCTGACCCGTCCCGGCGAGATGTATGGGTCTGACAAATCAGGCGGTCGGCAAGGCCCGGCGCGGGGAGGCGACGGCCAGTGGCGTCGTGGCGCAGGCCAGTGGCCTGTTGCGGGGCGTCGATGGCGACGCGCCGTACAGGAGGCCCATCGTCCCTCTGACCGAGAAAGGCGTGCCTCCCTTGTGAACTATGGTACGAAAGGAGCGACCGGAATGAGCCGGACCATCGTATCACCGCAGCAAGGGAGGACTATATGCCAATCGTGTCCATCGGCAGCCTGGATCAGACGCGATTCCAGGAACTCGTCACCAGGAAGAGGGCCGTATCGGCCGTTCTCAGCACCCTCATCCTGATCGTCTACTTCGGCTTCATCCTGATTCTGGCCTTTCGCCGCGATCTCCTGGCCCTCAAGGTCGGTGAGCACCTGACCCTCGGGGTGCCCGTGGGGCTGGCCGTCATTCTCTCGGCCTGCGTGCTGACCGGCATCTACGTGGCCTGGGCCAACAGCGTCTACGACGAGTCCGTGCGCGACCTCGTCGACGGCATGAGAGGGAAGGCGAAATGAACGAGTTCACCTCCACCATCGGCCAACCCAACGCCGTGTCCATCGGCTTCTTCCTGGCCTTCGTGGCCTTCACCCTGGTCATCACCTACTACGCGGCCAAGCGCAGCAGGACGGCATCGGAGTTCTACGCCGCGGGACGCTCGGTCACGGGCCTGCAGAACGGCGTGGCCCTGGCCGGCGACTACATGAGCGCCGCGTCCTTCCTGGGCATCGCCGGGCTCGTGTCCCTCAAGGGCTACGACGGCCTCATCTACTCCATCGGCTTCCTCGTGGGCTGGCCCGTCATCATGTTCCTCATCGCCGAGCCCCTGCGCAACCTGGGCAAGTACACCTTCGCCGACGTGGTGGCCTACCGCCTGCGCCAGAAGCCCATTCGCGTGGCCGCCTCGTGCGGCTCCCTCATGACAGTGGCCTTCTACCTCATCGCGCAGATGGTCGGGTCCGGATCCTTGGTCAAGCTCATGTTCGGACTGCCCTACGAGATGGCCGTCATCGTAGTCGGCGCCATCATGATCGCCTACGTGCTCTTCGGGGGCATGCTGGCCACGACCTGGGTGCAGATCATCAAGGCCGTGCTGCTCCTGGGCGGCGCGACCATCGTCGTGGTCATGGTCCTGGCGCGCTTCGACTACGACCCCGTCAACCTCTTCGACGCCGCCGTGCTCCGCTACGGCCCCAAGGTCCTGGAGCCGGGCGGACTGGTCTCCAACCCCTGGGACGCCGTGTCCCTGGGCATCGCCCTCATGTTCGGCACGGCCGGCCTGCCGCACATCCTCATGCGCTTCTACACCGTGCCCGACGCCAAGGCCGCGCGCAAATCCGTGTTCTACGCCACGGGCCTCATCTCCTATTTCTACATCCTGACCTTCATCATCGGCTTCGGGGCCATGGTCCTCGTGGGCCAGGACGTCATCACCGGCTTCGACAAGGGCGGCAACATGGCGGCGCCCCTCCTGGCCGAGGTCACCGGCGGCATCATGTTCCTGGGGTTCATCGCGGCCGTGGCTTTCGCCACCATCCTGGCCGTGGTGGCCGGGCTGACCCTGGCCGGGGCCACGACCTTCTCCCACGACCTCTACGCCAACGTCTTCCGTTCGGGCCGCTCCACCGAGGAGGCCGAGGTGAAGATGGCCAAGCGCGCCACCGTGGCCCTGGGCATCCTGGCCATTGGCCTTGGCATCGCCTTCAAGGGCCAGAACGTGGCCTTCATGGTCGGCCTGGCCTTCGCCATCGCGGCCAGCGCCAATTTCCCGGCCCTGCTCCTGTCCATCGTCTGGAGCCGTTTCAGCACCGTCGGCGCCACGGCGAGCATTGCCGTGGGGGCCATTCTCGCGGTAGGGCTGATCATCCTGAGCCCCACGGTCTGGGTCGACGTGCTCGGCAACGCCCAGGCGATCTTCCCGTGGAAGAACCCGGCCCTCATCTCGTTGCCCGCCGCTTTCATGGCCGGATGGCTGGGGTCGGTCCTGGTTCCTGACACCGACGCACAGGCCAAGTACGAGAGCCAGCGCGTACGCAACTACCTCGGGGTGGGCGCGGAATAAACCGGGGCGGCGCATGCCGCCCCACAGCGGAGTCGCATGGGTTCCGACGAGTCGTGCTTCCAAGACCCGGCAGGCGGGAACGCCGGATCCCTGACGGACCTGGCCCTCCGCGTGCGCAGGCTGCGGGACATGGTCCTGCACTGCGCCGAGCGGGGGCTCGACGGGATCGGCGTCGGGCGCCTCGTGGCCGACGCCAACGACGGGATTCTCCGCAGCGCCGCCGCCATGGCCGAGGCGGAGCTGGGGCCGCCGCCCTGCGGGTATTCCCTCATGGTGCTGGGCAGCGAGGGACGCCGGGAGCAGCTCCTGGCCACGGACCAGGACAACGCCCTGGTCTTCGCCGTGCCCGACGAGCCTGCCGCGGCCTATTTCGAGTCCCTGGGCCGGCTGTTCCTCTCGATGCTCATCGATGCGGGCGTCCCGCCATGTCCCCACGGCGTCACTGTCGACAACCCCGTCTGGCGGCGCAGCGCCGCGGCCTGGCGGGACGGCGTGAGCGCCATGACGCGCATGGTCGATGCCGACGCCGTTCTGCATCTGACCCAGCTGGCCGATGCCCGCCACGTCCACGGTGACGCCCGCCTGTTCGAGAACCTGCGAGGGCACGTGATGCTTCAGGTCAGGGACACGCCCGTCCTGCTCATGTACATGGCCCGCGAGGCACTGCGCTTTCCCCCTCCCTTGGGATTCTTCAACAGCCTGGCCGTCGAGCGCCACGGGCCTGCCAAGGGCACGCTGGACGTCAAGAAAGGCGGAGTCTTCCCCCTGACCCAGGGCATCAAGACCCTGGCCTTGGAACACGGGCTGCGCGAGACGGGCACCCTGGACCGCCTTCGCGCCCTGCGCGACGAGGGCGTCTTTTCCGGGGGTATGGCCAGCGGCATGGAGGAGGCGCTGCGCCTTTTCCAGGACCTGCGTCTGCACGCCCAGGCCGCGGCTGTGCGCAGGGGGATGCCCCCCGACAACCTCATACGCCCGGATGGTTTGGGCGTTGTCGAACGCGAAAAGCTCGTGCGTTGCTTTAAGTTTGTGGCGGAATTCCAATCATTTCTCCACGCCAAGTACAGTCTGCACCTCATTTCCTGAACGCCTTTGCCGGTTGGGCGGGAGCCTGTGTGAATTTATGTTCATTATCGAACATAAAATGTTGACTTGCGAATATTCATGCTCAATAGTTTTTCCATTCCGCTCGGCTAACGGACATTTTATCGCCATTGAGCAAGGGTTTCCGTGAGCACCTCCCCCCACTGCATGAGTCACGAACTGCGGACCTTCCTGGACCGCTTCGATTTTTCCTCCTGTCTGGTCTGCGGCTCCTGCGCGGGCGGCTGTCCCATAACGGGAACGCCCGGCATGGACGGCTGGGACACGCGCAAGGTCATGCGCCTGCTGGCCAACGGCCTGGTCGGCGAGGTCGTGACCTCGGACTTCCCCTGGCTGTGCACGGGCTGCGGCCGCTGCGCCGGCGTCTGCCCGGCCGGCATCGACATCCCCTCGGTCATGGCCCACATGAAGAGCCTGCGGCCCCGCGAGGCCGTGCCCGGGTCCCTGCACAAGGGCATGGCCAACAACCTGGCCACGGGCAACAACCTGGCCATCGGCCGGGAGGAGTACCTCGAAGGCATGCGCGACCTCGGCCGCGACCTGGCCGAAGAGTGCCCCGGTTTCTACGTGCCCGTGGACAGAAAGGGGGCCGACATCCTCTTCTTCCCCAACTCCAAGGAAGTGTACGGCGACTTCGAGGACCAGTTCTGGTGGTGGAAGATCTTCTACGCCGCCCGCGAGAACTGGACCGTCCCGTCAGAGGGCTGGGAGGCCGTGGACTGGGCGCTCTTCACCGGCAACTACGAAGCCAACCGCGAACTGGCCCGGCGCAAGGTCGAGTACATGCGCGCCAACGCCATCGGGTCCATGATCATGCCCGACTGCGGCGGCGGGTCCTACGGCTGCCGCAAGGGCATGAGCGCCCTCACGGCCGAGAACCCCGACAACGCCGTGGGCTTCGTCTACCTCTACGACTATCTCCTGAACCTCATCCGCACGGGCCGCATCCGCCTGGACAGGTCCGTGCACCGCGGCAAGCGCTTAACCTACCACGACTCCTGCAAGCACGGCCGCGAACTGGCCGCCCATTACGGCCACGGTTACTTCGACGAACCGCGCGAGATCGTGGCCGCCTGCGTCGAGGATTTCGTCGAACTGACTCCGACCCGCGACAGGAACTTCTGCTGCGGCGCCGGCGGCGGCATGTGGCCCATGCCCTACGAGCAGCAGTCCGCCTGGCACGCGCGCTACAAATATCAGCAGATCAAGGACTCCGGCGCAAACGTCGTCGTCGTGGGCTGCTCCAACTGCCGCGACCAGATCATGCGCCGCATCCCCAAATTCTACCCCGACTGCGACTACGAGGTGAAATACCTCTGGCAACTCGTGGCCGAGGCCCTGGTCATCGAACCGTGGGACGAGGCGCGCATCGACGCCGCACGCGTAGAGGAGCGGGAGCAGTGGGAGAGGCTGGGGGTGGAGGAGTAGGGAGATGCCTCCGGCGGGCAGGGGGCGCGGCCCCCTGCACCCCTTTCAGGTTGGGGGCGATCGGGTTTGGGCTTCAGATGTGATGGCGGTGCGTTTTCACGCCTCGCCGAGGGCGGCGGTCATGGCTTCGTCGAGGTTGGCGTCCAGGATGGACGCGATGTCGCCGTCGATGCGGTTGTCCGCGGCCAGTTCGCGCATGAAGGCCCGCACCTCGTCCCGCTTCATTCCCCTTCGGTACGGCCGGTTCTGAACCATGGCCTGAAAGATGTCCGCCACGCGCATGATGCGCGCCGGGAGCGGCAGCTCGTCGCCGCGAAGATGGAAAGGATACCCGCTGCCGTCGGGCTCCTCGTGGTGGTATGAGGCCCAGGCGGCGATGTCGTCGAAGCCCGGGATGCGGTGCAGGATCTGGTAGGTTTCGAAGCTGTGCGTGTTGATCACGAAGCGCTCCAAAGGTTCGAGCCTGTCCGGCTTGTCCAGGATCTCGTCGGCCACGCGCAGCTTGCCCAGGTCGTGCAGCAGCCCGGCGATCTCGAGCAGGGAGCACGTTTCGTCATCCAGACCCGACAGTCGCCCGAGGAGCAGGGCCACCCGGCTCACCCCCTGTGAGTGTTCGGCCGTGAAGGGGCTTTTGGCGTCGACGATGCGCGAGAAGATGACCGAGAGTTTGCGCAGATCCTCGAGGTCCAGGGGCTGGTGGCGGGATTTGGAGAGCTCGGTCCTGAGGTAGCTGTCTGCGGCGCGGGGCTCCAGACGCAGCCAGAAGGCCTCGGTGCGCGAGGCGTCGAGGAAGTGCCCGACGAGTTCGGGTGCGAAATAGGTCCCGCTGTGGGACCTGATCTGGTCCCGAATCCGTTCGGCATGGGGCAGGACGGTCTTTTCGGCGTGAAACGCCGCCGCCATGGCGTCCACGCGGTCCGTCAGCAGGATCAGGTTGGCGCGCAGGGCCAGTTCCGACGGGACGTCCTCTTCACGGAGCCGGCTCCAGGGTGTGTGGTGGTGGAGAATGGGTTCGGCCATGGCCGCAAGGGGGGCGAAATCGGCCAGCAGGTCGTGACCGGTCCGGCAATGCCGCCAGGCCTCGGGCCAGTCGAATTCCGTGACCAGGTGCCAGTGCACGCGCGTCGATGACACGCCGATGTCGTGGAGCAGGCCGAGGTCGAAGAGAAACGTCCGCTCGTCCTCGTCCAGCCCCATGACCGCCGCGCATTCGGCGGCCATGATTCCGACCCGTTTGCCGTGCCCGACGTCATCGACGCCGACCAGGTCCAGCGCGTCGGAGAGGGTCAGGACCACCTGGCGGAAATCGGTTTGGATCGGCATGACTGCCTCCTGCTGCTGCGGATGGATCGTTCCCGGAACGTGCCTGCTGCCGGCCCGTCCCGGGCTATCTATTGCCGAGAGCCTCTCCGCCTCGAACGGGCGGGGGGGCAGGGGAAGGCTACCACGACAAGGCCGCAAGTCAAGGAAAGTGCATGGAGAGCAGCGCCTTGTACGCCGGCCGCAAATCGGTTTGCGCCTCGGTCTGGAGCCGCAGGTAGTGGAGCCCGGCTTGGCCGGGCTTTGTCCTATTTCTCGAACGCCTTGATCAGGTACGACATGCCGATGATCGCGGTGCCCTGGGCGCACGCGTCGAGGATGTCGCTGTCCTCCCAGCCCAGTCCACGCAGAGCCGCAACATCCCTTTCGTGCACGTCTTCCTTGGCCAGAACTTTGCGCACCACGTGCAGCAGGGCGTTTTCGGCGTCGGAAAAGGCTTCAACGGGCTCGCCATTGGACAGGTTGTCCATATCCTGCGCGCTGAGGCCGCTTTTGGTCAGCCAGGTCCGGTTCAGGATCAGGCAGTGATCGAAGCAGACCTGGCGTGCGGCCAGAAAGCGGATCGCCGCCAGCATGGGAAAGTTCAAACGATCATGGCCCATGAAGTATCTGATCTGCTCGAACTGCAGGCCAAGCATTTCAGGACTCGCGCTCAAGAGCTGCAAAGGGGCGGGGACTTCCGAGCGACCCAGGAAATGGGTGTAGATATCCGCCACGCCATCCGTGGCCTGCCCGGGTTTTTGATAATCCAGAATGAACATGATGACCTCGCTAATAGACCGGTCGTCTAGTTAAAGGTTGAAAAAATGATGCCGGGCGGCATCCGATTCAAGCCAGCAGGACTTGAAACACCATGGTCTGAAAATTGTCCAAGGGCTCCGGGCCGGCCGCAGCCTTCATGCGCAGGAGCGCTCCCTGCCAGGCCGAAATGATGAAGCGGGCCGTGGCCTCGGGTTCCAGTCCGTTCGCCAGTTCACCGCGCTCCGACGCCTGTTTCAGGACAAGGGTAACGGCCTTGATCAGGTTTTCCAGGCTTGCGTGCAGTTTTTCGCGGAATGCGGGGTTCACGTCGCCCATCTCCTGAGTCAAATTGCCCAGCGGGCAGCCCTTGATGAACCCTTCGCGCTCAAAATTTTCCCGAAACCAGAGGAAAAACCGGGCCAGA
>JANJWV010000188.1 GCA_024709365.1 Desulfomicrobium sp. | reverse complement strand
GCGGCCCTGGCCTTCTTCGCGCTCGTGGCTGTCTGGGGCTTCGCCAACCTCGCCGGGTCGCCCATGTGGGACGATTTCGCGGGGGGCAGGGGGGCCGTGCGGATGCTTCCCCATGTCTATGCCTACGTCAGCCTTTTCCTGCCCATGGCCCTGTACTATTTCGTGGGCGGGATACGCGCCGCACAGGGCGTGTTCGAGGAATTCAACCGCACGCCCAAGTGCGGGGACGAGGCCTGCGCAGAGCGGCCAAAGATTGATGCCTGGCTGTACCGGGGCGAGGTTTTTTCCCTTGCCTATGCCGTGCTGACGACGGTTGCGGGCGTGGCGACCGGGAATGTCGTGCTGCTGCCCATCAGCGTCACGGGCTGTCTGGGCTTCGGGATGATCCTGCTGTGGGGCATGCGTGACGGGAGGAAGCGTGGCGCGAAATGACGCGAAGGGGAGGCGCATCCTCATCACGGGCGCGACGGGCGCCATCGGCTCCACCCTGGCCGGACTCTACGCCGCTGAGGGTGCGACTCTTTTCCTGCAGGGCAGGAACGTCGCTCTCCTGGAAACCCTGTCCGCCTCCTGCAGGGCCGCCGGAGCGGAGGTGACCGCCCACGCCTGCGACGTGCGCGACACGGCAGGACTGCGGCTCTGGGTGCAGGCGGTCTGCGCGTCGGGGCTGCCGGATGTGGCGATTCTGGCGGCCGGCATGAACACCAACGTCGGCCCTGCGGGCGAGCCCGAGCCCTGGGACGAGGCCGAAGCCCTGCTCGACGTGAACGTGAAGGGCGCCATGGCCGTCATCGACGCCCTGCTGCCGGGCCTGCTTGCGCGCGGGTCAGGGCAGATCGCCATCTTCAGCTCCCTGGCCGGGTACTTCGGCCTGCCCCTGACGCCGTCCTACAGCGCCAGCAAGGCGGCCCTGAAGGCCTATGGCGAGGCGCTGCGCGGGTGGCTGGGCCCCAGGGGCATCCGGGTCAGCGTGGTCATGCCCGGTTATGTCAGATCTGCCATGTGCGACCGCATGCCCGGCCCCAAGCCCTTTCTCTGGACGCCAGACCGGGCGGCGCGGTTCATCCGCCGGGGCCTGGAGCGGGACAGGGCGCGCATCAGCTTCCCCTTTCCCCTGAACTGGGGGACATGGTGGCTGGCGGTGCTGCCCGCGGCCCTGTCGACCCGCATCGTCCGCTGGCTGGGCTATGCGCGCTGACGTCGCGTTCGCCCCGCTGGCGGCAGCGGCGCTGGTCGTTGCCGCGGCGGCGATCCTGGAGCTCTTGCTCAGGCCAAGGCCCGGGTTTCAGCGTCCATGGAGAGCCTGGGCGCTGCACGCCGGAGCGCTGTGCGTCATCAGCGGGGTTTTGACGGCCCTGCTGGGCAACCCCTGGCTGGCGGCAGGCTGCCTGACGGTGCTCTTCCTCATCCTCGTGCTGGTCGCTAACGCCAAGGCCGCGTCCCTCGACGAGCCCTTCGTCTTTCAGGACTACGAGTACTTCACGGACATGATCCGCTACCCGCGGCTCTACATCCCTTTTTTCGGGTGGGGGAATTTTCTGGTTTCCGTGGCCGGCGGCCTGGCGCTGCTGTATTTCGCCGTCGCCGAGGCCGGTTCCCTCCTGCGCTTTGACTGGGGCGCCTCCCTCTTGGGCGGAGGAGCCTTGGCGGCACTGGGCCTGGCCTGCGTCCGGGCGGCCGACAGAGCCCCTCTGTCCATGAGCTTTGACCCCAGGCAGGACCTGCTCGCCTATGGTTTCGTGGCCTGCCTCTGGCGTTACGGAGTGTCCAGCCGCGCACTCCCGGCCGTGTCCTCGCCCTTCGAGGGGCTTGCGTCGTCCGTCAGCCTGCCCCGCGGACGGCAGGGTTTCCTGCCCCACATGGTGGCGGTGCAGAGCGAGTCCTTTTTCGACCCCCGCAGGCTCTATCCGGGCATCCGGCCCGAGGTGCTGGCCGAATACGACAAGCTCAAGGCGCAATCCCGGGCCTGGGGCTCCTTGCGCGTCCCGGCCTGGGGGGCCAACACCATCCGCACGGAATTCTCCTTTCTGTCCGGCGTGGACAACGCGGTGCTGGGCGCGCACCGCTTCAACCCGTACAGGGCCGTGGCGAGGGGATGGAAGGTCGCGACGCTGGCCGCCTTCCTGCGCGGGCTCGGCTACCGCACCGTCTGCATCCATCCGTATTCCAGGAGTTTCTACCTGCGCGACAAGGTCATGCCGCGCCTTGGCTTCGACGACTTCTGGGGGATCGAAAGATTCGCGCATGCCCGGCGCTTCGGCCCGTATGTCGGCGATACGTCCGTTGCGGATGTGATTCTTGAGACGCTGCAATCAGCAGCAACGCCGACCTTCGTTTTCGCCATCACCATGGAAAATCATGGGCCACTGCACCTGGAAAAGGTCGTCCCGGCGGATGAAGGACAGCTGTACACCGCTACGCCTCCCGAGGGTTTCGAAGATCTGACGGTGTACCTGCGTCACATCCGCAACGCCGACGCCATGATCGGCATGCTCGCCGCCGGGGCAAGCGTCTGCAACCGCCCGCTGGAACTGTGCTGGTTCGGCGACCACGTGCCCATCATGCCGAAGGTTTACGCGGCGCTGGGCAAGCCTTGCGGGGATATGGAGTATGTGCTGTGGAGTGGCTGTGGCGCGGGCGATGCGGCGCGGCGCGAAGCCGGTGTGGGGCGTTTGGCGATGACGTGGCTCGACAATGCGACCCTGCTCGGTTGAGGCCGCCAGTCTGTGAACAATCATCTCCCGTTGAACAACAAAACCAAGGTGCGCCCATCATGTTTCACGACGATCTGCTGACAGCCTTCCATGCCTCCCTGGCGGCGGGGATAGTCATTCTCGACATCTATGCATCCGCGGATTTCGGCATCGAGACCAAACCCGACAAATCTCCGCTCACCCTGGCCGACAGGGCCGCGCATGTGCGCATTTCCGAGCATCTTGCCGCCACCGGTCATCCCATGCTGAGCGAAGAAGGGCGGGACATCCCTTATGCCGAGCGCGGCGCCTGGCCCGTCTTCTGGCTCGTAGACCCTCTGGACGGCACCAAGGAGTTCATCAAGCGCAACGGCGAATTCACCGTTAACATCGCGCTGATCGAGAACGGGCGCCCTGTGCTCGGGGTGGTGTACGCACCGGTTCTGGACACGCTCTATTTCGCCTCCCGTGGAGAGGGCGCGTTCAGGCTCGAAAAGGCTTCGACGCACGACTTGCGTGGGCTGGACGTGGCTGTCGCCGCCGCGGTCGCCTTGCCCTGCACGAAACCGGAGGCCGGCGCATACACCATTGTCGGTTCCCGTTCCCATCAGACCCCGGAATTCGCGGCGTTTGTGGCTTCCCGGGAAAAGAAGCATGAGCGCGTCACGGTCCGGCCCATCGGCAGTTCGCTTAAAATCTGCCTTGTGGCCGAAGGCGCGGCGGACGTGTATCCGCGACTCGGCCCGACCATGGAATGGGACACTGCGGCGGGTCATGCCGTGGCTGCATGCGCGGGATGCGTCGTGGTCAGGGTCGACACGGGGGAACCGTTGACCTACAACAAGGCGGACCTGCTCAATCCGTTCTTTATTGTCGAAAGGCGCTGAGCGGCCGTTAAAAAATCCGTTCTGGGCTGCGTTGTTCAGTGATTTTGAAGGGTTCATGTAGTAGGCTACACTTCACCCTTCAAAATCACTTCTCGCCTTGCCAGAACAGTTTTGAACGGCCTCGAGAATGCACGGAATCTTTAAGCAGTCTGATTTTTCAACGAACAGCAATCGCTCTGACCGGGCTCAAACGACACGCGTTTATCATGAGGCAGACCATGTACAGCGAATCACTTCTTGTCCATTTCCAGCGTGCCGAGGCCTTGCGCGCAGAGGCCATTGCCCTTCCGTCGGTCAACCTGAAGGCCCGTCAGCTCTGCGACCTCGAACTGCTGCTGAACCGGGCGTTCTTCCCCTTGAGC
>JANJWV010000159.1 GCA_024709365.1 Desulfomicrobium sp. | reverse complement strand
GGTCCCCGTCCTCGATGAAGCGACGGATGTGCTTGACCTTGGTCAGCAGGTCGTGGTCGTCGGTGTGCGGCCGGAATTTGATTTCCTTGACCTGGATCTGGGTCTGGCGCTTCTTGGCTTCCTGGGACTTCTTCTTTTCCTCGTAGAGATACTTGCCGTAGTCCATGATCTTGCAGACCGGCGGCTTGGCGTTGGGCGCCACCTCGACCAGGTCAAGACCCAATTGTTCGGCACGTTCCAGGGCCTCGGGCACGCTCATGATGCCCAACTGGTTCCCGTCATCTCCTACAACCCGGATTTCCTTGGCCCTGATTTGCTTGTTCCGGCGGGCCTTAGCAGCTGAAAGAATATCTCATTCCTCCATTTTTAAAGGGTTTCTCGCACTCTTCCCGCAACAGGGCGGCGAAGGCATCGATGGACATGGCGCCCAGATTGGTGCCGCCGAGCATGCGCACATTGACGCTGGCCTGCTCGACTTCCTGATCACCGATGACAAGCGCGTACGGAATCTTCTCCAGCTGGGCCTCGCGCACCTTGTACCCGAGCTTCTCGTTGCGCAGATCCAGTTCCACGCGCACCCCTTCGCGCCGCAACGCTTCCTGGCACGAACGGGCAAATTCGTTGTGGTTGTCGGTCACGGTCAGGATGCGGGCCTGCACGGGTGCGAGCCAGGCCGGGAAGGCCCCGGCGAAATGTTCCGTGAGGATGCCGATGAACCGCTCGACCGAACCCATGATGGCGCGGTGCACCATGACCGGCCGGTGCCGCTCTCCATCCTCGCCGACGTATACCAAGTCGAAACGGTCCGGCAAGGTGAAATCGACCTGAATGGTCGAGCACTGCCACAGGCGGCCCAGGCAGTCGCGCAGCTTGACGTCGATCTTGGGTCCGTAGAAGGCGCCGTCGCCCTCGTTGATGGCGTAGGGCAGGCCCATTTCGTTCATGGCGTCCATGAGGGCGCTGGTCGCCCGCTCCCAGTCCTCGTCGGAGCCGATGGACTTCTCGGGACGGGTGCTGATCTCCATGGTGTATTCGAAGCCGAACACGCCCATGAGGTCCTGGATCCAGGCCATGACGCCCTTGATCTCGTCCTGGAGCTGGTCCGGGCGGCAGATGATGTGGGCGTCGTCCTGGGTGAACTGGCGCACGCGCATGAGGCCGTGCAGCACGCCCGAGAGCTCGTGGCGGTGCACCACGCCGAACTCGAAGAGGCGCACGGGCAGGTCGCGGTAGCTGCGCTGGCTCGTGTTGTAGATGAGCATGTGCGCCACGCAGTTCATGGGCTTCACGCCGTAGGGGATCTCGTCGATCTCCGTGAAGTACATGTTCTCACGGTAGTTGGCGTAGTGCCCGGAGGTCTCCCACAGGTCGCGCTTCAGGATCTGGGGGGTGCGCACAATGCCGTAGCCGCGGCGGATCATTTCCTTGTTCACGAAATCTTCGAGGATGGTCCGCAGCAGGCCGCCCTTGGGATGCCAGTAGGCCATGCCGGCGCCGCCGCGTTCGTGGAAGCTGAAAAGGTCGAGCTGGGGGCCGAGCTTGCGGTGGTCGCGCTTCTTGGCCTCCTCGATCATGGCCAGATGGGCCTTCAGGTCCTTGGGGGTGGCGAAGGCCGTGCCGTAGATGCGCTGCAGCATGGGGCGGGTGGAATCGCCGCGCCAGTAGGCGCCGGCCACGGAGGTCAGCTTCACGGCCTGCAGGAAGCCGGTGGAGGGCAGGTGCGGCCCGCGGCAAAGGTCTACGAAGTCGCCGTGGCGGTACACGGACACGCGGTCCGCGCCGAGGTCGTCGATGATTTCGAGCTTGTAGGTCTCGCCCATGGAGGCGAACAGGGCCTTGGCTTCAGCGGCGCTCATCTCCTCGCGGGAGAAGGGGCGGTTGGCGGCCACGGAGGCGCGCATGCGCTCCTCGATCTGCTCCAGGTCCTCGGGGGTGAAGGGGCGCTCGTAATCGAAATCGTAGTAGAAACCGTTCTCGATGTCCGGGCCGATGGTGACCTTGGCGGAAGGAAAAAGCTCCTTCACGGCCTCGGCCATGACGTGGGCGGCGCTGTGGCGCAGGACGGCGAGACCCTTGGGGGTTTCGAGGAACACGGGCTCCAGGGTCGCGGTCCCGGCCGGTACGGTCTGCGCCAGGTCGATGAGGCTGCCGTCGCATTCGCACGCGACCACGGATTTCATCTTCTTGCCGGAGAGCACGCCGCGCAGGGCGTCGGCGCAGGTCTGCCCCGCCTGAATCTCGATGTCCTGTCCCTGAATCTGAGCCATATGCCTTGCCTCACAAACACGATAGGGAGGCTTGAGCCTCCCTATGAGTTCTTTTTTGGTAGGCGCGAGGAGGGTCGAACTCCTGACCCCTTGCACGTCAAGCAAGTGCTCTCCCACTGAGCTACGCGCCTAAATGGAGAGCCGCATATATCCCCGCATTTGCGAGCATGTCAACACTCTTTTTTCACATCTTGCGATTTTTTTTCGGAACTGCCATCGCAGGCCCACCGGTCAACATCCATGGAGCCGCAATGAACCCATATCTCGTCATCGTCCTCTCCTCCGTCATCCTGGGCGCGGGCTGGAGCCTCTTCCTCGAATGGCTCAACCTCAAGTCCCTCGCCCCGGCCGCCCCGCCGCTGCTGGCCGACGTCCACGACCCCCAGTCCTATCGCCGCTCCCAGGACTACGCCCGCGCCCGCGGCGTGTGGGACATGGTCGCGCAGACCGTCGGCACGGCGGCCACCCTGGCCTTCATCCTGGCGGGGGGCTTTCCCCTGGCCGACCGTCTGGCCCGCATCGGCGACAACGACATTTTCACCGGGCTGGTATTTTTCTCCCTGCTCTTCATCGGCTCGGAGCTGCTGGGCCTTCCGTTCTCAATATATAGAACGTTCGTCCTCGAAGCACGCTTCGGCTTCAACACCACCACGCCCGGCACCTTCGTCCTGGACAGGCTCAAAGGCTACCTCCTGGCCGCCGTCCTGGGCCTGCCCCTGCTGGCCGCAGTGCTCTTGCTCTTCTCATCCTTCGGCCCATGGGCCTGGGCACTGTGCTGGGCGGTCACGACGCTCTTCTCCGTGACCCTGACCTTCCTCGCCCCGTCCCTGATCATGCCCCTCTTCAACACCTTCACGCCCCTCGAAGACCGCGATCTGCTGGACAGGTTGCGGGACCTGGCCCGACGCACCGGTTTCGGCCTCGGCGGCGTCTTCGTCATGGACGGATCGAAGCGGTCCACCAAGGCCAACGCCTTCTTCACGGGCCTGGGCCGCACCAAGCGCATCGCCCTCTACGACACGCTGCTGGCGTCCCACGAGGCCGACGAGATCGAGGCCATCCTGGCCCACGAAATCGGGCACTACCGTCTGGGGCACATCACCAGGGGGCTCATCCTGTCCATCCTGCAGACGGGGCTGCTCCTCGCGCTGATGGGACAGGCGATCACCCTGCCGGGACTGTATGAGGCCTTCGGCATGACCTCCATGCCCGTACACGCGGGCCTGGTCTTCTTCCTGCTTCTGTATTCCCCGGTATCCCTGGTACTGACGCCCTTCTTCGCCGGACTCTCACGGCGCCGCGAATTCGAGGCCGACAGATTCGCCGCCGCGCACCTCCCCTCGCCCGAGCCCCTGGTCCGCGCCCTGAAGAAGATTTCCGGGCAGAGCCTGGCCAATCTCACCCCCCACCCCTGGTACGTCATCTTTCATTACAGCCACCCCCCGCTGGGCGCGAGGATCGCGGCCCTGGCAGACTCCGGCAAATCCGCGCGCAAATGACGGCCGTCTTTGCAATTCCGGCGATTTCGGCTATCCACGCTGCCATGCACTCCACCCCAAGCCAGGCGCGCACCGTGAACGACACGACCCCCTGCATCCTGATCGTCGACGACGAACCGCTGAACATCAAGCTGCTCGACATCGTGCTCACCAAAGGCGGCTACCGGACCATTTCCGCGACCAGCGGACCGGCCGCGCGCGCAGCGGCCCTGGGACAGTCGCCGGACCTCATCCTCCTCGACGTCCTCATGCCCGGCGAGGACGGCTACACCACCTGCGAACTGCTCAAGCACGACCCCCGGACCTCGGACATCCCCGTCATCTTCATCTCGGCCCTGACGGACACTTCCAGCAAGGTCAGGGGCCTTGAGGTCGGCGGCGTGGACTTCGTGTCCAAGCCCTTCGAGAAGGCCGAGGTCCTGGCGCGGGTCAAGGTGCACCTGAAACTGCGGCTGACCTACAAGGCATTGATCGAGGCCCAGGCCCAGCGTCTGGCCCAGGTTCAGGACGCCCAGCAGGCCCTCCTGGTGCAGCCCGGCGACCTGCCCGAGGCGGGATTCGCCGTGCACTTCGAGCCCGTCCTGGAGGCGGGAGGCGATTTCTACGACGTCCTGCGCGTGGGCGGCTCGGCCTTCGACTACATCGTGGCCGACGTCAGCGGGCACGACCTGGGCACATCCTACGTCACCTCGGCCCTCAAGGCCCTCTTCAGCCAGAACTGCAACGTGGTCACCTCCCCCACGGAGAGCCTGACCATGATCAACAGCGTCCTCTGCCGCATCCTGACGGGCGGCACCCACATCACGGCGGGGTTCGCCCGCCTCAACCGCGAACAGCGCACCCTGCACTACGTCAACGCCGCCCACCCCGCCCCGGTCCTGCTGCACGCCGACGGCGGCGTGGATATCCTCCAGGCCACGGGGGACCTGCTCGGCGTGTTCGACTCGGTCCTGTTCGAGCCCCTGTCCATACCCGTGAACCCGGGCGACCGGCTCTTCATGTACACCGACGGCCTCATCGAGGGCTTCGGCGACGAAAAGATGACCAGGGAGGAAGGCCTGGAGCGCCTGACCGCGACCTGCGCCGCCCATCGCGGCCTGCCCATGGCACAGGCCGTGGAGGCCATCCACGCCGCCCTCGTCCCACCCGGCACGCCGCGCGGGGACGACACCATCCTGCTGGCCCTGGAGGTCTGAACATGCTCGACTGCACGCCCCTGCACCACGGCTTCGCTTTGGAAATGGACACGGCCCTGAGCAACGTGGACCTCTGCGTGGAACACATCCGGCTCTTCCTGGAGGAACGCGGGGAGCAGGGACATCTCTTCGCCATCTCCCTCCTGGCGAGGGAGGCCCTGAACAACGCCATGATCCACGGCAACGGCCTGGACCCGGCCAAGCGGGTGGCCTTCAGCTTCACCGCCAAGGACGGCGGGTACGATCTGGAAGTGGAGGACCAGGGACCGGGTTTCGACTGGCGGGGACACATGCAGGCCAGCAGCGGCGTCGACGACGTCCGCGGGCGGGGGCACGAAATCTACCGCAACTACGCCCGCACCGTCAGCTACAACGACCGGGGCAACGCCCTGAGACTGGAATACCGGGGGGAATGATGCACAGCTTTCAGGTGGAGACCGATGCCAGGGAGGCGATGATCGACATCACAGGCCGCCTGGAGGAATTGCTGCGGGAGGCCGGCGCGCAGTCCGGGCTCATGACGGTCTACACCCCGCACACGACAACGGGCCTGACCATCAACGAAGGCGCCGACCCCGACGTCCGCCGGGACATCCTGGCCCACCTGCGGGCCATGGTGCCCAGGCACGCGGGCTTCCGCCACGCCGAAGGGAACTCCGACGCGCACATCAAGGCCTCGCTCCTGGGCTCGTCGGTACAGATCATCGTCGAGCGGGGACGGCTCGTGCTCGGGACCTGGCAGCGCGTCTTCCTCGGGGAGTTCGACGGACCCCGCAGGCGCACCCTCCACGTCACGATCCTGTCCTGACCCTCACTCCTCGCGCAAAGGGCGCGTCATCAGCTCGCGCACGGCTTCGGCCGGGTTCTTGCCTTCGAAGAGCACCGCATGCACCTGGCCGGTGATGGGCAGCTCGATGCCGAGCTTGCGGCCCAGGGCGAACACGGCCTCCGTCGTCTTGACCCCTTCGGCCACGTTGTGCATGCCCCCCAGGACCTCATCGAGGGTCTGCCCGCGGCCGATGGCCAGCCCGACGCGGCGGTTGCGGCTCAGATCGCCCGTGCAGGTCAGGACCAGATCGCCCATGCCCGACAGGCCCATGAAGGTGGCGGGGTTGGCGCCCAGGGCCGCGCCCAGGCGCGACATCTCGGACAGGCCGCGGGTGATGAGGGCCGCGCGCGCGTTCTGGCCGAAACCCAGGCCGTCGGAGATGCCCGAGGCGATGGCCATGATGTTCTTGACCGCCCCGCCCAGCTCCACGCCCGTGACGTCGGCGTTGACGTAGACGCGGAAGGTCTCGGTGGAAAAGAGGGTCTGCACCCGGTCGGCCAGCTCCGCATCCGCGCAGCCCAGGGTCACGGCCGTGGGCTGGCCCGCCACCACCTCCGTGGCGAAGGACGGCCCCGAAAGCACCGCGTACCGGGGTTCACGGCCGGCAAGCTCGGCCGCGACCACCTGGCCCATGGTGCGGAACGTTCCCAGCTCCACGCCCTTGCTGGCGCAGACGAACCCCGCGCCCACGGGGAACAGCGCCCGGTTTTCGCGCAGGAAGGAGCCCAGGTTCTGGCACGGAACGGCCAGCACGACGCACCGGGCATCCTTCAGCACGGCAGTCAGGTCCGCGCTGGCCCGCAGATCCCGGCACAAGGCCTGTCCCGGGAGATAGCGGGAGTTGGTGCCGGACTCGACGATTTCCCGCGCCGCGTCTTCCCTGCGCGTCCACAGGCACGCGTCCTCCCCTTTCCGGGCCAGCACGTTGGCCAGGGCCGTGCCCCAGCTCCCTCCTCCAAGCACCGCGACGTTCACGCAACCCTCCAGGTTTCCTTGATGTCGGCAAGCCGCCACTATCGGGGATGCGCCCGTTTCTGTAAAGGGTCCTCTTGTCAGCATATGGCGAAACGGGTAAGGAGCGACCTCGAAACACGACCGGAAGCCACCGGCGCAACACGAGGAATAGCCGTGCATTTCACCCAGACCGAACACGAAATCCTGCGCATCGTCCAGGACACCCTGCCCGACAGCGCCACCCCCTACGCGGACATCGCCCGCCAGGCCGGCAGCACCGAGGAGGAAGTCCTCGAACTGCTCAAGAAACTGAAGAAAGGCGGCCAGATCCGCCGCTTCGGAGCCACCCTGCGCCACCAGCAGGCCGGGTACGGCTTCAACGCCATGGTCGCCTGGTACATCGAGGAGGGCTTCGACCCCGACGAGGTGGGGCGCATCATGGCCCGGCGTCCGGAGATTTCCCACTGCTACCTGCGCCCCAACTGCATGGACTGGCCCTACGACATGTACACCATGATCCACGGCAGAAGCCGCGAGGACTGCATGCAGGTCGTGCGCGAGCTCGTGGAGCAGACCGGCGTGACGCAGTACGAAATGCTCTTCAGCATCAAGGAGCTGAAGAAGACGTCCATGGAATATTTTTAGCCCCGCATTTGGAGAAAGCCCCATGACCAGATCCCAGGAACTCTTCGAGAAAGCCCAGACCCTCATCCCCGGCGGCGTGAACAGCCCCGTGCGCGCCTGCCGCAGCGTGAGCTGCGACCCGCTCTTCATCGCCAGGTCCATGGGCAGCAAACTCGTGACCGAGGACGGGCAGGAGCTGATCGACTACGTCATGTCCTGGGGTCCCATGCTCCTGGGCCACAACCATCCCGAGGTGGCCGCGGCCATCGCCGCCACGGCGGCCAACGGCACGAGCTTCGGCGCGCCGTGCCGCCTTGAGGTCGAGCTGGCCCAGGCCGTGGTGGACGCGGTGCCGGGCATCGAAATGGTCCGCATGGTCAGCTCGGGCACCGAGGCGACCATGAGCGCCCTGCGCCTGGCCCGCGGGTACACGGGCAGAAACGGCGTGATAAAATTTCACGGCGGCTACCACGGCCATGCCGACGCCTTCCTGGCCAGCGCCGGGTCGGGCGTGGCCACGCAGTCCATCCCCGGCACCCCCGGCGTGCCCGCCGACGTGGTCAAGCACACCCTTCTGGCCCACTACAACGACCTGGACGCCGTCAAAACCCTGTTCGCGAACCACGGCCACGACATCGCGGCGGTCATCGTCGAGCCCGTGGCCGGCAACATGGGGATGGTCCTGCCCAAGCCCGGATTCCTGGAAGGTCTGCGCGAGCTGACCCGGGCCTACGGCGCGCTGCTGATCTTCGACGAGGTCATCACGGGCTTCCGCGTGGCCTTCGGCGGAGCCCAGCAGGCCTTCGGCATCGACCCCGACCTGACATGCCTGGGCAAGATCATCGGCGGAGGCCTGCCCGTGGGCGCCTACGGCGGCAAACGCGCGATCATGAGCCACATCGCCCCCAGCGGCAATGTCTACCAGGCCGGCACCCTCTCGGGGAACCCCCTGGCCATGGCCGCGGGCCTGGCCACCCTGAAGGCCCTGGCGGCCAGCGACTACGCGGCACTGGCCGCGCGCACCGAGGCCTTCTCGCGGGAGCTCGAGAACATTTTGCACAGCAAGGGCGTCCCGGTCACGCGCAACCACATCGCCTCCATCTTCACCCTGTTCTTCACCGACAGCCCCGTGACGGACTTCCCCTCGGCCCAGACGGCCGACAGCGGGCTTTTCGTCTCCTACTACCAGCAGATGCGCGCGCAGGGCATCTATCTTGCACCGTCCGGTTACGAATGCGCCTTCACGTCCTTCGCCCACAGCGACGAAGACCTGGAACGCACCCTGGACGCCGCGAAAAGGGTCAGGTTCTGAATAACGGAACCCAATTTCTCGGCATCCTTGACTGAAGACCAAGACCGTCGATATAAACGTCCCAGCTTGTGCTTTTTGTAACGTTTCTTTCTGGAGGTAGAAAGAGGATGAAAAAATCACTGTTGTTGAGCCTGATCTGTGCGGCGCTCCTGTCCCTGATCGCCGCCCCGGTCCTGTTCGCCGCCGACGCCCCCAAGGATGACTACGTCATCAAGGCCCCCGAAGGCATGAAGACCAAGGAAAAGGACGGCAAGCCCGGCGCTCTGCAGAAAGCCGTTCCCTTCCCGCACACCAAGCACGCCACCGTGGAGTGCAAGGAATGTCACCACACCATGGAAGCTGACGGCGGCAAGATCAAGAAATGCACCGACGCCGGCTGCCACGATTCCCTGGAAGCCCGCGGCAAGGAAAACGCCAAGGACATCAAGCTGGTTGAGAACGCCTTCCACACTCAGTGCATCGAGTGCCACAAGGCCCTGAAGAAGGAAAACAAGCCCACCGGCCCCACCGCCTGTGGCAAGTGTCACACCAAGTAGGGTAAGACCCGAATTTCGATCAGCACAAGCAAAGGCCGGCCTTTGGTTCGCCCCTGCCGCAGACCCTGCGGCAGGGGCTTTTTTTTCGGCGGGAAATCGGGTAGCCCGCACCGTGCATTGCCCTTGCCGACGCTTCCTGCTAGGAAATGCCGATGCCTCAACGCCAAGAAAGGATCACGCCATGAACACACCGCACGACCCGACGGACGACATCCTGGAGCTCACGGACATCGTGGAGGAAGGAACGCCCGAGGCTCCGGACCTCGACTTCGCCATGGACAGGGCGGTGGACGCCAGAAGCCTGGACGAAGAGCTCGACAACCTCCTGCGCGATACGGACCCCACGTTGAAGGATGTCCGCGCGGGCGAGACGGGCAGCGCCTTCGACACGCTCCTTGCCGAAAGCCGGCAGGCCCCCTCGCGCCCGGCCGCGCAACCCGCGTCCCCGCAGGCCGACCTCTCCGACCTGGATGATCTTTTCGGCGCGATCCACCTCGACGACGCAAACGAGACGCAGAATTCCCTGGACATGCTTCTGGACGAGAAGTCGCAGGGACAGACTGCCGACATCCCCGCGACAGAGGAGATCATCGATCTCGACCTCGAGGTCCCCGGACTCGACGCCGGCGACTCGGCCCCGGACCTCCTGGAACTGACCGACGAACTGCTGGCCGACATCCCCGAGACCGTGCTGGTTCCGCCTGCGGCCAGCCTGGCGCCCACGACCGACGAGGCGCCCATCTTTCCCTCTCCGGAAGGTCTTGAACTCGACATCGAGGCCGCCGCCCCGCTTTTCGTGAAGGCCCCCGAAGTCGAGCCCGAACCCGGACAGCCTCGTATTGCCGAGCCCGACCAGCCGACACCCTCCATTTCCCAGGCCGAACTCGAAATCCTGAGCGCGCGTCTGGACGCCCTGGAGGCCAGGCCCGCGCCGGAAATCAAGCCGGACCAGGTGCTCGGCGCACTGCCCGGCTCCCCCGACGACCTTCCCCTGACCCGCACCCTGCGCGAAGACATCCTGCAGACCCTGGAGGAACGCCTGGCCGCGGCCTCCCCGGCCTCTGAACTGGCGCAGTTGCGGCAGCTCGCCTCGGAGCTCTCCGCACGCATCGCGGCCGTAGAGGACAGACCCGAACCGCAGGCCGATGTTCGTCCGGAACAGGTGCTGGCGGCGCTGCCCGACTCCCCCGATGATCTGCCCCTGGCCCTGAACCTGCGCGAAGGCATTCTGCAGACCATGGAAGACAGGCTCGCCGCAGCCGCTCCGATCTCGGAACTCGCGAAACTGCGGCAGGCCGCCTCGGAGCTCTCCGCACGCATCGCGGCCGTAGAGGCTCAGCCGGCGCCGACCGTGGAAATCAGCCCGGAACAGGTGCTCGGCGCACTGCCCGACTCCCCCGAAGCGTTGCCCCTGGCCCGGGCTCTGCGCGAAGAGATTCTCGCCACCGTGGAGGCGAAGGCCGCCCTCATGGTGCAGCCCGAGGAAACGGCAAAGCTGCAGCAGGACATCCTCGCCATGCAGAACCAGATCGACGCCATGCCGGAAATCCTGGCCAAGCTGGCTTCGACGACCGCACCGGCGCTGCAGGAACTGGAAAGCGGGCTCGGCGCTCTGCGCATCATGGCCCAGGGACTGGAACAGGGCCTTGCCGACGTGCAGACGGCCATGGCCCGGAAAGACGCCGACCTGGCCGAGCTGCGCGAAGGCGAGGAGCGGTTGCGGGAGGAAGTCGAGGCCCTGGCCGCCAGGATGGACGCGACGCCCGCTCCCGAGGCTCTCAAGGCGGACCTTGAGGCGCACGTCCGCCAGCAGGTTCCCGCCGCAGTGGGGCGCATCATCCGCGAGGAGATACAGGCCCTGCTCAAGGAACTGGGGGGCTGACCCGCGGGCCGGCCGGGGCGCCCCTTCGGCTCTCGACTCCCGGCATGCTGCGTGCTAGGCATTTTGAAAACAATGAAGGGAGGGCTCCAGGGTTTTTCCTTCTTTTTTTGAACCGCCCGGTTTCCCCAAAGCAGGTCGACACCATTCCCCCCGGGCGGTTTTTTTTTGTTCCCATGTTCAACCAGCGAGAAAGCCATGGACCAGATCCAGAAGCAGGCCCTGCAGGTCGCCAAGGAAATCGTCGTCAAGTTCATCGAGGTGGGACGCATCTCCCCCTCCAATTTTTCCGAATACTTCGAACCCATTTATGACGACGTATACCGCACCGTGACCAAGACGGGCCCTGCACCGACCACAGACAAGGACGCCTCCGTTGAATCCGAATGACCACGGGAAGCGGGTTTCCGGCCTCTTCGACAACATCGCGGCCTGGTACGATTTTCTGAACCACTTCCTGAGCGTCGGGCAGGACATCTACTGGCGCCGCCGCCTGGTCCGCCACGTCCGCCCCGGGGCCACGCGCACGGTGCTGGACCTGGCCGCCGGAACCCTCGACGTGAGCCGGGAGATCCGCCGGCAGTACCCGGAGCTTCGGGTGCTGAGCCTGGACTTCTCGCGGGCCATGCTCTGCAAGGGCAAGGGCAAGATCGTCGGGGAACCGGCCATCCTGCCCGTCCAGGCCGACGGGCGTGCGCTGCCCCTGCCCGACGGGTGCGTGGACACCGTGACCATCGCCTTCGGCATCCGCAACATCCTGCCCAGGACCGACGCCTACCGGGAAATTCTGCGCGTGCTGGCCCCCGGCGGCCGCCTGTGCATCCTGGAATTCGGCACGGGCAAGGCCAGGATCTGGCAGGGTCTGTACAATTTCTACCTTGGCACGGCGCTCCCGCGCATCGGCCGTTTTTTCTCCAAGAACCCCGAAGCCTACCAATATCTGGCCGACACCATTCTGGCCTTTCCCGACGCCCGGGCGCTGGCCGGCGAACTGGCTCATGCCGGCTTCGACCAGGTCGGCTACGAGGCGCTGAGCTCCGGGATCGTGTACATCCATGTGGCCCGAAAACCGGAGTGAGCGCATCCGGCAGGCCTGTTCACCAACTTCAAAGACCCGCTGCACGCAGAGACGATCATGATCACCTTTGACGACATCGCATCCGGCGCAACCCCCGTTGCCGTTGTGGGGCTCGGCTATGTGGGTCTGCCCCTGGCCGTGGCCCTGGGCGACCATTTTCGGGTCATCGGCTTCGACATCTCCGGTCGGCGCATCGCGGAGCTGCGCCAAGGCCAGGACTCCACCCGCGAGGTGGAACACTCCCGGCTGACCACGGCCCGGGTCGAGTACACCGACGACCCCGCGCGCCTGCGCGAGGCGGGCATCGTCGTCGTGGCCGTGCCCACGCCCATCGACGGCAACCGCAAGCCCGACCTGCGCCCCGTTGTCGGCGCCAGCTCCACGGTGGGCGAGAACCTGCGGCCCGGCAGCATCGTGGTCTACGAGTCAACGGTCTATCCCGGCCTGACCGAAGAGATCTGCGTTCCCCTGCTGGAACAGAAATCCGGCCTGCAATGCGGCCGCGACTTCACGGTGGGGTATTCCCCGGAGCGCATCAACCCCGGCGACCGCGTGCACACCCTGGAAAGCATCGTCAAGGTCGTGGCCGGCCAGGACCAGCCTACGGCGGACCTTCTGGCCCGCTTCTACGGCACGGTGGTCAAGGCCGGCGTGCACCGCGCGTCGAGCATCAAGGTGGCCGAGGCCGCCAAGGTCATCGAGAACACCCAGCGCGACCTGAACATCGCCCTCATGAACGAGCTGGCGCTCATCTTCGACCGCATGGACATCGACACGAAAGAGGTCCTGCAGGCCGCGGGCACCAAATGGAACTTCCTGCCCTTCCGGCCGGGACTCGTCGGCGGGCACTGCATCGGCGTGGATCCGTACTACCTGACCTTCAAGGCCGAATCCATCGGCTTCCACCCCCAGGTCATCCTGGCCGGGCGCCGCATCAACGACGGCATGGGCAAGTTCGTGGCCGAGAAGGCCATCAAGGCCATGATCAACGCCGGCTGCCAGATCAAGGGGGCGCGCGTGGGCCTGCTGGGCCTGACCTTCAAGGAGGACGTGCCGGACCTGCGCAACAGCCGCGTGGAGGACATCGTCCACGAACTGTCCGACTACCACGTGGACGTCCTGGTCCACGACCCGCTGGCCGACGCGGCCGAGGCCAAGGACGAGTACGGCGTGGACCTGCTCCCCCTTGAGGCCATGAAAGACCTCGACGCCGTCATCCTCGCGGTCTCCCACGCCCAGTTCGCGAAGCTTGACGCCGATCGCCTGGCCGGCATGTTCCGACGCCCCGAATCCGGGATCGTCATCGATGTCAAAGGGTTCCTCGACAGGGATGCCCTGTCGCGCCGCTTCACCTACTGGCGGCTGTAGACGGGCGCGGCGACGATGATCATCCTGGCCTGTGCGACGGAGCTTGAATGCCGTCACGTCCTGGCCCGCACGGGACACAGACCGGACGGGGACACGCGGTTCGACTACGCGGGCCTCGAATTCCTGGCCTGCGTGACGGGCGTGGGCCCGGTGGCCGCCGCCCTGCGCGCGGGCGAACTTCTGGAGCGCCACCCCGCAGCGGCCGGCGTCGTGAACCTGGGCATCTGCGGGAGCTTCGACCCGCGTGCTGCCCTGGGCTCGGTCTGCGTGGCCAGCGCCGAGGTCTGGCCCGAATACGGCGTGCACTGCTCGGACGGCGCCGAGGAACCCTTCGGTTTTCAGATGCTCCAGGACTTTCCGCTGTCCCCGGTCAACCGCCTGGAGCTCGACCCGTTTGCCGCGGCCAGCGCCATGGGCCTGCGCCTCCCCGAAGACTGGCCGCGCGGTGCGAGCCTTACGGTGGCCGGCGTTTCGGGCGACCCGCAACGCGCTGCGCTCCTCCTGGCCCGGCACGACGCAGCCACGGAGAACATGGAAGGCTTCGGCCTGGCCCTGGCCGCGCATCGCAAGGGCATTGCCTTCCTTGAGGTGCGGACCGTCTCCAACCCCGTCGGCGTGCGCGACAAGGCGCGCTGGAACTTCCGCCTGGCCCTGGACGCCCTGGAATCCGTCCTGCCGACCCTGACCGGAGCTGCCGCATGAACCCGCTTTCCGTGGCCATCTCGCCCTGCCCCAACGACACCTTCATTTTCGGGGCCTGGGTGCTGGGGCTCACGCCCGCACCCGCCGGCAGGGACAGCCGCTTTTTCTGGCACGACGTGCAGGAGCTCAACCAGGGCGCGTTCAGCGGAGCGTGGGACGTGGTCAAGGTCAGCGCCGCCGCGGCCCTGCGCCTGCGGGACACGTACGCCATCCTGCCCTGCGGCGGCGCCTTCGGCCTTGAACACGGCCCCAAGCTCGTCACCCGCGGGGATTTCCGCGGCGAACCCCGCCGGATCGCCGTCCCCGGACTGGACACGACGGCCATGTGCGTCCTGAACGCGGCGCTGAAAGGAAACTTCACGCCCGTGCCCATGATCTTCCACGCCATCGTCGAAGCCGTGCAGGCCGGCGAGGTCGACGCGGGCCTGCTGATCCACGAAACGGCCCTGGTCTACGACCGGTACGGTCTGGCCCTGCATACGGACCTCGGCCGGTGGTGGCGCGAGGAGACCGGGGACCTGCCCCTGCCCCTGGGCTGCATCGTGGCGAAACGGGAGCTCGGCGACGGCGTCCACTCGGCCCTGGCCGACTGCATCCGCGCGAGCATCCTGCACGCGCGTTCGGACAGGCCATCGGTCATGCCCTTCATCGCCGCCATGGCCAGAGAGCTTGACGAGGCCACGCTCGCACAACATATTGCCGCCTACGTGAACGACTTCAGTCTGGACATGGGGCCAGACGGCCAGGCCGCCCTCAACTTGCTGCAAACATTCCGGGATCTGTCATGAACGACGCCTTCGCCCAACTCAAGGTCGCCTTCCTCAAGGAACTTCCGACCATCAACGCCGCCATCCAGCGGGAGATCGACGCCCTGCACCCGCTGGTCCGCCCCGTGGCCGCGCACGTCATGGACGCCGGAGGCAAGCGCCTGCGGCCCATGCTGACCATCCTCTTCGCCCGCGCCCTGAATTTCAGGGGCGACGACCTGTACACACTGGCCAGCTCCCTGGAATTCCTCCATTCGGCCACCCTCATGCACGACGACATCCTGGACAACGCCGACCTGCGCCGCGGCAGACAGGCCGCCCACGTGCGCTTCGGCCTCACCCCGACCATCCTGGCCGGCGACGCCCTCCTGGCCCTGGCCAACGAAATCGTGGCCCGCACCGGCGACCCGGCCCTGACAAGCTGCATCTCCAAAGCCATCATGGAGACGGCCAGCGGCGAGATCATGGAAATCGCCGCAGTGCGCAACGCGGCCTTAAGCCGGGCCGAATACCTCGAGATCATCACCGGCAAGACGGCCTACCTGATCCAGTCGGCCTGCGAGTTCGGCGCCATCGCCGCCAAGGCCTCGCAGCGCCAGGTCGCCGCGGCCAGGGAATTCGGCTTGTACCTCGGCATCGCCTTCCAGCTCGTGGACGACGCCCTGGACTACACGTCCGAGGCCGGCACCTCGGGCAAGCCCCTGGGCGGAGACCTGCGCGAGGGCAAGTTCACCCTGCCCCTGCTCCTGTACCTCGAATCCCTGCCCGCAGACGAGCGCAGCAGCACGATCCGCGACCTGACCGAAGCGGACCTGCCCGCCGACAGGCAGGACCGGATCATCGCCGACATCGTGGCCGGAGGCTTCGCCGGACGGACCCGCGACGAGGCCAGAACCTACCTCGCACTAGCCAGCCGGGCCCTGGACGTGCTACCCGTGTGCCTGGAAAAAAACCTCCTCGGAGCCATGATCGATTTCGTTCTGAAACGGGACAAGTAGCATGACACAACAGGATCGCCTTCCTCCGCGCAATTTCACGACATCGTTGCGTGCCAGCCTGAAAGCGACCTTCTCCCCGGCCACGGCCCAACTGCTCCAGGAAGCGGTCAAACCGGACCCGAATTTCGGGGTCATCGCCTCCATTCTCAAGGCGGACCCCGCCCTGGCCACGGCCATCCTCACCCTGGTCAACTCCCCCTACTACGGCCAGACCAGCAAGATTTCGGACCTCCAGCGCGCGGCCATCATCCTCGGCAACAACGAGATCCTGCGCATCGCCCTGTCCCTCTCCCTGCAGAAGAACCTGAACAGCACCCTGGAGAAAAACGGCTTCGACACCTTCTCCAACTGGCGGATCATCGTCTGGGCGGCCCTGGGCGCGGAACTCGTCGCCCGGCGCCTGTGCCCCAAGGAGGCGGAGACGGCGTACATCTGCGCGCTGGTCAAGGACCTGTCCCTGCTGCTCTACGCGGCCACCAACCCGGAATACGTGCGGCCGCTCCTCACGCGGCCGGACTTCGTCAACACCGGGCCATCTTTCATGAGCTGGCAGGAGTACCTGCCGACGGACCACTGCGCCCTGACGGCCGAACTCCTCGCCGAATGGAATTTCCCGGCGCACATGGTTGCGGCCATAACCGCCCACCATGACCTCGAACACCTCTTCGACCACCCGCCCCTGACCCAGGCCGTGATCTTCGGCACCCGCTGGGCCGAGGTGGAATTTCGCACCGACCCCGCCCCGGACGGCCTCGCGCAGCTGCACTTCCTGCTGAAGAGGGCCGGCGCGCTGCCCCCCGAGGGCGTCGAAGGGCTGCGTCAGCGCTGCTCGTCGCTTTTCGCCGAGATGTGCTCGGCCATGAACATCACGGAGCTGCCTCCGGAGAACCGCTACTACGAGCACTCCCTGCAGGCCATCCAGGACTTCCACTACCAGGCCAAGGAGGTCGAGGGGCTGACCGGCGGCAACGCGGCCATTGCGGCCTGCATCGGCCGGCACCTGCGCTGGAACTGGAACTGCCGCAAGGGGGAGATCATCCTCGGCGCACCGACCAACAAGCACTGGGAGCGATTCACTCTGGCCGAGGACGGAGTGAGCGGCCCGACCGTTGCGCAGTCCCTCAAGGATTTCAAATCCCACGGCGACTTCGCCGTACGCCTGGAGACCGAGGACGGCGTGGCCGGCGAACTGCGGCTGCCCGACCTGCATGACTCGGCCCAGGCCAGAGCCGAGACGGCCCTCTATGCCAGGCTGCTGGCCCGGAGCCTGTGGCGGCAGATCACGACCGTGGCGCAGCTGGAGATCAAGGCGGAGCTGCTCGACATCCTGCCCACCGGAGTCGCCCTGCTCGATACGGACGGACGCATACTGCGCGCCAACCCGACTTTCGCCCGCTTCCTGGGCAGCGCCGCCCAGCTCGAAGACAGGCTGCGCAAGGACATGGCGCCGGAGCAGTTCCAGAGCACCCTGAACGGGTGGCGCATGTTCCTCCTGGACCCCACTCAAAGCGCCCACTGCGCCATCCACGCGCCCCTGGGGCCGTCGGACGCACCCACGTCGCCCTTCGCCCTGTCCAGCTACAAGATCCGCCAGGGCTCCCGGACCAATATCCTGACCGTGGTCCAGGATCTGAGCGAAATCCGCATTCACGAGATAGAGGCCCTGCACCAGCGGGACTTCCTGAACAACCTGCTGTCCACCATGCAGGATCTGGTCATGACCACCGACCGCAAGGGAGTCATCACCTTCGCCTCGGGGCGTCACGGCGCGTTCCTGAAGGGCCGCAACCTCTTCCAGCTGACACGGCCCATCAACCTGCAGGAGGAGCCCTGGGACATGGAGTTCCTGGAACAGAGCCAGAACGCCGTGGAGGTCCAGATCGTCCTCGATGACGAGCACCTGCAGCTGGAGCTGGTTTTTTCCCGGTTTGCCCACGGCGCGGAGTACGGTCTCGTGGTCGGCCGCAACATCTCCGCCATCCGCAGGCTGGAACGCAAGATCCGGGAGCAGGCCCTGTTCGACTCCCTGACCCAGGTCTTCAACCGCCACCACCTCCAGCCCCTGCTGGAACGCGAGCTGTCCAGGTCCCGCCGCACCGCGACGCCCCTGGGCCTCATCTTCTTCGACATCGACAAATTCAAGGTCTTCAACGACACCTACGGACACCACGGCGGGGACAAGGCCCTGAAGGAACTCGGACAGCTGCTGCGCAGCGTGCTGCGCAAGGGCCTCGACTTCCCCTGCCGCTTCGGCGGCGACGAGTTCGTCATCATTTCGAGCAATTCCAGCGTGGCGAGCCTGCTGACCGTGGCGGAACGAATCCAGAACGAATTCAAGACCCTGCACAACGGTTCCGTGACGCTGAGCATCGGCATGAGCCTGCTTGAGCCCGAAGACACCGCCCATTCCCTGCTTGAACGCTGCGACAAAGCCAATTATCAGGCCAAGGCGCAGGGCGGAAACGCCATCGTGCACCTGCAGACCAACACACCAGTAAACTAAGCACCACCCAGGAGAACAGCATGCCGATCCGAGTCGAAGTGGCTCTGCGCAAGGCAGTCATAGATACCCAGGGCAACAAGACGGCCCACAAGATACATGGCGAACTGGGGCTTCACGTGGGCCAGGTCCGGATCGTCCGGGTCTACACCGTCGAAGGGCTGACCCCGGCCCAGGCAGACCAGGCCATCGAGGCCGGCGCCCTGCACGACCCGGTTCTGCACACGGCCCAGACCACACCCGCGGCCTCGGATTTCGACTGGCTCATCGAGGTCGGCTTCCGGCCCGGCGTGACGGACAACGAAGGACGCACGGCCCGCGAGACCCTGCGCACCGTGCTCGGCCTGGGCAAGGACGCCAAGATCGCCGTCTACACCTCCACCCAGTACCTGATTTCGGGCAAGCTGGATCGTGGCCAGGTGGAGCACATCGCCAAAGACCTTCTGGCCAACGAGCTCATCCAGCGCTTCCAGATCTCCGACCGGCAATCCTGGGCCGCAAACCCCGGCTTCCCGGCCCGCACCGCGGCCGTGACCGGCGAGGCCTCGGACACCGTCGAGACCGTCGATCTCTCGGCCATGGACGACGAGACCCTCATGCGCCTGAGCCGCGAGAACACCCTGGCGCTGAGCCTCGAAGAGATGCGCTGCATCAGGGACTACTACGCCCGCCCCGAGGTCGTCGCCCACCGCAAGGCCAAGGGCCTGCCCGCCGCGCCCACGGACGCCGAACTCGAATGCCTGGCCCAGACCTGGTCCGAGCACTGCAAACACAAGATCTTCAGCTCCCGCATCTCCTACGAGAACCGCGAGAACGGCACCACGGCCGAGATCAACAGCCTCTACAAGACCTTCATCCAGGGTAGCACGAAGCAGCTCCGCGAGCGCATGGGCAAGGACGATTTCTGCCTGTCCGTCTTCAAGGACAACGCCGGCGTCATCCGCTTCAGCGACGACATGAACGTCTGCATCAAGGTCGAGACCCACAACAGCCCCTCGGCCCTGGACCCGTACGGCGGAGCACTGACCGGCATCGTCGGCGTGAACCGCGACCCCATGGGCACGGGCATGGGCGCCAACCTCCTGTGCAACACCGACGTGTTCTGCTTCGCCTCGCCCTTCCACGAAGGCGAACTGCCGCCGCGTCTGCTGCACCCGCGCCGCGTCTTCGAGGGCGTGCGCGAGGGCGTGGAGCACGGCGGCAACAAGTCGGGCATCCCGACGGTCAACGGCGCCATCGTCTTCCACGAGCGCTTCCTGGGCAAACCCCTGGTCTTCTGCGGCACCGTCGGCACCATGCCGGCCACCGTGGCCGGCCGGCCGAGCCACGAGAAGAAGGCCCTCCCGGGCGACCGCATCATCATGACCGGCGGCCGCATCGGCAAGGACGGCATCCACGGCGCGACCTTCTCCTCCGAAGAACTGCACGAGGGCTCGCCGGCCACGGCCGTGCAGATCGGCGACCCCATCACCCAGCGCCGCATGTACGACTTCCTCATGCGCGCCCGGGACCTTGGCCTCTACAACGCCATCACCGACAACGGCGCCGGGGGCCTCAGCTCCTCCGTGGGCGAGATGGCCCAGGACTGCGGCGGCTGCGACATGGACCTGGCCAAGGCGCCCCTCAAGTACGACGGCCTGCGGCCCTGGGAAATCCTCGTCTCCGAGGCCCAGGAACGCATGACCCTGGCCGTGCCGCCCGAAAGGCTCCAGGCCTTCATGGACCTGGCCGCGGAAATGGGCGTGGAGGCCTCGGACCTCGGCTGCTTCACGGACACGGGCTACCTGCACGTGCGCTACGCCGACAGGATCGTGGCCGACCTGGACATGGCCTTCCTGCATGACGGCGCCCCGCAGATGCGCCTCAAGGCCGCCTGGGAGCGCCCGCAGACCTGCTGCTGCGGCCAGGCCCCCGAAGCCCGGATCGCTGACCACCAGGAGTTCCTGCAGGCCATGCTCGGCCGCCTGAACATCTGCTCCCGCGAATACGTCATCCGCCAGTACGACCACGAGGTCCAGGGCGGCAGCGTCGTCAAGCCCCTCATCGGCGCCAACAACGACGGCCCGGCCGACGCGGCCGTGGTCCGCCCCCAGCTCGGCAGCGACAAGGCCCTGGTCATCGCGAGCGGCATCTGCCCCAAGCTCTCCGACCTAGACACCTACTGGATGATGGCCAACGCCATCGACGAGGGCGTGCGCAACGCCGTGGCCACGGGCGCGGACATCCGCCACATGGCCGGCGTGGACAACTTCTGCTGGTGCGACCCGGTCCAGTCCGAAAAGACCCCGGACGGCGAGTACAAGCTGGCCCAGCTGGTCCGCGCCAACCAGGCCCTGGCGCACTACTGCCTGGCCTACGGCGTGCCCTGCGTCTCCGGCAAGGACTCCATGAAGAACGACTACACCGGCGGCGGCACCAAGATCTCCATCCCGCCCACGGTCCTCTTCTCGGTCATGGGCGTCATCGACGACTGCACCAAGACCATGACCTCGGACTTCAAGCGCCCCGGCGAGACGGTCTACGTCCTCGGCCTCACGCGCAACGAAATGGGCGGCTCCGAATACGCCGACCACCTCGGCGTGTGCGGCGCCGTGCCGCAGGTCGACGCCGTCTCGGCGCGCACCCGCTACGAGCGCATGCACCAGGCCATCACCGCGGGCCTGCTGACCGCGGCCCACGACGTCTCCGACGGCGGCCTGGCCGTGGCCGTGGCCGAAATGGCCCTGGCCGGCCGCACCGGTGCCGACATCGACGTCGACAAGGTCCCGGCCCTGGACTGCCCGCTGCCGGAACAGCGCCTCTACAGCGAATCCGCCAGCCGCTTCGTCGTCACCGTGGCCGACCAAAACCGCGCTGCCTTCGAAGCCCTCTTCGCCGGCGACTTCCTG
>JANJWV010000149.1 GCA_024709365.1 Desulfomicrobium sp. | reverse complement strand
GGCATGGCGATCATCATGATGGCGGTGAAGACCAGGGACAGGCCGATGGACAGGGTCAGCTCCTCCTTCTTGGCCCGGCAGGCGGCCGCCGTGGCGATGGCCGCGGAGGTGCCGCACACGGACATGTCGGCGGAGATGACGATGTTCAGGGTCCGCGAGGGCATCTTCAGGATGGTCTGGCCGAAGGCGTAGGTCACGACGATGACGATGGGCGTCACGACCCAGGCCACGAAGATGCCGGGGATGCCGATGGCCACGATCTTGTTGAAGAGGACCTCGGCGCCCAGAAGCACGAGGCCGGTCTTGATGAAGAATTCCACTTCGCAGGCCGGCAGCACCCATTTCGGCGTGCCGATGGTGTTGGCGATGAGCATGCCGAGCACCACGCCCCAGGCCTCGGCGCCGAAGCCGTACTGCTTGGAGATGGACTGGCCGCCAAGCATGTAGGCCAGCACGGCCACCAGGAAGACGATGGTGAAGCCCTGCATGAAGGCGGGCATGCTCTTGCCCATCATGGCGATGCCCACGCCGAAGATGGCGGCCAGGAAGACGCACAGGCCGATCAGGGTCGGGATGTAGTTGTAGGGTTTGTTCTCGGCCTTGGACTTAGCTTCGCCCGCGGCCTTCTGGGCCGTGCGCCATTCGCCGATCTTGGCGGTGGCGTCGTCGTTCAGGGCCTTGTCCTGGAAGGAGGCGCCGGCGGCGGCTTCCTCGGCGGCCACGGCGGCTGCCAGGGCGGCTTCGGCCTTGCCCTTGGCTTCTTCATATTTGGGCATGGCCTTCTCGTTCAGAGCCTGGGCCTGGGCCTCGGTCCTGATGAAGGCGTCCAGGGGATTGGTCTTCCAGGAACCCGGAGTCTTGGTCCAGTGGGTCGCGAACTTGCCGAACGGGGTGCTGGTGCCCTTGAGCTTGCCCTTGTCGTCCTGGGCCTTGTGCCAGGCGATGGTCTTGAACGGGGCCTTGGCCAGCTCGGCTTCCTGAATCTGATTGGCAGCGGCGATCTTTTCCGCGAACTCTGCCTTGGGCCCGAAGGTGGTGTAGGCCAGGATGCTCACGGCGATGATGATGAAACCGAGCCAGATGGCCAGATAGTCCTCTTTCTTCCACAAGTCCGACCACTGGCTCTTGCCGTGATCGATGACGACGTTGCTGTCTTGGGCCATGGTTGCTGCTCCCTCTTCAGTTGAAGTTTCTCTCCAAACCCCGCGCGGGGCTCCATTTCGATTGCGCCACACCGATAACAAAAGACATGCCAATGTCTTTTACGGAAAATAGCCCATAATTTCGAAATGTTACAGAAAGGAATAAGCACAACTTCGCAAACTGCGATTTGCATCTGCAAACTCGGGAATGCAAAGCACAGGGCACGAAGCTGCGAGCGTTGAGGCGGAGAGAGGCCGGCCAGGGGCCGGTCATGGGGAGGGAGGCGCTCCCGGGAAGGCGGAGCCGCATGGACTCCCGGAGGGACCGTTGCGGACGGCGTCAGGGCGTCCGGGTCATTTTTCGAGAACGCTCCTCAGATACTCTTCCCCTTCCTGCACCTGTTCGACATCGGTATAGTAATAACGGGTCGGGTCTATGCCGTTGTTGTCCAGATACACGGACATGCGGTGCAGGATCCCGCAGGAGTTCGTGAGCAGGGGCAGAAAGAGGTAGACGAAGGCCAGGGCCGTGCCCGTGGCCAGGACGAAATTCTTGAGCCGTACCGGCAGGCTTTTCTCGTTCATGGCAAATCCTGTGAAAGGCCGGGAGAACGAGTCCTCCCGGCCTGATGGATGGTTAGATCTTGGCCGTGATTTCCGGGAAAACCACGTAGAACATGACGTAGGCCATGGCCAGGGTCAGTACGAGGTTCAAGCTCTGCCCGCAAACGTACAGGATGAGGGGCTTGCCGCCCTTGAAGTACTTGGACAGCTCACGGAAGTTCGTGGACAAGCCGATGGCCGCGAAGGACAGGGCAAAGAACCAGTCGCGCAACAGGCGCGTGCCGCCACGGACAATGCCCTGATCCAGAACCGCCTTGCCGAGATCCTTGCCCATGCTCTGGTCCAGGATGGAGAAGAGGATGGATGCCGCGATGAAACCCAGCACGAATTTGGGGAAGCGGTGCCAGATCTCGCCGGCGCCGACTGCGTGCCCGGTGCCGGTGGCCTCGACCTTGGTGACCCAGTAGACGGCCACGCAGAAGGCGGTCACGCCGATCATGACGTTCTGGATCATCTTGATGGTCGCGGCCACGTACATGGCCTTCTGGCCCAGGAACGCGCCGGCTGCGGCCACCGCGCCGGTGGAGTCGATGGTGCCGCCCATCCAGGCGCCGCCCAGGACTTCCGGAATGCCCACGGCCTTGATGAATGCCGGCATGGCGATCATCATGATGGCGGTGAAGACCAGGGACAGGCCGATGGACAGGGTCAGTTCCTCCTTCTTGGCCCGGCAGGCGGCCGCCGTGGCGATGGCCGCGGAGGTGCCGCAGACCGACATGTCGGCGGAGATGACGATGTTCAGGGTCTTGGAGGGCATCTTCAGCACGGTCTGACCGAAGATGTAGGTGCAGACAAGGACGACGGGCGTGACGACCCACGCCACAAAGATGCCGGGCGTGCCGATGGCCACGATCTTGTTGAAGAGCACCTCGGCGCCGAGGAGCACGAGGCCGGTCTTGATAAAGAACTCCACCTCACACGCCGGCAGCACCCATTTCGGCGTGCCTACGGTGTTGGCGATGAGCATGCCGAGCACCACGCCCCAGGCCTCGGCGCCGAAGCCGTACTGCTTGGAGATGGCCTGTCCGCCCAGCATGTAGGCCAGCACAGCCACCAGAAAGACGATGGTAAAGCCCTGCATGAAGGCCGGCATGCTCTTGCCCATCATGGCGATGCCCACGCCGAAGATGGCGGCGATGAAGAAGCAAAGCCCGATGAGGCTCGGAAAATAATTGAACGGCTTGTAGCCGACCTTCTTTTTGGCGTCGGCCTCTGCCTTGTGGGCGTCGCGCCAGGCATCGATGCCGGTTTTCGCCGCATCGTTGAGGGCCCCGTCCTGGAAGGACGTGGCGGCAGCGGCTTCCTCCGCTGCGACGGCAGCGGTCAGAGCGGCAGCGGCCTTGGCCTTGGCCTCCTCGTATCCGGGCATGCCCTTTTCGTTCCGCTCCTTGGCCTGGGCCTCGGTCATGATGAAGGCATCGAGCGGATTGGTTTTCCAGGAACCGGGCTTCTTGGTCCAGTGCGTGATGAACTTGCCGAAGGAGGAGCTGGATGCCTTGAGGCCCGCCTTTTCGTCCTGGGCCTTGTGCCAGGCGACGGTCTTGAATGGCGCCCTGGCCAATTCCGATTCCTGAACCTGATTCGCTGCGGCGATCTTCTCCGCGATCTCGGCCTTGGGACCGAAGGTTGTGTACACCGCGATACAAACGGCGATGATGATGAACCCGAGCCAGATGGCCAGGTAATCCTCTTTCTTCCAAAGGTCGGACCACTGGCTTTTGCCGTGGTCGATGACGACATTGCTGTCCTGGGTCATGAGCGTTTCTTCCTCCTCTGTTTGTTTTCGACACTCCCCGCGTCGGGGCGCCATTTCCATTCGGAGGCCTCCAAACAAAAGACATGCCATGACGGACTGCAATCTAAAGTTTACGATACCGACAACTTACGGATCTGACAGCGCAGCAATTTTGCAAACTTAAACTTACACATGCAAACTTTAGTTTGCATATTGGGCCAAAAAAAAGCGTGGCGCCCGAGTGGGCGCATCGAGGGTGTCCAGTCGCCGTTCTCCGACCTATTTGTCGATGTCGAGTTCGCGCTTCTTGGTATAGACGAAGCGCACCAGCTGATATTCGAACGGGCTTCCTGTTTCGTAGTACCGGAATTTGACCTGATGCCGGGCATCCACGGCCTTCAGCCCGTACACGGCCGTGGTCGCCGTGCCCCGGGCGGCCCACCCCATGCCGTCGAAGACGAAATCCGCGGGGTTGAGGGTCAGGACCGCGTCGAAGGCCGTGCCCCCGGCGTCCCGCAGGCCCGAAGGACCGAGGACCGGCAGGACCAGATACGGTCCGGGAGGCACGCCCCAGGCGCCCAGGGTCTGTCCGAAATCCTCGTTCTCCTGCGGGATGCCGCCCTTGCCCAGCACATCGATCAAGCCGCCCAGCCCGATGGTCGTGTTGAAGACGAAGCGGCCCAGCGAAACCGAGGCCTTCTTGGGGTTGCCCTGCAGGACCGAGTTGACGAAAATCGGTATTTCCTTGAAATTATTGAACACATTGGAAACACCCTGCTGCACGCTGTCCGGCAGGACCGCTTCGTAGAAATGAACCACCGGCAGGTAGACGTAGCGGTCCAACTGGGCGTTGAAATGGTACATCCAGCGATTGAAACCTTCCCAGGGGTCTTCGACCAGAAAAAGCCTCTCGACCTCCGGGTCCTCGGGAAGGCCGCGATGCACGGGAGCCTGGAAAGGCCCGGGCTGGTGCTCCGGAGTGGTGGCGCAGCCGCTGGCCAGAACGAGAAGAAGAACGAGAAGAAGAACGCGCATGGGTCGCCTCATTTGCGGAAGAAATCGAGCATGGCCGCCACGTTGTCCCTGAAGCGCAGGTTGCCGCAATGGCCGCCGACGGGAAAGACGGTCAGACGCGGCCCGAACGTGCGCTCCAGAAAGGCGAAGTTTTCCGGCGTCAGAATGGGGTCGTCGGCGTTGGTCATGACGGCGACGCCTTCCGCGCCGCGCAGAAACGGGCCGATGGCTTCGAGACTGCATGCCGCCACGGCCTTTTCCGGGGTGATCGCCGGGTCCTGGAACTGCAGGAAAGGCAGCAGGTACTCCCTGACGTAGTCCTCGAAGCTCACGCCCACGGCCGAATCGAGGTACGGGGCCAGGGACTCGTCCTTCACGATCCGGTGCCCACGCGGCACGATGTACCCCGCGCCCGTGCACGTGTCGCTGGTGAAGACCATGGACGCCAGCGACAGGCGGAAGGCCACGCCGATGAGAATCTTGAGCTCCTTCTCGGAGATGGTGCGGTTGCGGTGCAGGGCGAAGAGAAACTCGTCGCCGAAATTCACCTGGTCGCTGGAGCGGTAGGCCTCGGAAAGCTGGCGCACCAGCCCGGCCACGGTGCGCGCGGCCTCGGACCGGTCGGCCACGTTGTCGGACAGCAGATGATCGAGGCGGATGGCCGAGGTCATGAGGTTCACGGCCGGGTTCAGCAGCAGCACCTTCTCGAAGCCGAAGCGCCCCTCGCGGGTGTCCAGTTCGGCCAGGAAGGCCGCCTGGGTCCCGCCGAGGCTGTAGCCGGCGAGGTGGAAGGACGAGATCCTGTCCCGCCCCAGCTGGTCCGCGATGGCGTCCATGGCCTGGTAGAGGTCGGCCACGTCGTGGGGGATGTAGCCCGGCACCTGGGTGGCCGAGGCGCTGACCACGAAGTTGGGGTAGGTCGGCGAGGACAGGGTGACCACGTGGAAACCGGCCCGATGGAAAACACGCTGCAGGAAGCTGCAGGTTGCCGACTCATGGGAGGAGCCGGTTCCGGCCAGGATGAACAGCAGGGGCGCCTTGTCCCTCTGCTGCGCCAGCGTGTACTGCAGGGTGTCGTCGTACCACAGGATCTCGGGCACGGGACGGTCATGCAGGAGCATTTCCCGGCTGCGCACGACCCCGAGATCCCGCAAGGGGTTCAGATCGGAAAAGCCGGCCGGCCGAACGGATGAAAGGTCGAACTCGTCCCGCGGCAGCGTGCCGAAAACCGTGGCTTCGTAAGGGTTCGTGAACGGATAGTCATAGGCCTGCGCGGAAAACGCCGCGGTCAGGGCGAACAGGCAGAACAGAACGACGCGGTGCATGCCGGGCCTCCACGTAAGGAAAAGGTTGCGGTCTTCTAGCCCTTGGCTGTCGACGAGGCAAGTTCGGCCGCGGCCGGCCAGGCGAGCCTGCGCACGGACGTTCAGGACTGCGGGGACGTGTCCGCGACGACCCCGGTTGCGGAGCTGATCTTTCCGAGGACGGCCAGGGCCTGTTCGAAATCCGGGTCGATCTGCAGGGCGGCCCGCATGTACCGGTCCGCATCCGGAAACTTCTTCATCTTGAGATAGACCATGCCGATATTGAACGGGATGAGCGGAGACTCCTGCAGAATCTCGGGCCGGGCGGCGACGGCCTTTTCGAACTGCTTGACGGCCTTCATGTGCTCCTTGCCCTGAAAATAGGCCATGCCCATGTTGTAGTGCAGCCCCGGTTCGTCCGGGATGACATGCAGGGCTTTCTGGTACGCATCCACGGCGCCCTGCCAGTCGCCCTGTTTGCGCATGGAAAGCCCCATCTCGTTGACCATCCACAGGTCGGCGCGCGAGAAATCGCTGCCCTTGCTCTCCAGGGCCTGGCGCATGAACGCGAGTCCCTGCTCCGGGTTGATCTCGCGCAGCTTCACGCCGATCTCCATGTATGTCGAGGCCAGCATGTCGTTGGCCTGGGCCCGCACGATGCCCAGGGCGTCCTGGTAGTATTTCTGCGCAGCTTCCTCCTGGCCGTTCTTGCTGTACTGTTCGCCGATGCTGATCTTGCGCTCGTGGTTGAGGGGCGAAATCTTGTCCATGAGCAGCAGATATTTGAGATAGTTCGCCGCGTCATCGGCCTCAAGATAGAGGTTGGCCAGCCGCTGCAGCGGCTTCAGATTCAGGCGCGACCCTTTCGACGCTTCCTTGTAATAGTGCTCCGCGTTGCCGAAATCCTTCTTGCTCTTGAAAATGTCGCCCTTGAGTATCATGCATATGGAACTGCTCGGCTTTTCCTTGAGGAGCATCTCTATTTTCGGCATGGCCTCCTCGTACAGGCACTGGTCGATCAGCTTCTTGATCTGCTCCACTTCGACGAAAAAACTGTTGGTCGGCCTGATGGCGAAGGCGATCTTCTGAATGAGATTGTTGATGGAGATCGGCTTGACGATGATCGAATCCACATCGTTCTCCGCGATGAAGGATACATGCTCTTCGGACACCTCCGGCGTCAGACAGATGATCTTGACCTTGTCCCCGAAACTCTCCTTGATGCGCTTGAATTCGTAGACATTGGACTTGCCGCTGATCTTCGATTCGATGAAGAGGACTATCTGTGCGTATGCATTCAGCAAGTCACGGCATTTCCGCACCACGTCCGAAGAAACATGCGTCAATGCAAGCGAATCATAGTTGAACCCGATGAAACGCATTGCGCCGCGGACCGTCTTAACAAACATTTCATCATTTGTGACAAGAAAGAAAGATCCGCTCTGTTCCTTCAGATAGCTTGAGACCATCTGATCATAAACAACAGCTTCTTCTTTCCGGATAAGCTTAGGGGGCATGTTTCCTCTTCCGAATTCGAGATGCATCCGCGCCCAGGACTTGGCGCGCGCATTGAGCCAACGTACCCGTGGATAGCTCACAACGGCCACCACAGCAAGGATGCGCAGCCTGCTGATGCAAGCATGCGGATACACGAACTTTTCCCGGGGAAGGCGGAAAGCCGCGCCGCGGGCGGACGGCGGCGCCGTCTTCCCCACGGCCCGTAAAACGGCCGCGGGGATGGCGCGCCATCCTCTGGCCGCGCCATCCCCGCGGGGGAGTGACTTTGCGTCCGGCGGCGCCGGAATCAGCGTTCGTCGAAATAGACCTTGTGCTTGATGTTCACGCCCTGGGTGATGAAGACCACGGACTCGGCGATGTTCGTGGCCAGGTCCCCGATGCGCTCGATGCGGCGGATGAGGATGATGGTGTGCACGGACCGCTCGATGGCCGGGGTGTCGTGGATCATGTACTCGATGACCTCGCGCATGTTCCTGTGGTTGAGGACGTCGACCTCGTTGTCCAGCTTGCAGACCTCCAGGGCTTCCTCGACGTTGCCCGAGGCGAAGGCCTGGGCCGCGTGCCGGAGCATGGCCAGGGCCTTGCCGCCCATTTCGCGGACATTGTCCTGGAACGGCAGCGCCGGACGTGAACTGAGCATGATGGAGCGCTCGGCGATGTTGACCGCCTCGTCGGCGATGCGCTCCAGGTCGACGCTGATGCGCATGCACCCCAGAATGAAGCGCAGGTCCCCGGCCACGGGCTGCTCCAGGGCCAGAAGGCGCAGGCCCAGTTCGTCGATCTCCACTTCCAGCCGGTTGACCTCGACATCCCCATCCTGGACCTCTTCGGCCAAGTACAGGTCCTTGTTCACATAGGCATTGATGGACTTCTCCACGGCGGCCTCGGTCAGCGCCACCATCTTCAGAACCTTCAGTTTCAGCGTCTCTATCTCTTCATGCAGATGCGTATACATACTTCACTTCCTTTGAAATTTTCGCGAATTGCCGTTTCCCCGGAGCGCACATCAACCGAAACGGCCGGTGATGTAGTCTTCGGTCTGCTTGTTCTCGGGCCGGGTGAACAGCTTGTCCGTGGGGCCGACCTCGATGAGGCGCCCCATGTAGAAAAAGGCGGTCCGGTCGGAGAC
>JANJWV010000109.1 GCA_024709365.1 Desulfomicrobium sp. | reverse complement strand
CCCGTCCTTGCCGAGCTTCACGGCCATGTAGGCCTGGGTCACCTGCTGGGAGACCTCGCCCCAGCTCTCGATGCTGAAGCCGTGCTTTTTCAGCATGCCTTCAACCTCGCGCTGGTCCTTCAGGCTTCTGGCCCAGTCGCCCATGAGGCGTGACGTGCTCGTGGCGTCCCCGTCATCCTCGGCCTCGTCGGCATACTGGTCGAAATAGGGCTTGAGCTCCTGCATGGCGCCGATGAACCCCTCCACCTGCTTCGCTCCGAGCCCCGCACACCACGCGCCCTGGGATACGAGCAGAAACGCCGTCACCATGATCAAAAAACGCCACAACCGCATAACTTCCTCCTTGCAGTCACGGGCAATGCATAATCGATTTGCACCGCCCCACTTCTCTTCATTGCGCTTTCGTGGCAATATATTTATGTCACCCCGAACTCAAGGGGCCAAGGGGCGAAATACCCCCATATTTTTACATACTTCACCTGGAGGCAGGCATGAATCCCAAGGAACTTCTGTATGCGAAATCCCACGAGTGGGTCAGAATCGAAGGCGACGAGGCCGTGGTGGGCATCACCCATTTCGCCCAGGAACAGCTCGGCGACCTGACCTTCGTCGAACTGCCCCAGCCCGGCGACCAGGCCCAGGCCGGCAAGGAGATCGGCTCCGTCGAATCCGTCAAGGCGGCAAGCGAAATCTACTCCCCCGTCAGCGGCGAGGTCGTGGCGGTCAACAGCGAGCTCGAGAACGCTCCCGAACTGATCAACAAGGAGCCCTTCGGCGCCGGCTGGATGTTCAGGATCAAGCTGTCCGCAAAGCCCCAGGGCCTTCTCGACGCCGACGCCTACGCCGAACTCTGCGCGGCAGAGGCCCACTAATCACCACCCGGGCCGCCCTTCCGCTGCGCGAAGGTTCATCGCAGGACCTGACGAACTGCTCGCCTCCGGCTGGATGACCGCGGCCCCATACCCGGAGGCACCATGCCCTTCATTCCGCACACTCCCGAAGAACAGCGGGAAATGCTGGCCGCCATCGGCGTGGACAGCATCGAAGCCCTGTTCGAGGATATTCCCGCAAAATTCCGGGCCGGGGATTTGAATCTCCCCTCGGGCCTCAGCGAGATGGAAGTCCGCCAGAAGCTCGAAAAGACGGCGGCCAGGAACCACACGGACCTGACGTCGTTTCTCGGGGCGGGCTTCTACGACCACTACATCCCCAGCGCCGTGGACGCCCTGTGCAGCCGCGGCGAGTTCTACACGGCCTACACCCCCTACCAGGCCGAGGCATCCCAGGGCATGCTGCAGGCCATCTTCGAGTACCAGACCGCCGTGGCGCGCCTGATGGACCTCGAATACGCCAACGCCTCCCTCTACGACGGCGGCACGGCCCTGTACGAGGCCATCATGATGGCCGTGCGGCACACCAGGCGTTCGCGCATCGTCATCTCCGAGAGCGTGAACCCCATCTACCGGGTCATGCTGGACAGCTACACGACCAATTTGAAGCTCGACCTGGTCACCGTCCCCCACAAGGACTGCAACACGGACATGGACGCCCTGCTCGCCGCCCTGAACGACGACACGGCCGCGGTCATCGTCCAGAACCCCAACTTCTTCGGCACGGTCCAGGATTTCACGGCCCTCTTCGACAAGGCCCGGGAGCACAAGATCGTGTCCGTCATCTCAACCTACCCCGTCATGCAGTCGATCCTGAAGACGCCCGGCCGCATGGGCGCCGACATCGCCGTGGCCGAGGGCCAGAGCCTGGGCCTGCCCCTGAGCTTCGGCGGGCCGTACCTGGGCATCATGGCCTGCAACAAGCAGCTCATCCGCCAGATGCCCGGCCGCATCGCCGGTCGCACCGTGGACAAGAACGGCAAGACGGGCTTCGTCCTGACCCTGCAGGCCCGCGAGCAGCACATCCGCCGCGAGAAGGCCACGTCCAACATCTGCTCCAACCAGGCCCTGTGCGCCCTGCGGGCGCTGATGTACATGAGCCTGCTCGGCCCCCAGGGCCTGAAGAAGACGGCCCAGGTCGGCATCGAACGCGCCCATTACGCTGCCAACCGCCTGGAGCGGCTGCCCGGCGTGCGCGTGGTCAACCAGCCCTTCGGCAACGAGTTCACGGTCAAGCTGCCCGTGCGCGCCTACGAGGTCATCGACAAGCTCCTGGACATGAAGTTCGTGCCGGGCTTCCCCCTGGGCCGCTACTACCAGGGCATGGACAACCACCTTCTGGTGGCCTGCACCGAGAAAACCACGAAGCAGTGCATCGGCATCCTGGCCGAACTGATTGGAGGCGCCCTGTGAAAACCCTTTTCCAAGATTCCTCCAAGGGACGCACCGGCGTGTGGCCCAAGGAACCCAAAGGCAACACCGAGGCCGACATCCCCGCCTACCTGCTGCGCGACACGGCGCCGAAGCTGCCCGAACTGTCGGAGATCGACGTCATCCGCCACTTCACCAGGCTCTCGCGCCTGAATTACAGCGTGGACAGCAACTTCTATCCCCTGGGGTCGTGCACCATGAAGTACAACCCCAAGTTCACCGAAGCCGTGGCCGCCCAGCCGGGCTTCACGAACCTGCACCCCCTCATCCCGCAGCTGAAAGGGGCCGGACATATGACCCAGGGCGCCCTGGAGGTGCTCTACGAGACCGAACAGCTCCTGGGTGAGATCACGGGCATGAGCGCCTTCACCCTGCAGCCCATGGCCGGCGCCCACGGCGAGCTGACGGGCGTCATGCTCATGGCCGCCTACCACAACGACAAGGGCAACAGGAAGACCAAGATCATCGTGCCCGACTCGGCCCACGGCACCAACCCTGCCTCGGCGGCCATCGCCGGCTACGACGTGGTCTCCATCCAGTCCAAGAACGGCATGATCGACCCCGACGAACTCGAGAAGGTCCTGGACGACGAGGTGGCGGGCCTGATGATGACCTGCCCCAACACCCTGGGCCTGTTCGAATGCGGCCTGGAACGCATCGTCAAGCTGGTCCACGGCGTGGACGGCCTGCTCTACTACGACGGCGCGAACCTGAACGCCATCATGGGCAAGATGCGCGTGGGCGACGTGGGCTTCGACGTCGTGCACCTGAACCTGCACAAGACCTTCGCCACCCCCCACGGCGGCGGCGGGCCTGGTTCCGGACCCGTAGGCGTCAGCCAGCGCCTGGTCGACTACCTGCCCATCTCGCGCGTGGTGAAGCTGGAGGACGGCCAGTACTACCTGAACTACGACTACCCCAAGTCCATCGGCTACATCGCGCCCTTCTACGGCAACTTCGGGGTCATCCTCAAAGCCTACGCCTACATCCTGCGCCTGGGCCGCGAGGGCATCGTGCGCGCCACGGAGAACGCCGTCCTGGCCGCCAACTACCTGCGCAAGCGCATCGAGGAGCACTTGGAAATCCCCCACGACCGCATCTGCATGCACGAGTTCGTGGCCTCGGCCGCAAAGCAGGCCGAAAAGGGCGTGCGCGCCCTGGACATCGCCAAGGCCCTGCTGGACAAGGGGCACTACGCACCGACCATCTACTTCCCGCTCATCGTCAAGGAATGCCTCATGTTCGAGCCCACCGAGACCGAGAGCAAGGAAACCCTGGACGGCTTCGTGGACGACCTCATCGAGATCCTCGGCCGCGTGGAGACGGACCCGCAGTCCATCCACGACGCGCCGGTGACCACACCCGTGCAGCGACTCGACGAAGTGCGCGCCGCACGCAGCATGGAACTGGTGGATGACGCAGGACTTTAACCCTCCGTAACATCAATATGCAGTAAAGATATAAAGCCCCCGAAAGGGGGCTTTTTTCATGGCCAAAATGAAAAACATGAAATGAAAAAAATACAACACACCGCATATTGATTCCATCGTGCTCACAGCAAAAATACACATATTGTCACAATGAAACGACTTAATACGACTCCGCGAAACAATGTGCGCCCAAAATCTAATCCGGACAATTTTAATAAGGATTAATAAAAATCGCAGAACGCGACCAGCGACGGACCAGCCCCGAAACACGTTGCAACGCATGCAGAAGTGATATAAATCGCGTGCATCTCTGACTAACTGTATTTGGGGAATTTCATGTCATACACTTTTGTCTTACCAATCCTGCTGACCCTTGTCGGCTTTGGATATGTATTCCTGAAGCGCACACCTGCTCCGAAGGAAGTTGCCGGCCGCGACAACGCCTCGGTGCACGCATCCCCGTCTTTCGGAGTGCGAAATGCGTTCTCGGAGTGGGAACTCGTGCTTTCCCGTGCCCTGGACCACATCTACGGCGGTTCCCATACCTCCACCGCGGCGCAGATGACCCATGTCTACGAAACCCCTCCGACACTGACCGTCACGGCCATAACCAATCTGGTCAAGGCCTTCGAGAAGGTGGGCACCCTACATTCCTCCCTGTCGGCCCTGGACAACCCCGACGCCAGCATGAAGGACCTTGGCGACCTCGTGACCCGCGACCCCCTGCTCTCGGGGCGGGTGCTCAAGACCGTCAATTCGCCGTTCTTCCGCACGGCCATGGACGTCAAATCCGTGCATACGGCCGTGAACATCCTGGGCCTCGTCAACCTGAAGAATCTCATCGCCTTCGGCGTCCTGCCCTACTCCCTCTACAAACACCCCGTTCACCGCCGCATGTTCAAGAGCATCTGGCTGCACATGAACGCCACGGCCATCACCGCGGCGCACATGGCCAGGGCGCGCCAGGACCTGGACAGCGGCACCCTCTACACGGCCGGCCTCATGCACGACATCGGCAAGCTCGTCCTCGTTCTGCTCATGAAGGATCCGGACGAGAACGCCGACTTCCCCCGCAACCTGAACCTCGAATACGAAGGCCTCACGGCCACGCACCTGCAGGCGGCCAGGGTCATGTCCACGTCGGGTGGCATCCCGGGCCAGCTCAAGACCCTGGTCCTGGACCACCACCTCCCGGCCCTGATCCCCGTCCAGCAACTGGACTGCAACGCCGAGCACGCCAAGTACCTGACCGTCCTCTTCCTGGCCAATCAGGTGGCCAAGCTCATTTCCCCGGACGGCACCCTGCTGGACGACGTGAACCGGCTCGACCGCCTGGACCCCAGCTACCGCGAGATCTTCTCCCAGGCCGAAGCCAGGGAGATCCTCCTCTGTCCGGGCCTCATCGACGACATCCTGACCAACTTCCGGGTGGTGCAGGCGTCCCTGAACTAGGAGCGTCCGGTCCCGTCCAAGCCGCGGGCCAGGTGCCAGGCCATGGCCCCGAGCAGGGCCACTCCCAGGCCCAGCACCGCCCACAGGGCGACCTTCGTGTACGCCAGCGGCGGCTTGAGACGCTCCTCGCCGCCAAGAGTTCTCCATGCCCCCAGCGCGGCGCGGCCCATGGGCGTCGAACTGCCGCCGTGATCGAGCATCCGCGCCAGCAGCTCCGGCCCGGGCTGCACTGACGGGTTGCCGACGGCCAGGGTGAACGGCCCCTCCCCCTGCACCATGAAGACGAGTTCGTGCGGCAGCCAGCCAATCCGCAGAGGCGCGGACATGCCCTGCAGGACGATGCGGAACCTGCCCTGGTTCACGCGCAGGGCCAGCCCCTCACCCATCAGGCGCTGCCCGTCCACCGTGGTGCGGAACAGGACGCCGCGGGAACTCTGCCGCCATCCGTCGCCATCGGGCGCCAGCACCTCCACCCCGAGCACGGCGTTGTCCGTTTCCCCGAGATCGAGCAAGTCCGCCGGCAGCCCGGCGGGCAGAACGCACTCGTAGGTATCCGGCGCGACAAGCGTTCCGGCCAGGGGCGCAAACCTGCGTTCGGCCTGCGCCGCTCCGAGTTCGCCCGAGGCCGACTCCAGTGCCGACAGATCCTGGGTCCCGGTGACGGTGTAGTACTTCCAGGCGCGGCCGGACAGGGCGATGCGGTCCTGCAGGATGCGCCCGCTGCCGTGCTCCATGCGCGCCAGCACGCCGCCGCCCGCATCGTGCCAGGTGGACAGGTCGTCGCTGCCGCGCACGGCGACGCGCAACATCACGGACCCTTCGCCAAGGACGAAGCGCAGCACGCCCAGGCCCGCCTTGGCTGCGGTGGCGTCCAGCAGGATCAGGCGGTTCTCCTCATCCGGGGGGCGGACCAGTGTTTCGACCACGGAGCCGCGCTCGGACACGCGCACCTGCAGGCGCACGTCGAAATCACGCCCTTCGCCTGGAACGCCGAGACGAAACATCGGCAGGCTGACAGGCGGGACGCTCGCCGGGGCCATCCTGCGCAGGTGCATGGGCACCTCCTCCCCGGCGGCGTTGAAGACGCGAAGGTCCCCCAGATCGCTGCGGACGCTCGAGTTGTAGACCTCCAGGGGCAGTTCGAGGCGCTGCAGGGGGAAACCCGGTTCGACCTCGAGGGCGTACCCGCCGGCGAAGTCGACAGGCGTGACCGCAAAGGCGGAAGCGGGAAACAGCAGGAAAAGCAGCAGAACGAGGATCATTTTCCCTCCTTGGGGGGCAGCGGACAGAAATACCCCATGACGAGCATGAGCAGGCCCACGCCCAGGAACGAGACGATGCGCGCCACGGTGCCGATGCCGTCGAGGTCGATCAGGAAGAGCTTGATGACCACCACGGCCAGGAGCCCCGCCCCGGCCAGCCAGGCGCGCCGGTTGGCTCGCCTCCAGCCCAGGAGCATGGCCGCCAGGGCGGCCACGGACCACAGTACCGAGCACGAGGCCTGCATGACCTCCGAGCGGTACAGGGCGTCGAAGGAATACGCGACGCCCCCCAGGAAATGGACGCTGCGGGCCAGGACCACGTTGGCCCAGATGAAACCGCCCGCCGCCAGGAAGGCCGGCAGCCCGCGCTCCGGCGCCAAGGACCCGAGGGCCCTTTCCCGGCCAGCGGCCCCGGCCCAGACGGCCAGAACCGCCAGGACCAGGGCCTGGGCCAAGTCCATGGGGTTCAGGACCGGGATGTACGGCAGCGGATGCGGGTTGCCGCTGAACAGGCACATGATCGCCCACCACAGGCACAGGAACGCGGCAGGCGCGGCCCCGGCCCGCAGGTAGGCGGCCCGGTGGCGACGCAGGGGCCAATCCAGGGGTGCGGCCACGGCCGCCAGCAGGAGCAGGACGCCCGTCACGGCCAGGGCCGCGTCGGCCCAGCTGCCGGTCTTCAGCAATTGAAAAGCCTGCCAATGGGCCTCCCGCCCCGCCAGCACCGCAACGAGCAGACCAGCGGCCGAGTGCGACCAGCCGCGGGCCCGCGTGGACCATTCGTTTTCCAGAGCCCGCAAGGCGGCGAAGAGCGCGGCCAATGCCAGGGGCCAGGCCAGCCAGCCGCTATCGGCCGACGGGTGGCCGTCCCAGCCCAGAGCCGCCGGGAGCGCCAGGGCGGCCGAGGCCTGGGCCAGATGGCGCGCCCCGGGCCACGCCGTCCTGCGTTGCAGCAGGAACCAGACACCCAGGCTGGCCGTGAGGGCCGCCACCAGGGCCGGGCCGTCGTGGGGAGAGAAACGCAGATACAGGGCCCCGTACCACCACGCCGCGCCCCACAGTCCGGCGATCGCCGGCATGAAGTCCTCCTGCCGCAGGCGCGCGGCGGGAAAGGCCCACCATGCCCAGGACGAGGCCAGCCCGCCCGCGCCGAGAAAAAGGCCGGCCAGCAGCTGCCCGTCGTCCAGAACAGATTCGAGGCCCAGGCCCATGGCGAAGGACGCGGCCGCGCCGAGCTGCAGCAGGACGCCGAAGACCCGCGTAACCAGGCGCTTCTGGCGCAGGCCGAGCCAGACCATGCCCGCCCCCTCCAGGGCCCAGGTCGATGCGGTCCAGGTGGCGTCCAGGGCCATGGGCACGGCCAGGGAGACGAAGATGACGCCCAGGGCCAGATGGGCCTCGCCCAGCAGGCGCAGCCCCGTCCCTGCCGCGCCGGCCTGCGCCGCATCGCCCCCGGCGCAAAAGCGACGGATGCCGACCAGAGTCAGCAGGTACCACAGGGCCAGGCCCAGGCAGCTGAAGGCCCCGCCCATGTCCGTGTCGCGCACCAGCCCCATCTGCAGGGCGAAGGCGGCCAGGGGCAGGCCGAAGACCAGGGCGCTGTCCAGGCGCGGGTTCTCGCGCGGGGCCCGGGCGAAGAGGATGGAGACGACTCCGTACATGGCGAAGAAGAGGATGAGGAAGGGCTCGGTGGTGGCGAAGTACTGCGGCGCGTAGTAGCGCGCCCCCCAGGCCGCGCCGATGCCGAAGGTGCAGGCGAAGCCCAGGAGATTGAGGGGCCGCCAGGTGCGGCGCCAGGCGATGCCGAGCACGCCCGTGTTCAGCAGGGCGTAGTAGGCGAAGAGGTGCACGTGGCTGCCCTGCCCGGTGGACAGCAGGACCGGGGCCAGGAACCCGCCCGCCGCGCCGAAGAGGGCCAGGGACATGGCGTTCTGGGCCACGGCCAGGACGCCGGAGAAGACCACGACGCCGGTCATGAGCGCCAGCGCCGCCTCCGGCGGCAGCATGCCGACGTAGCGCGCCGCGGCGAAGATGGTCAGGTACAGCACGCCCACGCCCCCGCCCTGGACCAGCAGGGCATAGACCGGCTTGCCCCGCCGAAGCCGCCAGCCCAGGACCAGCAGGGCGACGCCCAGCAGCCCGGACCCGGCCATGCGCAGCTCCACGGACACCAGGCTGTGGTCCGCGGCGTACTTCAGCAGAAAGGACACGCCGAAAAAGAGCACGACGATGCCGACCTTGACCACGGGGTTCCCGCCCGCGAACCAGTCCCACACCGTCCTGACCCCTTCCCGGACCCTGGCCTCGAAGCCCGGCAGCGCAGCCTTCGGCGCAGGCCCTTCGGCGGGGGAAGGACGGGCCGCGGCCGACCGGGCAGGCGCCTCCTCGGAAAAGACGAATTCCCCTTCGGCGCCATCCGCTGCCGGTGCAGCCGAGGCCGTCACGTCCGCTCTCGCCGCGACCGGCCTCTCGGCTGCGATCCGGCCCTCCAGCTCGCGGAGCCTGCGTTCCAGGGCGGAGATGCGCGACACCAGGGCGAGACAGATGGCACAGAGCACCGGCAGGACGAGGATGACGGGGCTGCGCCAGAAGGTGTCCGCGGCGCCGGCCAGGGCGATGAAGGTCAGGATGACGAGGAAGATGCGCACGGACGCCTCCGGGGCTGACGGGTTCGGCCGCGGAAGTTCCCCCGTGACCGCATTGCAAGGCTTTGCCGCGCAGCGGCGGCAAAGGCAAGGGGCGCAACGAAAAAGGCCCGGCTTCCGCACTGACGGAAACCGGGCCGAAGACTGCGCACGGGACGATTACTTGCTGACGATCTCCGAGCCGATGCCGCCCTGGGTGAACATTTCGAGCAGAATGACGTTCTCGATGCGGCCGTCGAGGATGTGGGCCTTGGACACGCCGCCGTCCACGGCCTCCAGGCAGCACTTGATCTTGGGGATCATGCCCCCCGTGACCACGCCCTGCTCCAGGGCATGCGCGGCCTGGTGCAGGGTCATGGAGGAGATGAGCTCGCCCTGCTTGTCGAGCACTCCGGCCACGTCGGTCAGCAGGATGAGCTTCTTGGCGCCCACGGCCACGGCCACGGCGCTGGCCACGGAGTCGGCGTTGATGTTGTAGGTGTTGCCGTCCTCGTCCACGCCCACGGGCGCGATGACGGGCACGAAGTTGGCGGCCTGCAGGGAGGTGATGACCGAGGTGTCCACGGCCACGACCTCGCCGACCTTGCCCAGGTCGATGATCTCGGGCGGCGCGTCGGCGCGCTCCACGGCCATCTCCAGCTTCTGGGCCCAGATGAGCCGCCCGTCCTTGCCCGACAGGCCCACGGCCCGGCCGCCCTGGGTGTTGATGAGGTTGACGATCTCCTTGTTGACCTTGCCGACGAGCACCATCTCGACCACATCCATGGTCGCGTCGTCGGTCACGCGCAGGCCCTGGCGGAACTCGGACTGGATGCCCAATTGCTTGAGCATGTTGCCGATCTGCGGCCCGCCGCCGTGGACAATGACGGGGTTCACGCCGATGTAGCGCAGGAGCTGGATGTTCAGGGCGAAGCTCCGGCGCAGGGCCTCGTCCTTCATGGCGTGGCCGCCGTACTTGATGACGATGGTCTGGCCGTAGAACTCGCGGATATAGGGCAGCGCCTCCAGCAGTATGGAGGCTTTGAGTGCGTCGTCGGTCATGGTTCCCCCGTGGGCTTGATGGTGCGGAAAGGTGCCGGGATAACGGCGTGCCGAGTCACTTTGGCAAGGCGGGGGTGAAAATTCAAGGATAATTCAGGGAGCACGGTCCATTCGGTTGCCCGCGCACGCGCGTCTCTTCAGGCGGGCATGGACGGCCTCGTGAACAAATGACATGACGCGTGATATGTTGAACGCTGAGCCGTAACATGTAAGCGGGAAGGTGGCGGATGAAGGACACAATCACCATGCTGGGCGTGCTGATGCTGCTTGCGGCCTGCCCCGTCGAGGCATGGAGCACGTCAGCGAAGAAAATGGAGGCGTTTGAAGACGTCTGCGCACGGACGGACTACGGCTGTTACGTCAACCATAAATATGGCTACGCCCTGGCCTGGCCGAAAAGACTTCTCAACCCTCTGGGCGAATCCGACGCCGGGGACGGCCAGGTTTTCGCAGCGCCGGACGGCCGGGCCGAACTGCGCTGCTGGGGGAGTTTCAGCAATGCCCCGCAGCAGACCATCCCCCAGGCCATCCCCCAGGCCATGACCCAGGCCATGACCCAGGCCATGACCCGGGCCATGGCCGAGCCAGGCCGCCAGATGACCTACACGCATGCGGGCAGGGATTTTTTCGTGCTTTCCGGCTACGCTGAAGGCAGAATCTTCTATCGCAGGTCGGTCCTGGCTCACGGGGTACTGGCCAACTTCGAGCTCACATACGAGGCGCCCCTCAAAAAACTCTTCGATCCCGTGATCCGGGATATCTCCGCCGGATTCATCATCGACCCGGCTTTCGGCCTGCACGGAACTCACGCCGAATAGGCACCCTCACGAGGCCAGTCACATCAAGCCCGAATGGACTGGACGGCCGTATGGGAGATCATGCGGCCTACTTCAACGCGTCGACAAATGCCTGGGCGGCCCGAAGCAGATTGTCGGCCCAGTCTTCGGCCAAGGGGTCGAGACGGACGACCCGCGCGCCGATCTGCTTCGCGATGACGGATGCGCTCTTTTCGGAAAACTGCGGCTGCACGAAGACGACCTTCGCTCCCGTCTCCCTGCCCATGGCGATGATGCGCTCCATGTCTTTGGGGCTCGGTTCCTTGCCCTCGATTTCGATGGCCGCCTGCCTGAGTCCGTAGGCCTTGGCGAAATAGCCCCAGGAGGGATGGAAGACGAGGAACGTGCGGCGGTCTTCGGGCAGGGACGAGAGTATCGAACGTATCCGCGAGTCGAGCTGCTCGAGTTCCCGCATGAAGGCGTCGGCGTTGGCCGCGTACTCCTGCGCTCCGGCCGGATCGGCCTTGGACAGCCCGTCGCGGATGTGGCCGACCTGGATCTCGACCAGGGCCGGGTCAAGCCAGATGTGCGGATCGAGGGTGCCGTGCCCGTCCGCATCCTCAACCTCCGTGCGGCCGGCCTGCGCGGCGTCGTCATGATGCTCCCCGGCGTGCCCGTGACCCTCGTCATCCTCGTGATGATGGGCTGCCATGGGAATCTTGGCGATGCCTTCGGCCGTATGCACGACGGCGATCCCCGGGCTCGCGCCGACGATGCGCTCCAGCCAGGTCTGGTCGAAGGCGTCGCCGACGGTGAAGTAGACGGACGCCTTGGCGAGCTCGGCCATCTGTCTGGGCCGCGGCTCGTAGGCATGAGGGTTGGCTCCGGGCTCGACCATGACCGACACGGACGCCTTGCCGCCGCTGACCTTGTCCACGAAATACTTCTGCGGCGCGACCGTCACGAAGACCGACGGCGCGGCCTGGGCCGCTCCCGCAAGGAGCATGAAGGCCCACGTCAGCACCAGGATGCGATTCTTCATATTTTCCCCCATGATTTTGAATCGATGTTTATGCAACAGACTTGCATCCAGTCAAGGGGAGCGCAACCGTGTTGCACAACATCGGTGTCGGTCGGCCGCGGGAGGCGCCTTTCGGGGAGGCCGGCCAGAAGATGTGCCGCCACGCAACCGACGGTGATGCGACTGCATGGCTGCGGGCTACAGGTCTAGCGCAGTTCGTTGATGTCCACATGCCGTCCGCAGCACGGGCAGCGCATGGGGGCGCCGAACCGGGCGTTGACGCTGTAGACGTGCAGGATGCCCCGCTTCGTGATCACGTACGCCACCAGGACCGGATGACCGCATTCACAATAACGCTGTTGCATGGGATACCTCCTTGAAATCACACATTAACATTTGTTAATCGCCCGGACAAAAAAAACTACGCGTAGGCGCGGCTGCTCCACAGCACGCGGCCGATGACCCGCAAGGTGTCCATCTCGTCGCCCTGCAGAGTGACTGGCGAATAGCGCTGGTTGGTGCTGAAGAGGATGACGAGGCCCGGCCGGACCTGGACCCGCTTGACCTGGATGGTTTCGCCCAGTCCGATCACGTAGAGCCGGTTGTCGGAAACCCGGTCCTGGCTCCGGTCGATGAGGATGGTGTCGCCGGGTTCGATTTCCGGGGACATGCTGTCGCCGACGACATCCATGGCCACCATCCGCGCCGGGTTGCCCTTGCGGGCCAGCCAGGAGCGTTCGAAAGGCAGTTCGTCCACCACCGCGTCGCCAAGTTCCAGGGAGCCGCCGCCGGCGCAGGCCCTGGCCGCGACCTTGGGCACGAGCACTGTCCGCCCCTGCTCGTGCTGGTGCACGGGACCGGCGCCCGTGCGAAGCCACTCGGGGTTGAGGCCGAACTTCGCGGCCAGGCTCAGCCCCCAGGACTTGGGCACCCCCCGCGATTTGGCCAGGGTGATGGCCGCCGGGTCGATGCCCAGAAGGGCCGCCAGCTCTTTCTGCGTCCCGATGCCTGTGGCCCTGGCCACTCTCTGGAAAAAATCGTCAAATTTCATGCGTGCTCCGTGCAGACACACTTAACATAAGTTAATTACGAGTCAAGAAAAAAAGTACGTACCAGCCTGTAACAGTGATGATTCCCAATCCTTTCAGGAAGTTCGAAAAAATGCTTGACCTCGGGCACGACCGCGCCTAGTAAGCGTTTTCCCGATGCGCCCGTAGCTCAGTTGGATAGAGTGCCTGACTACGAATCAGTAGGTCGCATGTTCGAATCATGCCGGGCGCACCACGAATGCAAGGGAGCTGGCCGCTCCCACCCCCTGAAAACCCCTCCCCGCGAAAGCGGCGGGGGGTTTTCGTTTTCCGAAGCGCCACCGCCCTCTCACCGTCATGACTTCGCAGAAAGTTCCCGCGGTCTCCCGCAACGTCGCCCCACGTCCTGAAAGTCGGCGGCTTCTTCTTGCCTGAGACCTCCCGGATGGGTTATGTGCACCCTCGGCCGGCGCGGCACGCTGGCCAACGGCGAATGCAACCTCGGGGCGCACGGTCCCGACACGTCCCTTCCGTCCCCCTACGCAGGAACCATGCGCAATGACGAACGACCCCCACGAGCCCGACGCAGCCTCACTTCGCCCAACCGGTCCCTTTTCGGATGCGGACCTGCCCATCGACACGGACGGGCGCATCTACCACCTGCAGTTGAAGCCGGAGCAGATCGCCCCGGACATCCTGCTGGTCGGCGATCCCGGCCGGGCGGAGTTCATCGGGTCGTATCTCCTGCGCGAGGTGGAGGTCGCCCGGGAACATCGCGGCCTGATCACGGTGACGGGAACGGCGGAGATCACGGGCGGCAGAACGACCGTCATCTCTCCCCTGCGGACCACGGTGGCCACGTCGGGCATGGGCACGCCGTCCCTTGAGATCGTGCTGAACGAACTTGTCGCCCTGCACGAGATCGATTTCGCCACGCGCACGCGCAGGCGGGAATTCCCTCCCCTGACGGTCATCCGGGTGGGCACGTCCGGCGCACTGCAGGCGGACATGCCGCTGGGCGCGCCCATCGTCACCTCCTACGCCGTCGGCATGGACAACACGGGACTTTTTTACGAGGCGCCCTGCCCCGACCCGACCTGCGAGCGACTGGAGCGGGAACTGGAAAGCGCCGTCCGGGCAGCCACGCCCCCCGCTTCCCGCTTCCATGGCCGCATCCGCCCCTATGTCTCCCGCTCCGACCCGGCCGTGGCCCGGGCCCTGATGCAGGCGTCGGCCGACCTCGGACTGCGGGCCAGGCTCGGCCTGACGGTCTCGAACAGCGGCTTCTTCGCCCCACAGGGCCGCGACGTTTCCCGCCTCGCTCCGAGCGTCCCCGAACTCGACCGGATTCTGGCGGACTTCGATCCGTCTCTCGGCGGCCAGCGTATCGAAAACATGGAGATGGAAGCGAGCTTCCTGTGCCACTTCCTGGGCGGCCTCGGCCACCGGGCCGGCGTCATCTGCCCTGCCGTCGCCAACCGCCGTGCGGAAACCTTCGCCCACGACTATCTGGACGCCGTGGAGCAAGCCACCAGGGCCGCCCTGCTGGCCATGGCCGAAATCCGGCGGCAGGACCCGAAGCACGGCTGATCGTTGCTGCCCGCTCCCGGGGCCGCGGCCGGAGCATGTCCCGAACACGCAGGACCTTGCATGGACAGCCTGCGGCCTGGGCGCTGCAGGATGCGGTCGCAGTCATTGCGCGACAGAAGCCAAAGAATGTCGACAAAATTGATCGGAATCGTTGATTCCACGCAAAGAAGAAGCTAATACTCATAGGCAAGGAATCCACGTCGTCCCGAATTGTTGACGCGGAGCAGGACAGGACGGACAAACCCGAAACGGCAGGACGGACCAGGGAGGCAGGCTATGGCGGCGACACCCTCCACGAAGCTGCAGCATCTCATCTACAGAAGCTTCCTGACGAGCGCGCTCATACCGCTTGTGGTGATCGAACTCGTCCTGCTGTGCATCTACTTCGGCATCACGCACTACATCTCGCTCAAGTATCGCGACACCCTCCTCCAGGAAGCCACGACCAGCCTGCAGGAGATCACGAGCCGAGAGGCCTGGAGCATCGACAGTCAGCTCAGGGACGTCACGCGGCATGCGGTCATCATGCAGCGGGACCACGAGCGTTTTTTCCGCGACCGGAACGCATGCAACCTGCCGCAGGGCGAACCGCAATTCCGCCGCCACGCCAACGGCGCGCTGTACAAATCCGAAAACAACGGCGGCGCGAGCCTCTACTATTCCTCGGCCACGTCCATCGGCCCCGAGGAAATGCGCAAGGCCCGATGCAGCGAGGCCCTGGACCCGCTCCTGGAATCCATCGTCAGAAGCACGCCCATCATCAGCCAGGCCTACCTCAACACCCGGGACGACATGAACCGCCTCTACCCCTTCATGCCCGACGCTCCGGGCCAGTACGGGCCGGTTTTGAAGATGCGGGACTACAACTTCTACTATGAAGCGGACGAGGAGCACAATCCGGAGCGAAAACCCGTCTGGACGGGCGCCTACCTCGATCCGGCCGGACAGGGCTGGATGACTTCCGTCATCGTCCCGATCTACAACGGAGACCGGCTTGAAGGAGTCAGCGGCCTGGACGTGACCATCGAGAGCTTCATCAAACACGTGCTCGACCTCAGGATGTCATGGGACGCGAAGCCCTTCCTGGTCGACGACAAGGGGACGATCCTGGCCATGCCCGCCAGCGTGGAAACCATCTTCGGCCTGCGCGAACTCACCCGCCACGAATATGAAGAGAACATCCGCACAACCATCGAAAAGCCGAGCGAGTACAGCATCTTCAACATTCGCGACACGACGATCGCGGAGCAGATGAAACGGGTGTTCAACTTCAGGCATCGCATTTCGGAGATGGACACCGGCGGAGCCAGCTACCTCGTCAGCCAGGAGATCGTCCCCGAGACCGGCTGGCGTCTGATCACCCTGGTCGACAAGGCGGTCATCTTCGGAAAAATCGATGATTTCAGGCGGTTCACCAACGCCATCGGATACGCCGCCGTAGCGCTCATGGCCGCCTTCTACGCAGCCTTCTTTCTGTTTCTGCAGCGCAAATCGGTCCGCATGGCCAGGAGAATCGCCACGCCCATCGAACGCCTGACGGAGTTGACGAGCACGCTCCTGGGCACGAGACGGCCTCCAGCCCTGGAAGAGGTTGGCATCGCCGAGATCGATCACCTCGGAAAGAACTTCCACGAGATGGGTGCGCAGCTGGACGAGCGGACCCGGGAACTGATCGAATCGAGAATCCGCGAACAGCGCAAGGAATCCCAGGCCGAGCAGCTCGAGTGGCTGGCCATCACCGACAGGCTCACGGGCATCTACAACCGCCTGAAGCTCGACACGGTCCTGCAGGCGGAGATCGACAGGGGCAGAAGGACCGAGCGCCACTTCGGGATCATGATGCTCGACATCGACCATTTCAAGCTGATCAACGACAGCTACGGGCACCAGACAGGGGACGACATCCTGAAGCACCTCGCCCAACTCCTGAAGGCCGGCATTCGCGGGACCGATACCGTCGGCCGTTGGGGCGGGGAGGAATTCATGGTCATCTGCCCGGAAACGGACGAGCAGGGGCTCCTCAATCTGGCGGAAAAGCTGCGTCAGACCATCGACAGCCACACGTTCCCGGTGATAGGAAAGCTGACCGTCAGTTTCGGCGTCTCCGCGAACCAACCGGACGACGGCATATCGGACATAATCGCCAGGGCGGACAAGGCCCTCTACACGGCCAAGCATCTGGGCCGCAACCGCGTGGAAAAGTGCCCGGCCCTTCTGCACTAAGCGGAGTCAAGCAGTCTGGCCGAGTCCGCCAGCCCCCCGGGACAACCCGCCCAGGCATTGGAGGTGCGTCATGAAATTCTTCTCCAGAAAGAAGCCCAGCGCGGCCGACCCCGTCGTGGACCGTCTCGTGCGGCGCATAGCCGAGGAGAACGCCATCGACGCATCCTCGGACGCCAAATGCGCGGCCATGCTCACCGAGGCGGTGCAGGCCGCCTGCACCCACGTCCGCGCCATGGTCGACGAACTGGGCGAGCCTTTCGTCCTGGACCGTAAGCGGGCCACGGGCAGCGCCCTGGGGCCCATCCTCTTTGACGACCGCAAGGACGCCCTGGACGCCCTGCGCAATGCGTCCAAAATCAGGAACGTGTTCGCTGACCCGCATGTGCGCGAATGCGTCTTTCTCCTGACCATGCACCGCAGGGAGTACGTCATTTTCGGCACGGAAATCGAGGGCGAGATGATCCGGCGGGACGTCATGCAGGACGCCGTGGAGTTCAGGGACCACAATTTCTCCGCCGCCGCCCCGTCACTTGCGGAACTGCGCGACCTGCTGACCGAAAACGTGGTCCTCTTCCTGGCCGACCTCGCCCCCGAACGTCTGCGGCGGGACGAAACGGTGCGGACCGAAATCCACCATTCCGAAGAACTGCTCAAGGCGCAGATGAAAACCCTTGACTACGCCCTGCGGGAAAGCAGGCCCTTCGCCACGCCGGCGCCCCTGCGCGCCAAGGTTTCGCAAGGGGAAAGGGAAATGGAGGGGCTGCTGGAGAGGCTTTCGACCCTTTCGACCAAGTCGGATCCGATGAAATGCCTGCAGGAGATCCGCGACATCCTCCTCGCGCCGCAACACCATGTCCGACTGGAGGCGGTGGAGATGCAGGTCGGGGATTTCGGGGTCAAGTCGAAGACGGGAAAGTTCATCCGCTTCCACGAGTGCGTCCTCGGCGACGAAGAACGCCTCGCCGTCTTCATGGCCTCCATGGACCGCGACAACGCCCTCTATCTCTGGCCTGACCTGGAAAGCTGATGACCCAGGGCCTGCCTTGCGCCGGCAGCGAAAGGAAGAGCATTTTCTTTTTCAAAGGGACGATGACTTTTTCAGCGCCTCTATACATGTTGCGCAATGCGGTTTGCTCTTCCACATCGGATTCATGGCATCCGCCACCCGCGCGGCGTGGGGTTCTGCCACCCCTGAAAACAGGACGTCAAAACCCATCGCAGCCCCATTACGAACCCAGCTATCAACCCAATTTGTATTCCTTTCGCTTCCTCCACAGCGTGACGGTCGTGATCCCCAGAATTTCCGCGGCACGCGCCTGGTTGGGTTCCACGGCGAGAACACTGCGGATATGCCCTTCCTCCATTTCACGGAGTGTCGGGATGCGACCCTCATCCATCGCAGAGTCTTTCGAGATACCGGATGCCTGCAACGATGACGGCAGGTCCGAAACCGTCGGCGCCCTGCCCAACGCCAGCAGCGCCACACGTTCCATGACATTGCGCAGTTCCCGCACGTTCCCCGGCCAGGAATGGGCCTGCAGGGCGTGCAGAAAGGCCGCCGGCATCTCGACCACGGGATTCTCCCCTCCCAGACGCGCCGTGGCGGCGCGGAAGAACCTGACCGCGAGACCCGGCACGTCCTCGGGCCTTTCCCGAAGAGGCGGTATCCTGCATTCGAAGACGTTCAGCCGGTAATACAGGTCCTCCCTGAAACTTCCGTCCCGGCACATCTGCGACAGGTCCCTGTTAGTGGCGGCGATGATCCTGACGTCGAGCCGCAGGGGCGTGTTGTCGCCGACGCGCTCGATGACCCGGTCCTCCAGAAAGCGCAGGAGCTTGGCCTGGGCCGAGGCCGACAGCTCGCCTATCTCGTCCAGGAAGAGCGTGCCCCCGTGGGCGGCCTCGAATTTGCCGACATGGTCGCGCACGGCTCCGGTGAACGCCCCCCGGACATGGCCGAAGACTTCGGACTCGAAGAGCGACTCCGCCAGGGCGGTGCACACCACTTCGACGAACGGCTTGCCGGCCCGCACGGACCGGCGATGGATGGACCGGGCCAGCGCGGTCTTGCCCGTGCCGGTCTCCCCGGTCAGCAGCACCGTGGCCTCCGTGGGGGCGATGCGCTCGATGAAGGGCTGCAGCGCAAGCGCCGACGGGGCGCTCAGACCTTCGAACCAGTCCCCTTCGACCAGCCCCGCGCGCAGCCTCTCGTTCTCCCTGCGCAGTTCGACGATGGTCTCGACCTTGGCCAGGAGATGTTCGAGCTGCTCCATGGAGAACGGTTTGGGGAGGTAGTCGAAGGCCCCGGCCTTGATGGAGCTGACGGCGTTGTCGAAGGAGGCGAAGGCCGTCATGACCACGCAGAGGGCGTGCGGATTCCTGGCGCGCACCTCCCTGATCAGGTCGATTCCCGACTCCCCCTCCATGCGCATGTCCGTAAGGATCAGCTCCGCGAAACGCCCATCCAGAGCTGCCAACGCCTCCTTGGCGCCGGGGGCGGTCCGCACGTCGCAGCCCAGGGATCTGAGCCCCACGGACAGGGTGGCTGCAATGGCCGGGTCGTCGTCGACGACGAGCACGTCAAGTCTGGTCCGCATTCTTCTCCTCCGGGTGTACGGGAATGGAAACCGTGAAGCGGGAACCGCGCGGGCTCCGCGCCGCGTACCCTATGACCCCGCCATGCGCCTCGACGATGGACCGGGAGATGGCCAGACCCAACCCGACCAGCCCTTCCCTGGTCCCGGCCGCCCGGCCGTGGGAAAACGGCTCGAACAGCCGCGCCTGAACGGAGGGCGGAAGCCCGGCCCCCTGGTCCTCCACGTCCAGGCGCAGCGCCCCGCCGTGGAGTTCGAGCCGGACGGACACCTCGTCGCCGCTCGTCGAGGCCCGGACGGCGTTCGAAACGAGGTTGGACACCACCCAGGCAAAGCGGTCTGCGTCCAGAGGCACGTCCGGAATGTCGCGGGAGGAGTGCACGTTGAGGACGATCCCCTGTTCCCGCGCGAGCAGTTCGAACGGGCGCAGCCAGCGTTCGAGCATGCGGCCCGGGTTGACCGGCTGCAGGTCCAGGCGCAGAGCGCCGGGAGCCATCCGCGCGATGTCGAGGAACTGGTGGGCCAGGATGCGCAGGCGGGCCGCATCCTCGTAGACCGTCTCGACCAGCAGACCCACTTCGTGATCGAATCCCCCTTTTCGTCGGTCGAGAAGGTCCGCCGCCAGGCACAACGACTGCATGGGGGTCTTCAGCTCGTGGGAAATCCAGTCCATCATCTCCGAGCGCAGCCCTTCGCGGCGGCGCCCCTCGGTCACGTCGGACAGGAGAAATATCTGTCCGATGGGTTTCCCGGAAGGCGTGACCAGTTCTCTTCGCCGGGCGGAGAATGTCCGCTCCTCGCCGTCGACTTGCAGCACGATGTCCCGTTTGCCCTGCAGGTTCGCGTTGAGCAGTTCGCGCAGCGCCATGTAGTTGGGCCCGGTCGTGGGCAGATCGCGCCAGTTCAGGTCTCCGCCCTCGGCGCCGACATTGAGGATCGCACTCATCCGCACACTGAGATGCGCGACCCGCATGCTTTCGTCCAGCACCAGGATGGCGTCCTCGGCCGACTCCAGGATGGCTTCCAGTTTGCTCTTCTCGGCGGCGAGGCTGCCGAGGTTCAGGGCGTCCAGTTCGCTCAGCCGGCTCCAGAGCCGTCCCAACTCGTCGAACAGGATCCTGACCTCAAGCGTCTGGGGGGGAGGCAGATGCAGGATGGTGCCGAGCCTCGGCCTGGCCTTCAAAACCTCGGCCGCGCGCCGCAGCGGGTGGGAAACCTTGCCGGATATGCCGTCGGCCATGAATACCGCCAGGAGCGTGCCGAGAACGAACAGGCAGGCCGCGCCCAGGACGGTGGCGTCGCGGATGAGCGCCGAACGCCGCAAGCGGTCGAGCATGCCCTGCTCGTTGACCTTGACCAGTTCCGCCACGGCCATGCGCAAGTCCTTGAAGGCATCGTCCACATCACGGCCCGATTCGAGACCGGCCTGAAAGCGTGCCCAGGACGCCTGCAACGCGTCCAGCACCCTGGGCTCACCCGCCTCCGTGACATTCGCTCTCGCCTTGCCCAGCGCCGACTCGAACTGCCCGCGCCATTGCTCCGCCCCCTTCTCCGGGTACTGCTGCGGAAAGCGCAGAGCGTTCATGGCCGTCTCCATTTCCCTGCCCCAGGCGATTGAGTCGTAGTTCATGCTCACCAGAAGGGTCGGCACCCGGCCGGCGACGAAAATGGCCCCGACGAGCAGGAGGCCGAGGACGCCGAAGATCACCACGATCCTCAGGAACTCGCCGCGGATGCGGCGCTGCAGGGTTGGCAGAACGATCATGGCGCCTCCCTGGGCGTGGTGTTGACGATATGCACGTCTACGCCCACCGCATCGTGGAGAAAATCAAGCAGAAAGGAGCCGCGCAGGCGCTCGCGCAGGGGGGACAGTCGGGATTTTCCGAACACGGCGTGCCTGATGTTGCGCTCGCTGGCGAAGTTGACCAGGACCTCCACGATGTCGCTCCCCTCGAGCTGGACCACTTCCGCCCCCAGCAGCACGGCCAGGCGGAGGTTGTTCTGCAGGACCCTCTGCAGGCCCGCGTCGATGCGCGTCGGGTTCTCGCTGGGCCTGCGCACGTAGACCACGAAACAGGGGGAGCCGAACTGTCCGGCGATGCGCATGCCCTTGCGGATGAGCATCTCCGCGTCCGTCGGGTCGGAACTGACCCCGACCATGACCGCCTCGACGACGTCCCCGCTGTCCCGGCGGGAGAGAAGGTCCATCTCGGCGATCTTGCGGACCTGGTCCCCGGAAGCCTCGCGCAGGCACATCTCGCGCAGCAGCGAGAGGTTCTGGTAGGTGAAGAAGGCGGTCAGCGCCCGCTCGGCCTGCTCCGGGGGGTATATCTTGCCCTGGCGCAGGCGTTCCCGCAGCTCCTCCATGGTCACGTCGACGTTGACCACCTGGTCGGCACGGTTCAGGACCGCGTTCGGAAGCCGCTCCCTGACGGGAACCCCGAGCATGGGCTCGATCCTCTCGGCGACGGACTCCACGTGCTGCACGTTGAGGGTGGTGATGACATTGATCCCGGCCTCGAGGATCTCGAGCACGTCCTTGTAGCGCTTGTCCCGCGCGGAGCCGCTCGCGTTGGTATGCGCCAGCTCGTCCACGAGGACGATCTGCGGCCGGCGCGCCAGGACGGCCTGGACATCCAGCTCGGGCCAGACGGCCTCCCCTTCCCTGCACAGCCGGGGCGGCAGCACCTCCAGGCTCTCCATGAGGGCGGTTGTTTCGGGGCGGCCGTGGGGCTCCACGTAGCCGACGACCACGTCGAAACCCTCCTGTCGCAAGCGGTGCGCCTCCTGCAGCATGGCGAACGTCTTGCCCACGCCCGCCGCGTAGCCGAGGTATATCTTCAGCGATCCCTGTCGCTTGCGGGCCAGAAGTTCGGAAAAATCATCCATGTCCGCCTCCCGGGGCATCACGGGCGCATCCCTTCCAGGGCGAGGTTGAGTTCAAGCACATTGACCCTGTCCGAACCGAACAGGCCGAGTTCGGATTTCCGGATATGCCGTTCGACCAATTCTGACACCGATTGCGGCGAAAGGCCACGGGCACCTGCCACGCGCCCGACCTGGAAGCGGGCCGCCTCCGGGCTGATGTGCGAGTCCAGCCCGCTGCCCGATGCGGTGAGCAGATCGACCGGCAGGGGAGCGTCCGGGTTCTCCCTGCGCAGGAGAGCCGCCCTCTCCTGCAGGCGCCCGGCCAGAGCCGCGCTGGTCGGGCCGAGGTTGGAGCCGCCCGAGGACATGGCGTCGTAGCCCTGTCCCGCCGCGGACGGACGGCCGTGAAAGGAACGCGGTCCGGAAAAAGGTTGCCCGATGAGTTTCGAGCCGACGATCGTGTCCCCTCTGGTCAGAAGGGACCCCGCTGCCTGTTCCGGGAAGATCGCACTGCCGAGGGCGGTGACCGCGACGGGGTACGCCCCGCACAGGACAAGGGCGAGCAGCGCGGTGAGGACGATGGACTGGCGCATGATCGTATACATGAATGCCTCCTAGGCCATGCCCAGCGCACTGATGAGCATGTCGATGAGCTTGATGCCGACAAAGGGCGCGACGAGGCCGCCCAGGCCGTAGACCAGAAGGTTCGAGCGCAGCGCCGCCACCGTGGACCGGGGCCTGTAGCGCACCCCGCGCAGGGCTAGCGGGATGAGGACCACGATGATCAGGGCGTTGAAGATGACGGCCGAGAGGACGGCGCTCTGCGGGCTGGACAGGCGCATGACGTCCAGGGCCCCGAGCTGGGGAAGCGATGCCGCGAAGATGGCCGGGATGATGGCGAAATACTTGGCCACGTCGTTGGCGACGCTGAAGGTGGTCAGGGCCCCGCGGGTGATGAGGAGCTCCTTGCCGATCTCGACGATCTCGATCAGCTTGGTCGGGTCGGAGTCCAGGTCGATCATGTTGCCGGCCTCCCTGGCGGCCTGGGTGCCGGTGTTCATGACGAGCCCCACGTCCGATTGGGCCAGGGCCGGGGCGTCGTTGGTCCCGTCGCCCGACATGGCCACCAGGCGGCCGCCCTGCTGCATCTCCACGATCAGGCGGAGCTTGTCCTCAGGCCGGGCCTCGGCCAGGAAATCGTCGACCCCGGCTTCGGCGGCGATGGCCTTGGCCGTGAGACGGTTGTCGCCCGTGATCATGACCGTGCGGATGCCCATGGCCCGGATGCGCTCGAAGCGGTCGCGCATGCCCGGCTTGACGATGTCCTTCAGGTGAACCGCGCCGAGGATTCCCCTGGACCGCGAAGCCACCACCAACGGGGTGCCTCCGCCCGCAGCGATCTCTTCGGCCAGCCGCTGGGCCTCGCTTGCGCGTTCCGGACCGCCAGGCTCGGCCAACTCTCCGGCCCACGCCAGCACGGCGTCGGCGGCGCCCTTGCGGGCCTGCTCGGATTCCCAGTCCAGACCGCTCATGCGTGTCTCGGCCGTGAAGGCGACAACCTTCGCGTGTGCCGGCGTATCGACCTTGATACCCTGCTGCCTGACGAGTTCGACGATGGACCGGCCCTCGGGCGTCTCGTCGCCCGCAGAGGCCAGCAGCGCCATGCGGGCGAGCTCCTGCATGTCGACGCCACCGACGGGCAAGAGCCTGGTCGCCATGCGGTTGCCCAGGGTGATGGTGCCGGTCTTGTCCAGTAGCAGCACATCGATGTCTCCGGCCGCTTCGACGGCACGGCCCGACATGGCCAGGACGTTGCGCCGGAGCAGCCGGTCCATGCCCGCGATGCCGATGGCCGCCAGCAGCCCCCCGATGGTCGTGGGGATGAGGCAGACCAGCAGGGCCACGAGGACCGGCATCTCCACGGACACCCCCTGATGCAGGGCGAACGGCTTGAGGGTCACGACGGCCAGGAGGAAGATGAGGGTCAGGCCGGCCAGGAGGATGTTCAGGG
>JANJWV010000071.1 GCA_024709365.1 Desulfomicrobium sp. | reverse complement strand
TTCAAGGAAGCCCGCAAGGAGTGGGTCGACATCCTGCGCGGCCACCCCGTCACCAGCCAGGGCCTGCCCGGCTTCGGCACGGCGGTGCTGGTCAACGTCATCAACGAGGCCGGGGCGCTGCCGACCAAGAACTTCCGCATGGGCAAGTTCGACGGCGCCGAGAAGATCTCCGGCGAGACCCTGGCCGCCAACATCGAGAAGCGCGGCGGCAAGACCAAGCACGGCTGCCACACGGGCTGCATCATCCAGTGCTCGCAGGTCTACCATGACAAGGACGGCAAGTACCTGACCACGGGCTTCGAGTACGAGACCATCTGGGGCTTCGGCGCGGACCTTCTGGTCGACAACCTGGACGACATCGCGAACATGGACCGCACCTGCGACGAAGCGGGCATGGACACCATCGAGATGGCCAACACCATGGCCATGGCCATGGAAGCGGGAATCATCCCCTGGGGCGACGGCAAGGGCGTGCTGGCCGAACTGGCCAAGGTCGGAACCAAGGACCCGCTGGGCCGCATCTACGGCAACGGCACGGCCTACACGGCCCAGGCCTTCGGCGTGGACCGCGTGCCCGTGGTCAAGAACCAGGCCCTGCCCGCCTATGACCCGCGTGCCGTCAAGGGCGTCGGCGTGACCTACGCCACGACCCCCATGGGCGCGGACCACACGGCCGGCTACGGCGTGTGCCAGAACGTTCTGAAGTGCGGCGGCGACGTCGACGGCCACAAGAAGGAAGGCAACATCGAGATCTCCAAGAACCTGCAGGTCGCCACGGCTGCCGTGGACTCCCTGGGCCTGTGCCTGTTCGTGGCCTTCGCGGTGCTCGACGACGCGCGCGGCGTGCCGTGCATGGCCAAGCTGGTCTCTGGCCTCATCGGCAAGGACTACAGCGTGGACGAGCTGGTGGGCATGGGCGTGAACTGCCTGAAGGACGAGCTGGACTTCAACAGGCGCGCCGGCTTCACCGACGCCGATGACCAGCTGCCCCGCTTCTTCCAGACCGAACTCCTGCCGCCCCACAACGTCGGCTGGGACTACACCGCGGAAGAACTGCAGGCCGCCAAGGTCTAACCTGCCCGCGTTTCAAGGACCTGCCAACGACGAATCCCCGCTCACAAGGCGGGGATTCGTTTTTTCGGCCACAGGCCCAAGCGGGGCGGCAGACGCTCCGAGCAGTTTCAGGCCTGCGCCTTCATTGCCTTGAGCGTCGTGGCATAGGCCGTGAAGACGTCCTCCCTGGCCAGCATCCCCAGGACCTTCGTCGGGTCCTCGCTGTCCACGACGGGCAACTGCGCCAAGTCGGACTCCACGAACTTCAGCAGGGCCGTGTACAGGTCTTCGTCGGGCCGCAGCAGTACGGCCTTGCGCGCGACGTCGCCGGCGACCAGAAGCTCGCACAGGCTCTCCTCGTACAGGACTTTGCGCAGGTCCTGAACCGCCAGGATGCCCGTTATCCTGTCGTCAGCGCCGCGCACCGGGAAGCAGAGTTCGCTCGCGTTGACGATGATGTCCGTCAGCGCCCCGAAATGCGTGCCCTCTTCCACGATGCTGACCCGGCCGGGCTTGTAGTGGTCCCGGACCTGCTCCCGCTCCAGAATGTTGATGGTCGCGTCGCTGACGTGGGCCGGGGACTCGAACTTGTTGTCCACCTGATTCTCGTAGAGCGACACGTTGCGCCCCAGGACCAGGGTCACGGCCGAGGCCAGCATGAGGGGCGCCAGCAGTCCGTAGCCCTGGGTCAGCTCGCAGACCATGACCAGGGGCCCGATGGGCGCGTTGGCCACGCCGGAAAAGAAGGCGGCCATGCCCACCAGCACGTACCCGCCCGGCTCCGTGACCACGCCGGGAAAGAAGCGCTGCCCGAGGGTGCCGACCAAACCGCCGCTCATGCCCCCGACGAAGAGGGCCGGGGCGAACATGCCGCCGCTCAAGCCAGAGCCTATGACCACCGAGGTGGCCAGGGTCTTGCCGACGACCATTCCGGCCATCATGGCCACGGAGAGCTTGCCGAGCATGGCCAGCTCAAGCCAGCCGGTGCCACCGCCCAGCAACTCCGGGAAGGCGACGCCCAGTGCGGCCATGCCGAATCCCCCCAGGGTCATGGCCGGGATGAAGCCGAAGCGGTCGGTCAGAGGCCAGAACACCCTGTATTTGATGGCCCGGAACGTGCTCACGTAGAACCAGCCCGAAACTGCGCAAACCAGTCCAAGCAAGGCGTAAACGGGCAGCTCGCGGATGTCCGAGAACTCGAATTTGGGTATCCCGAAAATGGGCTCGGATCCGAATATCAGGGTGAAGATGGAGTAGGAGACCACCGAAGACAGGATGGAAGGCAGCAGGGCTTCGGCCTCGAAGTCCTCGCGATAGATGACTTCCACAGCCGTGAGAGCACCGCCGAGGGGCGCGCGAAAAATGGCCCCGAGCCCGCCTGCGGCGCCGGCCAGGAGCATGATGCGACGTTCCTTGACCGAAAGCCGGAGTTTCCCGGCCAGCCAGGAACCGAACCCAGCCCCGAGCAGGGAAATTGGCCCCTCGCGACCGGCGCTGCCGCCGGCGGCGATGGTCAGCACGGACGTTCCCACCCGGATGAGGGGAACCACCGGTGCGATATGCCCCTCCTGGCGATGGAAGCACTTGATCATGGAGTCCGTTCCGTCGGTGCCGCCATGGCGGGTCTGGGGCACGAAACGGTGGACCAGCCACCCGGTCAGAAGCCCCACGCCGCCCAGAAAGAGGAAGAGCAGCCAGGGCCTGTAGGGCCCGGGATCGCCGGACAGAAGCTGCTCGCCGGCGGGAACGGGCAGGGAGAAGCCGGCCAGGTGACGCAGCAGCAGGTGCCCCAGGGCTTCCACGCCGACGTAGAACGCCACGGCGCCAAGGCCTGTCATGGCCCCGACGACCACGCCCAGGGCCAGCCATTTGAAGCTCAGGATGGAATGGTAGCTGCGGACCAGGTCCGTGTAGGGCCGAAAGAGGATGCGAAGAAAAGCGCGCATGAAACCCCTCAGACCAGGCGGGCTTCAGGCAGGGCCAGGATGGTCCGCCCCAGCGCGACGTCCTTGCCTATCTGGGATTTGAGTTCGTCGAGGCTGGAAAACTTGCGCTCACCGCGCAGCCGCTGCACGAAATGGACCTTGAGGGTCTTGCCGTAGAGGTCCCGGTCCAGATCGAGGATGTGCACTTCGACCGAGAGCACGTCGTTGCCGAAAGTCGGGTTGTACCCGATATTGGCCACGGCCTGGTGGACCTGGCCTTCAAGCTCGGCCCAGCAACAGTAGACGCCCGTCTTGGGGAAAAGCTCGTCCACGAGATGGACGTTGGCCGTGGGAAAGCCCAGCAGCCTGCCGCCACGGTTCTGGCCGTGCACGACATCGCCCGAGACGCGATAGAACCGGCCCAGCAGCGACTTGGCTGCCCAGACGTCGCCGGCCTCGACCAGATCGCGGATGCGCGTCGAGCTGACGATGGCCTGGTCGACCATGACCGGCTCCAGCTGTTCCACGCCGAAACCCCACTGCTTCCCGAGCACCGTCAGCAGCCCGTAGTTGCCGGCGCGACCCTTGCCGAAGGCGTAGTCGTAGCCGATGACCAGTTCCCTGACCTTGAGCCCGTCCACCAGGATGCGGCGCACGAACTCCTCAGGGCTCATGCTCGCCAGTTCCTGGTTGAACTCCAGGCAGAGCAGGTGGTCGATGCCCAGAGATTTGATCAGCTCGGCCCGCTGTTCATAGAGAGTAATGAACGGGGGCGTCTTCTTGCCCGTGAAGAAACGCAGGGGATGAGGCTCGAAGGTGATGACCACGGACGGAACCCCAAGGCCGGCGGCCAGGTCCCGCACGCGGGCAATGAGTCGCTGGTGTCCGATATGGACCCCGTCGAAATTGCCGATGGTGACGCAGGACCCCTTTTCCAGGCCGCCGATCTGGTCCGGCCATGTGACGCAATGCATGTAATGTCTCCCTCCCGAAAACAGGCTGCCTCGCCTCTATACCAAAAGCACCCGGGCTTCAACAAAGGCCGTCCCGACGGGAAATCTCGACGTCTACATGTCAATATACTGAAATAATGGAAAAAATAATTTTATCAGAAAAATTTGAACAAAACGCTTGCCAAACCCAACCCTCTCACATAAACACGCTTCTCACGTCACGCCGAAGTGGTGGAATTGGTAGACACGCTAGGTTCAGGGTCTAGTCGGGGTTCCCCGGTGGAGGTTCGAGTCCTCTCTTCGGCACCAGTGATAAAAAAATAGGGTTGCAGCAAACCGCTGCAATCCTTTTTTTTGTTCTTTTTCCAAAGCGAAAACTCAATAAATTCAAGCACCAAACCCCCAGCCACCTAGTTGTCCATACGTCCCATACTGTTTTTTGCATCCATTGAAAGCCACGCCAAAAGTGGATACGAAAGCGGATACAAGCACATCTTCGCGCAAACCGTATCCACCCTCCCCGCCAAAACGCACGCGCACCAACGGTTTCCGAACATCGCTTGAAATGACCACCGTATCCACCGGAGGAAACCATGCTGACGGACGTGCTGGTGAAGAAATCGAAGCCCCAGGATAAGGACTACCGCCTCAACGACGGGGACGGGCTGTTCCTGCTCATCAAGAAAAGCGGCTCCAAGCTCTGGAGATACCGACGCAAAATTGCTGGCCAGGAAGTTCTCCTTGGTTTGGGCTCATACCCGGAAGTCAGCATTCAGGACGCCCGAAGCAAGGCCAGGGAACACAACGAGACCGCCGCAAAAGGTATCCACCCCCGAGCCGAGGAGAAAGACAAGGCTGTCCGCGCCAAGACCTTTGAGGAGTTGGGCAGGGAGTGGTTCGCCTACGAATCCCCCAAATGGTCGGACGGGCACGCGTCAAAAATCATCCGCAGGCTTGAGACCTGGGTATTCCCGCACATCGGCAACATCCTCATATCTGAGTTGAAGCCACTCCAGGTCCTGGAATGTCTTCGGATCGCCGAATCCAAGGGCAGGCTTGAGACTGCGGGCCGTCAGCGCGAGTACATCCAGCGCATCTGCTCGTACGGCATCCTCCACGGCATGATCGAACAGAACCCCTGCACCGCCTTGGGCCGTGGCGCGATCCAGTCCCCAAAAACAAAGCACATGGCCGCGATCACTGACCCGCGCGAATTGGCGAAGCTGCTCAGAGATATCCATGACTACAGAGGACGGTTCACCACCAAGACAGCGATGATCCTGCTCTCGTTGCTCATGTGCCGGACGGGAGAACTGCGGCGAATGGAATGGAGTGAGATTGATTTCGAAGCCAAGGAGTGGCGACTGCCCGCCGAGAAAATGAAGATGGGCCAACCGCATATCGTCCCACTTTCCCGCCAAGCCGTGGAGGCGCTGACGGCCCTCAAAGATATTACGGGACATGGACGATTCGCATTCCCCGGACAAGGCAAGGCCGAGATCATGTCGGAGAACACCGTCGTCTATGCGCTCAACGACATGGGTTACCAGGGGCGGCACTGCGGCCACGGTTTCAGGAGCACGGCATCAACACTGCTCCATGAGCGAGGATATCCATCTCAATGGATAGAGGCACAGCTCAGTCATAAAGATCCGAACGCAATCCGGGCCGCCTACAACCATACTGTATATCTGGCTGACAGACGTAAAATGCTCCAGGAGTGGGCCGACTATTTGGACAAGCTCAGGGAGTCCGGCAAGCTCATTCGATTACACCCAGCCGCTAATGAAGAATAAATTATTGAAATAA
>JANJWV010000040.1 GCA_024709365.1 Desulfomicrobium sp. | reverse complement strand
GGCCGGGTAGTGGGCCTTCACGTAGGCCGTCTGGTAGGAGATGACGGCGTAGGCCGCGCTGTGGGACTTGTTGAAGCCGTAGCCCGCGAACTTCTCCATCAGGTCGAAGATGTACTCGGCCGCCTCCTGGGAAATGTTGTTCTCGCGCGCGCCGTCCAGGAAGCGCACCCTCTGCTTGGCCATCTCGGCCGGGTCCTTCTTGCCCATGGCGCGGCGCAGGTTGTCGCCCTCGCCGAGGGAGTACTTGGCCAGGTCCGAGGCGATCTTCATGACCTGTTCCTGGTAGAGGATGACGCCGTAGGTGTCCTCAAGGATAGGGTGCACCACGGGCGCCAGTTCCGGGTACTCGTACTCGACCTTGCGCAGGCCGTGTTTGCGGCCGATGAAGTCGTCGACCATGCCGGATTCCAGCGGCCCCGGACGGTAAAGGGCCAGGAGCGCGATGATGTCCTCGAAGCAGGAAGGCTTGAGCCCGCGCAGGACGCGCCGCATGCCGTCGGATTCCAGCTGGAACACGCCGTCGGTCTCGCCCCGGCAGAGGAGTTCGAAGGTCTGCGGGTCGTCGAGGGGCAGCTTCTCCAGGATCGGCACGGGTTTGTTGTTCTTGCGGATGAGCTTCAGGGCGTCGTCGATGACCGTCAGGGTCTTGAGGCCCAGGAAGTCGAACTTGATGAGGCCGATGAGCTCGACCTTCTTCATGTCCAGCTGGGTCACGATCTCGCCGTTCTTGCCCTTGTGCAGCGGCAGGTACTCGACCATGGGCTTCTGGGAGATGACGATGCCGGCGGCGTGGATGGACGAGTGGCGGGCCATGCCCTCCAGGCGGCGGGCCACGTCGTAGAGCTTGCGGAACTGCGGCTCGCTGTCGATGAGCGTCCGCAGGTCCGGCTCCTCGTCCAGGGCCTTGGCCAAAGTCATCTTCAGGTCTTCGGGGATGAGCTTGGCGATGCGGTCGGCGTCCTTGAGGCTCACGTCCAGGGCCCGGGCCACGTCGCGGATGGCGCCCTTGGCCTTCATGGTCCCGAAGGCCACGATCTGGGCCACGTGGTCGGCGCCGTACTTCCGGGTCACGTATTTGATGACCTCGTCGCGCCGGTTGTAGCAGAAGTCCACGTCGATATCGGGCAGGGACGCGCGCTCCACGTTCAGGAAGCGCTCGAAGAAGAGCGCGTAGCGGATGGGGTCGAGGTCCGTGATCTTCAGGGCGTAGGAGACCAGGGATCCGGCGGCCGAGCCGCGCCCCGGGCCAACCGGGATGCCTTGCGACTTGGCCCAGTTGATGAAGTCCTGGACGATGAGGAAGTAGGCCGGGAAGCCCTTCTCGATGATGACCTTCAGCTCGAATTCAAGGCGCTCGCGGTAGAAGTCCTCGTCCACCTCGTAGGGCAGGGCCGCGATGCGCTCCTTCAGGCCCTCGACGCACAGCCGGCGGAACTCCTCGTCCAGGGTCACGCCCTCGGGCACGTCGTAGACCGGAAAGAAATGCTGCTTGAGCTTGAGCTCCACCTCGCACATGTCCGCGATGCGCCCGGCGTTCTCGACGGCCTCGGGGCAGTGGGCGAAGGCGGCCTCCATCTCCTCGGGGGCCTTGTAGTAGAACTCGTTGGTGTCGAACTTGAGGCGCTGCTTCTCCGAAGCGATCTTGCCCGTGCCCACGCACAGGAGGATGTCGTGGGCCTCGTAGTCGTCCTTGCCCAGGTAGTGGCAGTCGTTGGTGGCCACCAGGGGCAGGCCCGTCTCCTTGGCCAGTTCCATGAGCCGGTCGTTGACGACCTCCTGCTCTTTGAGGCCGTTGGACTGCAGCTCCAGGTAGAAGCGGTCCGGGAATATGTCCATGTACTCCCGGGCCACCAGCAGCGCCTTGTCGAAGGTGCTGTGGCGCAGGGCGTAGGGCACCTCGCCCTGCAGGCAGGCCGAGAGGCAGACGATCCCCTCGCTGTGGGCCCGCAGGAGCTTCTTATCCACGCGCGGCTTGTAGTAGAAGCCCTCCAGAAATCCGGCGGACACGATCTTGACCAGGTTGTGGTAACCCGTGAGGTTCTGGGCCAGCAGGACCAGGTGAAAGCGCTTCTTGTTCTCCCGGTCGAGCATGTCGTCGGCGATGTAGACCTCGCTGCCGATGATGGGCTTGATACCGTGTTTCTTGGCTTCGAGGTAGAACGGCACGGACCCGAAGAGGTTGCCATGGTCGGTGATGGCGGCCGAGGAGAAGCCGAAGTCCACGGCCCGCGCGCACAGGTCCTTCAGGCGGATGGCGCCGTCCAGGAGGCTGTACTCGGAATGGCAATGCAGGTGGGTGAAACCGCTCATGGTGCTCTCGGGGAAAAACGGGATTTTCGGTAACGGGGATGCGAAAACTAGAAAAGGTCGCCGGTATTCGCAAGACAAAGAAAAAGGCCTGCCCTCTCAGCCAATTGCTGCACAATGCAACCGGGCCATCACGAGTTCGAATCAATGGACACACCCAGTTCCGGCGTCATCACTGATTCGATCTGCCGTATTACCTGGGCGTGGGTAAAGAATGAATAGGGGTTCGGATGCGGCGAACCGATGCCCGAAACCACAGCCCCAAAACCGCAACTCATCCTTTTATTTCAGCTTATTAAATCAATTTATTGCTAAATTTATTACTAAATTTAAAGCTAAATGAACTAAACCTGAAACCGATTAGTCATAACGCCTGACCTCGGAAGCCAGCGTCCACAAGGAAGTTTTACGGCTTCCTTGCCTTTGGATATGTCCATCACGACGTAACGCCTGAAGTAAATTTCTTATTTTATCACGTTTCTGCTTCAAGGTCAGAACGTCTGACAATTTCGGCAGCAGCAACTCATCCAGTTCTTGCCGAGACGCCTGTTTGTATTGCCGGATGTATTCCGTGATCAGTTTCCGATAATGATCGTCGTCAAATGCGCGATTATGGATGTACTGAGCCTTTTGACCCGTCCACTCGGCAACCTTCGCCGATATGAAAAAATTTGGAGCGCGGCCTTCAATGAGTTTTGCGGAGCGCAGGGCCTTCGCTTCTCCTGACGAAATGGGCAGTCCCTTCTGCACTTTATCCAGCAGAAAAACTTGACCAAGTTTGAGATCCGCTCGACTCATCAAAACTTGGGTATAGTTGGTATCCAGAATCTTGCCGCTCAAAGACAGTGTTACCCGTGGATGACCATCGATTTGCTCTTTGAAATCATAATCAGGCAAAGGGAAATACCTCTCCCTCTGCGTTTCGTACATGCGACGGATACCGCTTCCAGCCTGATCAATCATACGTAGGCGAATCATCCCATCAATAAGCCACTGATTACGGTAATGCTCCGGTGGAGACTGATTTTCCAGCATCCATTCCACACTTTGCGGGATGAATGAACCCAAATTGGAAAAAACCAGCTTGTCAGGGTATTCGACCACATTCACCTTGCCGCCGAGCCGATAGTCCTGATGCGCGATGCAGTTATGCAGGGCTTCGCGGATAACCCACCTGTCATATTGCGGGATCGGAACGGGAAAGAGGTTGCCATCCGGCATGTATTCGATGGGCACGTTGCGGATACGGCGGAACACGGCTTCCGTGGCCAGCAGGAAGGGCATGCCGAAGTGCTGGCTGCTGATCATCCGGTTCTGGTCATCGCGAAGAATCCATGTGATCTTGACGTCTGCCGGAGACAGAAAATGGGCCGATTCGTCCCTGCCCAAAAGAAGCAGTGCGGAGCGGGTTATCCGCCCCTGAATAGTCAGTCGGGCCTTGTTGAGCAAGGTGACGACATCCCACTCATGGGCCTCCGCCCGGATTTTTTCCTGCCGCTCCGGATCACTCTCCCCTTTCATCAGATGATCAAGAAACCGTTGCCGGCAAAAAGACACGGCATCAGGATCAAGATCGTCAAATGTGGCTCCGGGAATTATCTGACTGGACCAATCTTCAGGGCTCTGCAGTGCAGCCCAGAGGCGTCCCTCGATGGAGGGGTACTTCGCAAGCTTCGTCTTATGGCTATCAACCCGGATAAACCGCTCCCCTTGAAATGCCAACGGCACCATGCGCGGGGGGTGGATTTCCAGCATGATAACCGGACCATTCGCATGCTCTAGGCGATGAAACTGAAAATCCGGCTTTGGGCTGATCTTCTGCATCAGCCACATAATCAAGGATTGGTTCCCTTCTCCCTTTGCGGAAAAGGGATCAAATTTCGTCCCTGTAATGCGATGGGTCCCGTTCTCCACCCCCCACAACAACCAGGCCCGATCCTCATTATCCAGGCGAGCGGTGTTGCCCAAGGCACAAATGTATTCGCCGATGTCGCGAGGACTGTCCCAGTTCGACTTGAACTCGACAGCCCCGGTCTCTTCGGAGGCAGAGCACAGCCGGTCAAGAATTGCGACCAAAGCGGCTCGATCCATCTGTTCCTCCACACTCCGTTCTCGCAACCTTGTGCAACACAACCAAAGCACATCGTTTGAAATCTACAAACAGAGACTAGAAAAGGCGGGACCGAATTGCAAGCCGCCCAAAAAACGGAAACGCCCGGCGGGCCGGGCGTTTCTGTGCGGAATGTTCAGGAATCCCTAGAGCTTGGCCCCGACCATGGCGACCAGACGCTTCAGCTGATGTGTGAAGCCTGCCTCGTTGTCGTACCAGACGATGATCTTGACCATGGTCCCGTTCATGACCGAGGTGCACAGGCCGTCGACCACGCCGCCGTAGTGGCTGCCGACGTAGTCCATGGAGACCAGCGGCACTTCGGTGTAGCCCATGGCGCCGCCCTCGGGGCCGCTGGCCGCGGCCTGCAGGGCCGCGTTGACCTCGGCCGCCGTGGTCGGCTTCTCGACCTCGACCACCAGGTCCACCAGGGACACGTTGGGCGTGGGCACGCGCACGGCCATGCCGTCCAGCTTGCCGGCCAGGGCCGGGATGACCAGGCTCACGGCCTTGGCCGCGCCCGTGGTCGTGGGCAGGATGTTCATGGCGCCGGCCCGGCCGCGGCGGATGTCCTTGTGGGTGCCGTCGAGCATGCGCTGGCTCATGGTGTAGGAGTGGATGGTCGTCATCAGGCCGTGCCTGATGCCGAAGGCGTCGTTCAGGGCCTTGACCGCCGGGGCCAGGCAGTTGGTCGTGCAGGACGCGTTGGAGACGATGTTGTGCGCGGCCGGGTCGTAGAGGGAGTCGTTGACGCCCATGACCACGGTCAGGTCGGCGTTCTTGCCCGGAGCGGAGATGAGGACCTTCTTCGCGCCGGCGGCCAGATGGCGCTCGCAGCTCTCGCGGTCCGTGAACTTGCCCGTGGACTCGACCAGGATGTCGATGCCCTTCCAGTCCCAGGCGTCGGGGGCGTTGCGGGTGACCTCGACCTGCTGGCCGTTCAGCAGGAAGCCCTGCTCGTTGGGCGTGACGTCCCCGGCGAAGGTGCCGTGGACCGAGTCGTACTTGAGCAGGTACGCCAGCTGCGCGTTGTCGCCGCGAGCGTTGACGCGGACCAGCTGCAGGTCCTTGTTGCCGGCCATGATGCGGGCCAGGTAGCGGCCGATGCGGCCGAATCCGTTCAGTGCGATTTTGACAGCCATGTTCTGTTCCTCGTGGGCTTAAATCTTGTTGGATGAACCAAGGACGTTGCGGATCTTGTGGGCCACCATGTCGCGCACGGCGTTGCGGGCGACCTGCAGGTACTGGCGCGGGTCGAAGTGGGACGGGTTTTCCGTCAGGTACTTGCGGATGGTGGCGGTCATGGCCAGGCGGATGTCCGTGTCGATGTTGATCTTGCACACGGCCGAGGCGGCCGCCCTGCGCAGCAGGTCCTCGGGCACGCCCTTGGCGCCGGCGATCTGGGCGCCGTAGGCATTGGCCATCTCCACGAACTCCTGGGGCACGGACGACGCGCCGTGCAGGACGATGGGATAGCCGGGCAGCAGGGCCTTGATCTTCTCCAGACGGTCGAAGTCGAGCTTGGCCTCGCCCGCGAACTTGTAGGCGCCGTGGCTGGTGCCGATGGCGATGGCCAGGGAGTCGCAGCCCGTGCGGCCGACGAAGTCCGCGGCCTGCTCGGGGTTGGTGTAGACGCTGTGCTCCACGTCCACGTCGTCCTCGACGCCGGCCAGCTGTCCCAGCTCCGCCTCGACCCACACGCCGCGGTCATGGGCGTAGGCCACGACCTTCTTGGTCAGGGCGATGTTCTCCTCGTAGGGCAGGTGCGAACCGTCGATCATGACCGAGGTGAAGCCGCCGTCGATGACTTCCTTGCAGATCTCGAAATTCTGTCCGTGGTCCAGGTGCAGGCAGACGGGCAGGTCGTTCTCGGCCAGGGCGGCCTCCATGAGCTTGATGATGTAGACCTGTCCGGCGTAGCGGCGGGCGCCGGCCGAGACCTGCAGGATGAGCGGGGATTTCTCGAGATTGCCCGCCTCCATGATCCCCTGGATGATCTCCATGTTGTTCACGTTGAAACCGCCGATGGCGAAGCCTTCGGCGTAACCTCGGGCAAACATTTCCTTGGGGGTGGTCAGAGGCATGGTCGTCTCCTTGAAATCCGGTTAGTCGTTCCCGGCCAATTGCCGGGCAAGAATCTTCATATACTCTGCGTGGGTCAAGTCAAAGGTCAGGGGCGTGACCGTGATGTAGCCTCGGCTTAAGGAGTCGCGGTCCGTGTCGGGCTCCACGCTTTCCGGCGGGATGACCCCGCATAGCCAGTAGTACGGGTTGCCGCGGGGGTCGTTGCGTTCGTCGTACCAGTCCCGGTAGGTGCAGGACGTCTGGCGGCAGACCCTGAGGCCCTTGGCGTCGGCCAGGGCCCCGGCCGGGAAATTCACGTTCAGGACGGACTGTTTCGGGAACGAGGACCAGAAACCGCCCTCCAGCATGCCCACGGCGTACCCGGCCTGGGCCGAGAGCTCTTCCGGGTGGTAGTCGTCCACGGACACGGCCATGGCCGGGATGCCGGCCAGGGCGCCCTCGGTGGCCGCCGAGACCGTGCCCGAATAGAGGACATCAACGCCGACGTTGGCGCCGGCGTTGATGCCCGACACGATCATGTCCGGACGCTTCGGGAGCAGGTGGCTCAGGGCCAGCTTGACGCAATCCGCCGGCGTCCCGGAGATGCCCAGGCCCGAAAAGCCCGGCTCCTCCACTTCCCTGACCCGCAGGGGCGAGAAGAGCGTGACCGAGTGTCCCACGGCGCTCTGCTCGGTCATGGGCGCGGCCACGTGCACGCGGTGGCCGGCCTTGACCAGAGCCGCGTACAGGGCCCGCAGGCCTACTGCTCGGATTCCATCGTCATTGGTGAGGAGAATGTCCATTTTTCGGAAGCGTCCGGATAGAGTTTCCTGGCCTGGTTGTAGCCCAGGGTCAGAGCCTTGACGTTGACGTCCAGAATCTTGGCCGGGAGCACCCCGGCCAGGGCCTTTTTCACGTTGTTGAAGTTCATGAACGGCAGAAAGTGGCTCATGGCTCCGAGACAGACGATGTTTGTGGCCTGGGCCACGCCGACCTTGTCCCGGGCCAGGCTCGTGAAGGGCAGGCCCCAGAAGATGTTCGAGGGCGTCTGCGTCACCAGGGAGGTGTCCACGAGCAGGAAGCCCGAAGGCTTCAGGTTCCGAAAGTACAGGTTGCAGGCCTCCTGACTGAGAGCCACGAGCATGTCAAGGTTTACGGGCTTGGGATAGCTGATGCGGTGCGAGCTGATGACCAGGTCGGCCCGGCTGGCGCCGCCGCGGGCCTCGGGGCCGTAGCTCTGGGTCTGGGTGACGTGGAACCCGTGATCGATGGCCAGGACCTGGCCCATGATCTTGCCCAGGGTCAGGATGCCCTGCCCGCCCGTGCCGGAGAGACGGATCTCGAATCGATTGAGTTCGTGCTGCTTAGGCATTTCGCTGCTCCTGAAGCTTGTTGCGCAGTTCGGCGTAGCGCGTTTCCAGACCTGGCCTCATCTCGTCGCGGAACACGCCGATGGGCGTGAACTTGTCCTGCTCCTCCGACTTGAGCTGGCGGTAGCGGTCGAGCTTCACCGTGTTCTTCTTGTACCACTGGTACATGTCGACCACGGTCTTGAACTTGTTCTTGCGGCCGTACTGGGTGTGGCAGGGGGTCAGGATCTCCACCAGGTTGAAGCCGGGCTTCTCCAGGGCGTCGGAAATGAGCCCGTCGAGCATGGTCGCGTGCAGGACCGTGCCGCGCGCCACGTAGCTCGCGCCGCTGGCCATGGCCATGTCCACGATGTCGAAGCTGCGCTCCAGCTGCCCGAAGGGCGAGGTGGCCGAGACCGTGCCCACGGGGCTGGTCGGCGAGTACTGGCCGCCGGTCATGCCGTAGATGTTGTTGTTCAGGACCAGCGTGGTCAGGCCGATGTTGCGGCGCGCTGCGTGGATGAGGTGGTTGCCGCCGATGGACATGGCATCGCCGTCGCCCATGACGACGATGACCTTCAAGTTCGGGTTGGCCATCTTGATGCCCGTGGCAAACGTCAGGGCGCGGCCGTGGGTGGTGTGCACGGTGTTGAAGTCCACGTAGACGGCCATGCGGCCGGAGCAGCCGATGCCTGCCACGAGCACGATGTCGTCCTTGGCGTAGCCCAGGCCGTGCACGCTGCGGATGAGCGACCCGAGCACGATGCCGTGGCCGCAGCCCGCGCAGTACACGTGGGGGAACTTCTTGTTGTGCCGGAGGTAGTCGTGGATGAGTTGTGTTACCTGTGCCATGGTCACGCCTGCATGATGTTTTTGAAGATTTCCGAGGGGGTGATGATCTGCCCGTCGACGCGGTTGTTGGTGATGACGTGGGTCAGGCCGTTGTTGACGCGCTTCACCTCGCGCGAGATCTGGCCCATGTTCATCTCCGGCACGACGAGGGCCTTGCACTGGCGCGCCAGGGTCTGCACCGCGGTCTTGGGGAAGGGGAAGAGGGTCTTGAGCTTCAGAAGCCCCGCCTTGACCCCGCGCTCGCGGGCCATGTGCACGGCCAGCTCGGCCGAACGGGCCACGCAGCCGTAGGCCACGACGACCACTTCGGCGTCGTCGCAGTTCACCTCGTCCACCAGCTGGATGTCGTAGAAGAACTGGTCGATCTTGCGGAACTGCCGGTGCATGAGGGCCTTGACCTCGTCTGGCTTGGAGGTCGGGAACCCGTTCTGGTCGTGGGTCAGGCCCGTGACGTGGAAGCGGTACCCGGACCCCAGCGGCGGCAGGGCCGGCACGCCGCGCATGGTCTCCTCGTAGGACACGTACCACTCGGGCGGCATGGCGGGCGTGACACGGGAGATGATCTCGAAATCCTCCGGGTCGGGGATGACGATCTTCTCGCGGGTGTGGGCCGTGATCTCATCCAGGAGCAGGATGACGGGCGTACGGTACTTTTCGGCGAAATTGAAGGCCACGACGGTCATTTCCAGGCATTCCTGCACGTCGCTGGCCGAAAGCACGATGATGGGATGATCGCCGTGGCAGCCCCAGCGCGCCTGCTGCACGTCGCCCTGGGCCGGGCTCGTCGGCAGTCCGGTGCTGGGCCCGCCGCGCATGACGTTGACCAGGACCAGGGGCACCTCGGTCATGCAGGCGTAGCCCAGGTTCTCCTGCATGAGGGAGAAGCCGGGGCCCGAGGTTGCGGTCATGGACTTGCGGCCGGCCAGGGACGAACCGATGATGGCGCCCATGCTGGCGATCTCGTCCTCCATCTGCAGGAAGACGCCGTCCTTGACCAGCGGGAGCCTGGCGGACATGACCTCGGCGATTTCCGTTGAGGGGGTGATGGGATAGCCCGCATAGAAGGTGCAACCGGCAAGCAGGGCGCCTTCGACCACGGCCTCGTTGCCGAGGGCGAACATTTCCTTCTTCTTACGCTTTTTTGTGGCCATGATCCTCTTCCCGGTTAGGTGTTCCAACATTCTCTTCCGGCCCCGGATCAGTCCCGGCGGACGGGTCCGCGGCCTCGACGCGCGGATCCACGCACGCATCGGTCTTTCTGCGGCTGATCTCCTTGGGCGTCACGGAAACCGCGAAATCGGGACAATGCAGTTCGCAGAAGCCGCAGTTCACGCATTCTTCCTCGCGGACCACGTGAGACTTGCCGTCCGCACGAAGCTCGAACACCCCGGCCGGGCAGAAGGCGGCGCAGATTCCGCAGCCTTTGCACCAGTCCGGGTAAATCGTCACTTTTGCCAGACCTTTCTTTTTGGACATAACTTTCGCTTGTGTTTGGATGTTCCGTTGCAGGTCACACGAACGACACGCCCCCGCCCCCTGAAAAGCGTTCTGACCCGGCAGGCAGGGCCACACTCCTTGCCAAGGCCGAAAACTTACCTGTAAGGACGGAAAAGACGCCGCCTGACACCATAGCAGGCGAGGCTTCAACCGTCCAATCTTCTTGAAAATTATAATACTTCGACGTAATGGTATTTTCCCATATTCATACAGGAATTGCAACTCGATGACGAATGAAAAAAAATCCGTAAGCGATTTTTCCGAAGATCAGACTGTTTCAGGCATTTTTGTCATATCCCAGGCCCAATCCAAAAAGGCCAAGAACGGTCCGTACTGGCACCTGACCCTGACGGGACGGACAGGCAGCATCGAGGCGCGCATCTGGTTCCCCCAGAGCCAGAACTACGAGTCCCTGCAGGTCGATCAGTTCGTCGAGGTCAACGGCCGAGAGGAGACGTACAACGGCGTCCGGCAGCTGCGGATCAACAGCATGGTCGTGATCGACCCCGCGGAACGGGGCTTGGACATGGCCGACTTCGTGCCCACCTCCGCCGTCCCGCCCGCCCGGCTCCTGGAGGAGCTCGAAGCCTTCCTGCACGCCGAACTGGCGTACAAGCCCTGGTCCGCCCTGTGCAAAAGCATCCTGCGCGACGAAACCATCCGCACGGCCCTGCTGAGCGCGCCCGGCGCCAAGACCATCCACCACGCCTACGCCGGCGGCCTGCTGGAGCACACCCTGGCCATCATGCGCATCTGCAGGGCCCTGTCCGAGCTCTACCCGCAGATCGACAAGGAGATCCTTCTCGTGGGCGCCCTGTGCCACGACCTGGGCAAGGCCTTCGAGCTGTCCCACGGCGTCAGCCGCGAATACACCGACAGAGGACGCCTGCTGGGTCACATCCAGATCGGCCTGGAGCTGCTGGAGCCCTTCCTGCGCAAGGCCAAGGACCTGCCCGAGGGCCTGGCCATGCACCTCAAGCACATCATCGTCGCCCACCACGGCGAACTGGCCTTCGGCTCGCCCTGCGTGCCGCAGACCGTGGAGGCCTTCGTCCTGCACTACGCCGACAACCTGGATTCCAAGATCAACACCGTGCAGGGCGCCCTGACCACCCCCGAAGGCGAGGAGGCGCAGGGCTGGAGCGAGTACCACCGCACCCTGGGCCGCTTCCTCTTCCAGCCGGAACGCACGCCGAAGCAGACTCCGGGGGCGGAGCCGAAACAGGTCAGGAAGGCCGCCCCGAAACCCGACGCCTCGCCCCTGCTGAAGGCCATGGGCTTCACCGCAACATCCAACCACGAGTGAGGTGAATGCATGTTTCTGACGTTCGAAGGCATGGAGGGCTGCGGCAAATCGACGCAGTGCAAAAAACTCATCGAGCATTTCGTGAGACAGGGCCACGACGTCCTGCACACCCTTGAACCCGGGGGGAGCCGACTGGGCAAGGAACTGCGCCGGATTCTCCTCGACCCCAAGAACAGCGACCTCTGCCCCACCAGCGAGCTGTTCCTCTATCTGGCCGACCGCGCCCAGCACGTGGCCTCGGTCATTCGGCCGGCCATGGAGGACGGGCGGACCGTCATCTGCGACCGCTTCGCCGACTCCACCGTGGTCTACCAGGGCTACGGCCGCGGACTCGAACCGAGCCTGCTGCACCAATTGAACGACGTGGCCGTGCAGGGCCTGTGGCCCGACGTGACGATCCTCCTGGACGTGGACCCGGAGATCGGCCTCAAGCGCGCCCTGACCCGCAACATGCGCGACAACAAGGCCGCCACCGAAGGCCGCTTCGAGGCCGAGAGCATGGCCTTCCACACCCGCATCCGCGAAGGCTACCTGACCTGGGCCGCCCTGCACCGCAGCCGCTTCCTGGTGGTGGACGCCAACAGGGACGAGGACGCCGTCTTCGCCGCCATCCTGCGCGGGCTTGAGGAGAAGGGCCTTGGCTAGGCCCGCCGTCACGGGGCTGGTCCTGACCCTGAACGGGGCCAAATATCTGGACGAGTGCCTGAAATCGCTGGATTTCTGCGACCGGCTGCTGGTCGTGGATTCGGGCAGCACCGACGCCACGCGCGACATCGCCGAACGACACGGGGCCACGGTGCTGGTCAACCCCTGGCCCGGCCCCAAGAAGCAGTTCGAGTTCGCCTTCGCCCACATCGAGACCGAGTGGGTCGTGTCCCTGGACCAGGACGAGATCCTGTCCGACGAGCTGCGGGCCTCGGTCATGACGGCCCTGGAGGACACGCAGGGCATGAGCGCCTTCATCTGCCCGCGCACGTCGTTCTATTTCGACCGTTTCCTGCGCCACAGCGGCTGGTACCCGGACCTGCTGCCGCGCGTCTTCCGCCTGGCCGACACGGGCGTGCACGTCTCAGGCCCGCACTACGGCTTCGAACCCAGGGGCAGGACGCGCCGCCTGTCGGGCGACATCATCCACTACCCCTATGAAAACCTGAAGCAGCACGTCGACAAGATCAACTATTACACGCAGATCGCAGCCGACGAGATGCACGCCAAGGGCAAGCGCTCGGGCGTGGCCAAGGCCCTGGGCCACGGTCTGGTCAGGTTCCTGAAGATCTACGTCTTCCGCCGCGGCTTCCTCGACGGCAAGGCCGGCTTCGTGCTGGCGATCAACTCGTTCTTCTACGCCTTCCAGAAGTACATCCGGCTGGCGGAACTCAACCAAAAGGACAAAAAAGGCGATTAGTCCATCCCGCCGCCCCCTTGCCCATGATAGCACAAATTGCTATCAATAATACCGTGAACGCAAAACACCGCAAGACGCTCCGCGCCATCTTGGCCAAGCCGACGTCCGCAGCCATCGTCTTTTCCGACATCGAGGCGCTGGTCATCGCCCTGGGAGGCGAGGTTCATGAACGCGAAGGGTCGCGTGTCAGGATCGTTCTCGGTGCGGAGCAATGGCGTTGCCACCGACCGCACCCGGGAAAGGAAGCCAAGCGGTACCAAGTCGAAGAGATGCGCGAAATGCTGGAACGGGCGGGAGTGAAACCATGAACACCATGACATACAAGGGATATACCGCTCGAATCGATTTCGACGAGCGGGACAACATTTTCGTTGGCAGGGTTTTGGGCCTGCGCGCCATCATAAGTTTCCACGGGGAAACGGTTTCCGAATTGCGCAGCGAATTCCAGGCCGCTATCGATGATTTTCTGCGGGATTGCGAAGAGCAAGGCGTCAGCCCGGAAAAACCGGCCTCGGGCAAACTCATGCTCCGCGTGCCGCCCGAAGTGCACGGAGCCGCCCTGGTCGCCGCACAGGCATCGGGAAAAAGCCTGAACCAGTGGGCGGCGGAAGTCCTGAAGCAGGCGGCCCATTCCTGAAGGCCCGCCTGCGCGCACCGAGTCCGCAGAGTCCCATTTTCCGACCGCGTGTCGGTCGCTCGCACCCGTCCCGGGTGAACCCTCATGAGTTCCCGTGCGGCCTGGCCATCCGGAGCGGCTGCACCAGTTCGTCGAATCTCTCCCCGTCCAAATACCCCAGCGCAAGGCACGCATCCTTCAGGCTCGTGCCTTCGGCGTGGGCCTTGTGGGCCACCTCGGCGGCCCTGTCGTAGCCGATGACGGGCGACAGGGCCGTGACCAGCATGAGGGAATTCCCGACATGCCCGGCGATGGCCGCCTCGTCCGCGGCGAGCCCCTGCAGGGCGTGCTCGGTGAAACTCCGGCAGGCGTCGGCAGCCAGGCGCATGCAGGTCAGCAGGTTGAAGATCATGAGGGGCTTGAAGACGTTGAGCTCGAAGTTGCCCTGGGACCCGGCGAACCCCACGGCCGCGTCCAGGCCCATGATCTGCACCGCGACCATGGTCATGGCCTCGGACTGGGTCGGGTTGACCTTGCCGGGCATGATGGACGAGCCGGGCTCGTTGGCCGGCAGGACCAGTTCCCCGATGCCGGCCCGGGGCCCCGAGGCCAGCCAGCGGATGTCGTTGGCGATCTTCATGAGGGACCCGGCCAGGGTGCGCACGGCGCCCGAGGTCGCGACCACGGCGTCATGGGCCGAAAGGGCGGCGAAGAAGTTTGGGGCGGGCTCGAAGGGCAGGCCCGTGATGTCCGCGATCTCCCGCGCCGCCGTGCGCGCGAAGTCGGGGTGCGTGCCCAGGCCCGTGCCCACGGCCGTGCCGCCCAGGGCCAGTCGGCACAGATCCGGCAGACAGCCGCGCAGGCGCTCCAGATTGTCGGCCAGCAGCGCCGCGTAGCCCGAGAACTCCTGGCCCAGGGTCATGGGCACGGCGTCCTGCAGGTGCGTGCGGCCGATCTTGACGATCCGGTCCCACGCCGCGGCCTTGGCCTCCAGTCCGGCCCGCATGGCCTCCACGGCCGGGATGAGCTCGCCCGTCAGCATGATGGCCGCGGCGATATGCATTGCCGCCGGAAACGTGTCGTTGGAGGACTGGGACATGTTGACGTGGTCGTTGGGGTGCACGGGCCGCTTGCTGCCCATGACCCCGCCGAGGATTTCGATGGCCCGGTTGGCCACGACCTCGTTGACGTTCATATTGGTCTGGGTGCCGCTGCCCGTCTGCCAGACCCGCAGGGGGAAATGCCCGTCGAGCCGCCCGTCCATGACCTCGCGGCAGGCTGCCATGATCGGCTCTGCCAGGCCCTCGGGGAGCTTGCCGAGCGCCATGTTGGTTCGGGCCGCGGCGAGCTTGAGGACGCCGAAGGCGCGGATGACCTCCAGCGGCATCACGTCCTGCCCGATGCGGAAGTATTTCAGGGAGCGCTGGGTCTGGGCCCCCCAGTAACGGTCGGCCGGGACCTCGACGGGTCCCATGCTGTCGGTCTCGATGCGCGTTTCGGCCATGACGCCCTCCGCAGGCTGCTCAGATTTTCTTGACGACGTTCTCCAGGGGTTTCTTGTTCGGCCCCTGGGTGGGCCGAAGCGGCTTTCCCACCGGCACCACGGCCATGAACTCCCCTCCCGGCTCCTGCAGGAAATCGAGCACCCGGTCCTTGACCAGGTAGAGGATGCCCAGCCACACGGCGCCCAGACCCAAGGACGTGGCGGCCAGGAGCAGGTTCTCCACGGCCGCGGCCGAACTCTGGATCTCCATGGTGCGGAAGAAGTCGAAAGCCTGGTCCTTGTCGACCTGGAACAGTTCCGTGCCGTGGCTGATGAGGTCGCCGGTATTGACCACGGCGATCGTCACCGGGGCCGAGGCGATGCTGCGGGCGGCCATGCGCAAGAGCGACGAGGCCGGTTTCTCGAAGGTCTTGGATATGGTCGAAACGCGTTCGGCCAGTTCCGTCCTGGCATCGCCCTCCAGGACGACGAACTTCCAGGACTGGCGGTTGTGGGCCGAAGGGGCCTGGTTGGCCGCGTCCAGGATGGTCGTGAGCATGTCCTCGGACAGGGGCTCGGGCGAGAACTGCCGTATGCTGTGACGGGCGTGGATGGTGTCCAGGGTTGCGTTGCGCAGAAGATTCATGTTCGTCCCCTCGTACGGTGCGGATTGACTTTGGCATGGCCCGGGCGCACAAGCGTTGGCCGGGCGCCCGCCCTGCAACCGAACCACTAGCCCCAACATGGCACGCAAGACAACCTCCGCCAACACGCGCCGCACTCCGGCGCGCTCCGCCACCGGAAAGCCGGGCAACGGCCCGTCAGGCCTGCTGCGCCGCGTGCTGCGCGGCGCCGGATGGATCCTGCCGGGACTCGTGCTCCTCATCGTCGTCCTGCGTTTCGTGCCGCCGCCCACCAGCGCCTTCATGCTCGTGCGGCACGCCGAGCGGCTTTTCGGTGACGGCGGCCCGGCCGTCATGTATGCGTGGACGCCCATGAAGGAAATCCCGCGGCACATGGCCCTGGCCGTGGTGGCCGCCGAGGACCAGAACTTCCCCGTCCACTTCGGCTTCGACGTGGACGCCATCGCCCGCGCCATGGAGCACAACGAGAAAAGCGCGAGAGTCCGCGGAGCGAGCACCATCACCCAGCAGGTGGCCAAGAACCTCTTCCTCTGGTCCGGGCGCAGCTACCTGCGCAAGGCGCTGGAAGCGGGCCTGACCGTCCTGCTCGAAATTCTGTGGTCCAAGGAGAGGATTCTGGAGGTGTATCTGAACATCGCCGAATTCGGGGACGGGACCTACGGGGTCGAGGCGGCGGCGAAACGATTTTACGGCAAGACGCCCGACCGGCTCAGCCGCCACGAGGCCGCGATCCTGGCCTCGGTGCTGCCGAACCCGCGGCGTTTCCTGGCCCGAAGCCCCTCTCCCTACGTCATGCAGCGGGCGAACTGGGTCCAGAACCAGATGCGCCAGCTCGGCCCGGAGTACCTGAACGGCCTCTAGCGACGCGACGCAGCCACAACCTCGAACGCAACGGAAAGAAACACGACATGCAACCGGGAATCCTCATGGCCGCCGGGGCCTACATCAGCTGGGGCCTGCTGCCCGTCTACTGGAAGCTCCTGGGACACGTGCCCACGGCCCAGCTCCTGTCGCACCGCATCGCCTGGTCCTTCGTCACTCTGGCCGTGTTCCTGGGCCTGATCGGCCGGCTACGCCCCCTGTGCGGCCGCCTGTCCCCCGAAGTCCGGCGCTGCTACGTCCTGGCAAGCCTGCTGATCGGCGTGAACTGGTTCATCTATGTCTGGAGCGTCAACGCGGGCTATATCGTCGAGGCGAGCCTGGGGTACTTCATCACGCCCCTTCTTTCGGTGCTGCTGGGCGTCTTCTTCCTGCGCGAACGCCTGCGGGGCCTGCAGTGGGCGCCCCTGGCCCTGGCCGCCGCCGGGGTCGTCTACCTCGCCTTCGACTACGGACGCCTGCCCTGGATCGCCCTGGTGCTGGCTTCGACCTTCAGCCTCTACGGCCTGGTCAAGAAGCGCGCGCCCCTGCCCGCCTTCGAGGGCCTGACCCTGGAGACCGCCCTTCTGCTCCCCCCGGCCCTGGCCTGGCTCGCCTGGAGCGAATTCGACGGCAAAGGAGTCTTTCTCCACGCCGGAACGATCTCTGACCTGCTCCTGATAGGCGCAGGCGCGGTCACCACGGCCCCGCTGGCCCTGTTCGCCGCCGCGGCCCAGCGCATCCCCCTGTCCATGATCGGCATCCTGCAGTACATCGCCCCCACCATCCAGTTCCTGCTGGGCGTCTTCATGTACCACGAACCCTTCACCCGCACACAGCTGGCGGGCTTCTCCATGGTCTGGGCGGCCGTCGCCCTCTTTCTCCTGGAACGCTGGCGATTTGGGCGCCGGTAGGGTCAAAGAGGTTGAGGTCTCAGGAAGCCAGGCTCTTTTTTACGTAATCCGCCATCCTCCCGAGGCCATCCAGGAGAGAGATTTGCGGTTTCCAGCCGAAGTGCGCTTGCGCACGACGTATGTCGAGGACGTTTGAAGGGACGTCAAAGACGCGGGAAGGGAAATATCGACAGCTGATCTTCCTTTCCAGTATTGTCTCAATAAAGCCGATTATGTCGTTAATACTGAAACCATTTCCGCTGCCGATATTGAAAATCCGCTCGTCACCTTCATATTTTAAAACCATGCTTACGGCAGATATGGCATCGCCTATGTAAATATAATCCCTGACAACGGTTCCATCCCCCCAAATCTCCAGATCCTCACCGCTTAATGCCTTTCTGAGGAATACAGGGATGACTCCTTGACCTGAAAACAAAGGCTGATGTTCTCCGTACGGATTAGCCAATCTCAATATTCTATAATCAAGACCATGAAGTTTATTGTAAAGATACAAATACTTCTCAATTGCAAGCTTTCCAACGCCATAAGCACATATCGGGTCTGTGGGATGATCTTCAGGGATAGGAATCAGCTTTGGAATTCCATAAACAGTGCCGCCTGACGACACGAATATTATTTTCGGCCGTTCCTTCATGCGAACAATGCAATCCATCATCCTTAATGTGCTTTCGACATTATCCTGCAGATCCTTGACCGGATTTTCGTTCGACGTATGGGGAAGTGTCGTGCTCACCAAATGAAAAACCACGTCGACGTCATGCAACGCCTCACAGACATCGGACTGGCATGTGAAATCCCCTTCCGTCCATGCGACGCCCTCAATGTCCGGCCAGCGACCGCTTTTCGGCTTGAGACTGAACGCACGCACGCCATGGCCTTGAAGCACCAAACTTTCGCAGAGATTCCTGCCGATAAACCCCGTCCCGCCAAAAACCAGCACTTTCATGCAATGCGCTCCTCTCCATCCAACGCCGCGTGCCATCGTCCGCCGCCCCTCTTCCACAGGAGGGCACAACTCACCGCCCCTCCATCCCGTCGTGGACGGCGGGGCAATTTGTCTTTATAGCTTCCCCATCCATGAGACGGCCAAGGGCTATCCCAACGCCCCCTGCATAGCAAGGAGGATATATGAACGGCAAATCCATCACGCTCTACGCCCTGAGCACCTGCATCCACTGCAAGAAGACCAAGGAATACCTCGACGACTGCGGCGCCAAGTACGACTGCATCTTCGTCGACAAGCTCGAAGGCGAGGAGCGCAAGCAGATCATCGAGGCCATCAAGAAGGTCAACCCCAAGCTGTCCTTCCCCACCCTGCTGGTGGACGAGGAAGCCATCGTCGGCTTCAAGCAGGACCAGATCAAAGAGGCGCTGGAGAGATGATGACTCCCGAAGAACTTCTCGACAAGCTGCGCCCCCTGCAGGAATCCAAGGGCTACTTTTTCAACAGGGACAGGGCCTTTGTCCTGGACCTCATGGAAAGCCTGCTGGTCAACCGCGACCGCTACGGCTACATGGCCTGCCCCTGCCGCCTGGCCTCGGGCAACCGCGACCTGGACAAGGACATCTTCTGCCCCTGCGTCTACCGCGAGCCAGACGTGGCCGAGTTCGGCGCCTGCTACTGCGGCCTCTACGTTTCCAAGGACTGGAACGAGGACAGGATCCCGCACGAGGTCGTTCCCGAACGCCGCGACCCGGAAAAGCTCATGGCCGGACTTCTCTTCGAGGAATGATTGACACGGGCCCGGCGCCGCGGATAATGCGCGGGCCCCGGAGAACGCCATGCGAGAACAGGTCGAAAAGGCCCTCGACACCGTGCGGCCCATCCTCCAGGCCGACGGCGGCTATGTGGAACTGGTCGGCATCCTGCCCAGCGGCATCGTGCAGGTCCGCCTGACCGGAGCCTGCAAGGGCTGCCCCATGTCCCAGATGACCCTCAGGAACAGCATCGAGCGCGCCGTCAAGAAGATGGTGCCGGGCATAAAGGCCGTCGAGGCCGTCTAGCCCGTCGCGCCATCGGCCCTCCCGACTCAGCCAAACCCTTTTCCCGCACCCCGCCATGCGCGGGGCGCGGCAGCAGCCGGCGTGAGCCGCCGGATAGTGGAAAACACCATGACCCAGATCGTGACCCGCTTCCCCCCCAGCCCCACGGGCTACCTGCATATCGGCGGCGCCCGCACGGCGCTCTTCAACTACCTCTACGCACGCCAGAACGGCGGCAAGTTCATCCTGCGCATCGAGGACACGGACCAGGCCCGCTCCACGCAGGAGATGACCGACGCCATCATCGACGCCATGCACTGGCTGGGCCTGGACTTCGACGAGGGCCCCTTCTTCCAGAGCGAGCGCGGCGACATCTACAACAGCTACGTGGACAAGCTGCTTGAGACCGGCGGGGCCTACTACTGTTCCTGCACGCCCGAAGAGGTCGAGGAGATGCGCGAGATGGCCCGCGCCAACGGGCTCAAGCCCAAGTACAACGGCAAGTGCCGCGAGATGGGCCTCGGGCCCGGGCCTGGCCGGGTGGTGCGCTTCAAGACGCCGCTCACGGGCAAGGTCGTCTTCGACGACATCATCAAGGGCCCCATCGCCTGGGACGTGCAGGAAATGGACGACTTCGTCATCCGCCGCGCCGACGGCTCGGCCATCTACCAGATGGCCGTGGTCGTGGACGACGCCGAGATGGGCGTGACCCACGTCATCCGCGGCGACGACCACCAGAACAACACGCCCAAGCAGATCCTCATCTACCAGGCCCTGGGCTTCCCCCTGCCCAAGTTCGGCCACGTGCCCATGATCCTCGGGCCCGACAAGAAGAAGATGAGCAAGCGCCACGGCGCGACCTCGGTCATGATGTACAAGGACATGGGCTACCTGCCCGAGGCCATGCTCAGCTACCTCGTGCGCCTGGGCTGGTCCCACGGCGACGACGAGCTCTTCACGCGCGACGAGTTGCTGGAGAAATTCTCCCTGGAGGGCCTCGGCAAATCGGCCTCGGTCTTCGACATGGACAAGCTCAACTGGACCAACAGCCACTTCATCAAGACCGGCGACGTGCCGCGGCTGGCGGGCCTGCTGGGCGAGATCGTCCGTTCGACCACGCAGTTCGACCCGGCTCCCGAGTACCTGGAGGCCATCGTCCCCCTCTACCAGCCCCGCGCCAAGACCCTGAAGGAGATGGCCGAGCAGGCCGCCTTCTTCCTGCACGACGCCGAGACCCTGCCCTACGACGGGGCGGCCGTGGCCAAGTTCCTGACCCCGGAAATCCGCGAACACCTGGCCGTCATGGCCTCCCGCATGGAAGCCCTCCCCGCCTTCGACCACAAGTCCCTGGAGGACATGGCCGCGGCCTACCTGGAGGAGACCGGCCTCAAGTTCAAGGCGCTGGCCCAGCCCATTCGCGTGGCCATCACCGGCACGACCATGAGCCCCGGCCTCTTCGAGACCATGGAGGTTCTCGGGCGCGAGCGCACCCTCGCCCGCTTCCGCAAGGCCCTGACCCTGTAAGCAAAGGCCCGGGCAACCGGGCCTTTTTCTTCTCCGCCGGCAGTGTCCATGCCGTCCATACCGTCCATCTCGTCCAGAAGGTCCACCCCATGTACGACTACCAGACAACCAGCCTTTTCACCGCCCAGGTCGCCGACGGCATCGAAGACCTGGCTCTGGCCGAACTGGCCGAACTCGGGGCCACGGACTGCACCCGCGGCTTCCGCTTCGTGCGTTTCCGGGCCGACCGGCAGACCCTGTACCGTGTCGTCTACCGTGCCCGGCTGGTTTCACGCGTCCTTGCGCCGCTGGTGCGATTCCCCTGTCTCACGGACAAGGCCCTCTACGCCGGGGCCAGGGACGTGCTTTGGTCGGACTTCCTGAACCCGGACCAGACCTTCGCCGTGTTCGCCAACGTCTCCAAGAGCGCCATCGGGCACTCGCAGTATGCGGGTCTCAAGCTCAAGGACGCCGTGGCCGACTGGTTCCGCGACCGCACGGGCCGCCGGCCGAGCGTGGACCCGCGCGAGCCGGACCTCTGGCTGCACCTGCACATCCACGAGGACACGGCCACCGTCAGCCTGGATGTTTCCGGCGGCTCCATGCACCGCCGTGGCTACCGGGTGCAGAGCGTCGACGCGCCCATGGCCGAGACCGTGGCCGCAGCCATGCTGCGCATGAGCGGCTGGGACGGCCGTTCCCCGTTGGTGGACCCCATGTGCGGCTCGGGAACCATCCTGTGCGAAGCCCTCATGCTCTCGGCCGACCTCCCCGCGGGCCTGCTGCGCGGCAATTTCGGCTTCCAGCGGCTGCCGGATTTCGACCCGGGCCTGTGGGACCGGGAACGGCTCGACCCGTCCTCCATCGACCCGGAAACGGAACTCGAAGCTGACCTGCGCGGGAGCGACCTGGACCCCGCGGCCGTGGAGGCCACCCGGATCAACCTCTCCCGCCTGCCCGGCGGGGAGGACGTCGTCGTGGGACGCAGGGATTTCTTCGAGCGCCTTGACCTCGCCGGCACGACCATCGTCTGCAACCCGCCCTACGGCATCCGCCTGGGCAAGGGGGACGACATGGGCGCCTGGTTCAAACGTTTCGGCGACCACCTGAAGCGCCATTGCCAGGGCTCCACGGCCTTCGTCTATTTCGGCGACAGGGCCCTGCTCAAGCACATCGGGCTCAAGCCCGAATGGAAAAAACCCCTCAAGAACGGCGGCCTGGACGGACGTCTGGCCAAGTTCTGCCTGTACTGACGGACCGCGAGAAGGCACCCTTTTCTTCGTCTCCTGTTGACAGAACCACCCCATTGATTCACTTTGGAACCGACTTCCCCCGTGTGAATCGCCGTCCGCACAACGGACGGATTTTCACCAACCGTACGGCACAATGTTCCATTCATCAAAAGGAGGCTTGTATGATCTTCGTGCTCCCGGATCTTCCCTACGCCAAGGACGCCTTAAGCCCGTACATCAGCGCAAAAACCTTCGACTTCCACCACGGCAAGCACCACCAGCTCTACATCGACAACACCAACAAGCTGATTGCGGGCACGGACCTCTACGGCAAGACCCTGCGTGAAATCGTCATGGCCACGGCCGGCGACCCCTCCAAGGTCGGCATTTTCAACAACGCCGCGCAGGTCTGGAACCACTCCTTCTACTGGCGCTGCATGAAGGCCGGCGGTGGCGGAGCACCCACCGGGGCCGTGGCCGAAGCCATCAACCAGACCTTCGGCAGCTATGAAAATTTCGCCAAGGCCTTCAAGGAGGCGGGCATGACCCAGTTCGGAAGCGGCTGGGCCTGGCTGGTGGAGAGGAACGGGAAGCTCGAGATCATGAAGACCCCCAACGCCGACACGCCCATGGCCCACGGCGCCAAGGCCCTGCTCACGGCCGACGTGTGGGAGCACGCCTATTATATTGATTACCAGAACCGGCGGGCGGACTATCTGCAGGACTTCCTGGACAAGCTCGTGAACTGGGAGTTCGTCAACCAGCAGCTCAAGAAGTGAGAAGGCGTAAAGCGATCATCAACAAAAAAGGCGACCCGCGGGGCCGCCTTTTTTGTTGATGAAGAAGAGTCGTCCTAGTTGGCGACGGGCTTGGTCACGGCGCCGGAACGGATGCACTGGGTGCAGACCCGCATCCGCTTCACTTCGCCGGACTGCAGCTGAGTGCGAACGGACTGGAGGTTGGGCATGAAGCGCCGCTTGGTCTTGTTGTTGGCGTGACTGACGTTGTTGCCGACCTGGGGCCCCTTCCCGCATACTTCGCATACCTTTGACATATCGTCCTCCTGAGTAGTGAAAATATCTTAAGCTGTCATGGCCTGGCAGCTCCGAGACCTTCCGGCAGGCCATGAACATAATTTGCCGCCAGAGGAATTTGCAGCCATATATCCGACCGCCGGGAATGGCAAGTAAAAATCCTTGACAGGAAAAAGAAGAGCCATATACACGTTTCGATTCGAGGTGCACTCATGGTCGAACATTGGATTGGGCTGACACATCTCCCGGCGACTGGTCGGGAATTTTCATTTGAGGATCAGGGCCTGTGGCGGGAACTCTGGAAGGAGTTCCATTTCGACTTTGAAGCCATGGCCCCCATGTTGTCAACGCTCTTCATCGTCCCCCAGGCGGACGGCTTCCTGATCCACGGCAGCATCAAGGGCGCGGTCAAGGCCTCGTGCCACCGCTGTCTGGAGGATGCGAACGTCGAACTCGACCACACCTTCGATACCTTCGAGGCCCACGAGGACGTCGAAGCCCTCGAAGGCGAGGAGAGCCACCTCCGCGCCACGGACGCGGGCTGGGAGCTCAACGTGGCCGGGCTTTTGTGGGAGGAATTCCTGCTGGCCATGCCCGAAAAAATACTTTGCGCCGACACGTGTTTGGGGCTATGCCCGCACTGCGGCAAAAACAGGAACCTGGAACAGTGCGCCTGCTGCAACCTGGACACCCAGTCCCCTCTGGCCCGGGCCCTGCAAGGCGTTAAAATCAAAACCAATTAGATCACGTTCAGGATAGAGGTGCCATCATGCCATTGCCAAAGAAGAAAACATCCAAGTCCAGAAGAAACATGCGCCGTTCCCACGACCATGTGGCCATCCCCAACGTCGTGTACTGCGAATGCGGCGAAGCCAGCCTGTCCCACTGCATCTGCCCCGGCTGCGGCAAGTACAAGGGACGCCAGTACACCAAGGCCGCAGATGCCTAAAGACATCTGTCTCGCCGTGGACGCCATGGGGGGGGATTTCGGCCCGGAAGTAAACGTTCCGGGCTCCCTCGCCGCCGCCCGCGAGACCGGCGCCAGGATCATCCTGGTCGGTGACGAGACGTCCATCCGCAAGGAACTGGACAGGCATCCGCATGCCGACGTGGACGTCGAGGTCGTGCACACCACCCAGGTGGCGGGCATGGCCGAGAAGCCCTCGGACATCCTGCGGCGCAAGAAGGACAGTTCCATGCAGGTGGCCTTCCGCCTGGTGCGCGAAGGCCGCGCCCACGGCTGCGTCACCGCGGGCAATTCCGGAGCCGCCCTGGCCTGCGGCATGTTCATCCTCGGCCGCATAAACGGGGTGGACAGGCCGGCCCTGGCCTCCATCATGCCGACGCTCAAGAAGCCCATCGTGCTCATCGACGTGGGCGCCAACGCGGACTGCAAGCCCTACAACCTGGTCCAGTTCGGCCTCATGGCCGAAGTGCTGGCCAGGCACGTGCTGGACATCGCCAACCCCAAGGTCGGCATCCTGAGCATCGGCGAGGAGGAAGGCAAGGGCAACGCCCTGACCAAGGAAGCGTACGCCCTGCTGAAGAGCTCCTCCCTGAATTTCGTCGGCAACGTTGAAGGCCGCGACGTCTTCACCGGCGAGACCGACGTCATCGTCTGCGACGGGTTCGTGGGCAACGTGGCGCTGAAGCTCAGCGAAGGGCTGGGTTCGGCCCTGGCCTCCATGCTCAAGACGGAGCTCAAGAAATCCATCTGGTCCCGGCTCGGGACGCTCATCGCCCTGCCCGCGTTCAAGCGCTTCGCCAAGAAGATCGACTACGCCGAGTACGGCGGCGCCCCCATCCTGGGCCTCAACGGCATCGCCATGGTCTGCCACGGCAAGTCCAACGCCCGCGCCATCACAACCGCCCTGCAGCAGGCTGCGCTCTTCGTGCAGAAAAAAGCCAACGACCAGCTTGTGGCCGGTCTGCACGCCAACACGGAACTGAGTCTGTTCTCCAGAAGCGGCCAGGCTTCGGCCACGCGGCAGGAAGCTTCGGCGCTCTAGCACCGGACTCGGCCCGGCGATCCCAAGGGTACGTAGGAATCACATGTCTTCACCGTGCTACATCTCAGGCCTGGGGCTTCATCTGCCCCGGACCGCCATGACCAATGCGGACCTCGAACGCATGGTCGACACTTCCGACGAATGGATCGTGACCCGCACCGGCATCACGAACAGATACTTCGCCCAGGACGACGAGCCCTGTTCGGTCCTGGCCTTCAACGCTGCCCGCAAGGCTCTGGACAACGCGGGCCTCACGCCCCAGGACCTGACCCACATCTTCGTCGGCACATTTTCCGGGGACTACAACCTCCCCTCGACCGCCTGCCTGCTGCAGGACATGCTCGGCGTGAAGGGCCTGCCCGCTTTCGACCTGTCTGCGGCCTGCTCCGGCTTCCTCTATTGCCTGGAAACGGCCAGGGCCTTCACCTGCCTCCACCCTGAGGCCAGAATCCTCGTGGTCGGCAGCGAGGTGGTCACGTCCCGCATCAATTTCGAAGACCGCACCACCTGCGTCCTTTTCGGCGACGGCGCGGGAGCGGCCGTGGTCACTGGACAGGCCAACCCCGGCCCCATCAAAGTGGTCGACGCCATGCTCAAGGCCGACGGCTCCGTCGGCAACCTGCTGACGGTCCACGGCGGCGGCTCCGCCTGCCGGCCCGTGCTGGGCAAGACCATCGGCCCCGAATATTTCGTGCAGATGAACGGCCGGGACGTGTTCAAGCATGCCGTGCGCTGCATGGCCGAAGTCTCGGAGACGGTCCTGGAACGCAACGGCCTGACGGCCGGCGACGTCGACCTCATCATCCCGCACCAGGCCAACATCCGCATCATCGAGGCCATCGCCAAGAAGCTCGACGTGGCCATGGACAAGGTCTACGTCAACGTCGACCGCATCGGAAACACCTCGGCCGCGTCCATCCCCATCGCCCTGACCGAGGCCGTGGCCAACGGGCGCATCCAGCCCGGCATGAAGGTCCTGCTGTCGTCGTTCGGCGGCGGATTCACGTGGGCATCGGCCTTGTTGCAATTTTAGCGGTCATTGAGTACGCACTCAACTCCTGCGTTTCCAGCAACACCACGAGGTCAACCATGAGCGAACCGATCAAGACGGCACTGGTCACCGGCGGCACCCGCGGCATCGGCCGGGCCATCGTAAAAACACTTGCAGGCTCGGGGTACCAGGTTTATTTCACCTATGTTAGCCGCCCGGAGCTGGCCGAGGCCGTGTGCGCCGAGGTAGCCGCCGCAGGCGGGACGGCCCGGGGCTTCCTGCTGGACGCCAGCGACTGGGACGCGGTGGAGGCCTTCTTTGCCGAGCACATCAAGGACAAGGTAAGTCTCGACGTGCTGGTCAACAACGCCGGCATCACCAAGGACGGACTGATCATGCGCATGAAGCGCGAGCAGTGGGAGCAGGTGCTGAACATCAACCTGACCGGCGCCTTCGTCTGCCTGCAGCAGGCGGCCAAGATCATGCTCAAGCAGCGCCGCGGCCGCATCGTCAACATTTCTTCCGTCGTGGGGCAGATGGGCAACGCCGGGCAGGCCAACTACTGCGCTTCCAAGGCCGGCCTCATCGGGCTGACCAAGGCGGCGGCCCTGGAACTGGGGTCGCGCGGGGTCACCGTCAATGCCATCGCGCCGGGGTTCATCGAGACCGACATGACTGAAACACTCCCCAAGGAAGTGCGGGACAAGTATCTCGAACGCATTCCCCTGGGCTGCCTCGGGTCGGCGCAGGCAATCGCCGACGCCGTGGCCTATCTCGCATCCGACCAGGCGTCCTACATCACCGGTCAGGTGCTCGGAATCAACGGCGGCATGTATCTGTAGCCGGATTCCTCAATTCGTACGCATACACACTTTGGAGGAAAGCAATGTCTATCGAAGAAAAAGTCAAAGAACTGGTTGTTGAGCAGCTGGGCGTTTCCGCGGATGAAGTGAAGCCCGAGTCCTCCTTCGTGGAGTCCCTGGGCGCCGATTCCCTCGACCTGACCGAACTGATCATGGCCATGGAAGAGGAATTCGACATCGAGATCGACGACGAGGACGCCCAGAAGATCGCCACGGTCCAGGACGCCGTCAACTACATCAAGTCCAAGTCCTAAGGACCCGCACCGTCGACATGACACGGTACCCCGGTCCGGCTGGGGTACCTTTTTTTTCATGCACCGCCTTGTGGCCCCGTCCGCAGGGCATGTCCCACTTTTCGAGAAGATCATGATTGGTAATCGCGTTGTCGTGACCGGCCTTTCGGCCCTGACCCCCATCGGAAACACCCTGCAGGACAGCTGGGCCAACCTTGTGGCCGGCGTGAGCGGCATCGGCCCCATCACCCTCTTCGACGCCTCGGAGTTCGACGCGAAGATCGCAGGCGAGCTGAAGAATTTCGACCCCACGGCCTACGTCGGGGTCAAGGACGCCAAGCGCATGGACCGCTTCGTCCAGATCGCCGTGGCCGCGGGCAAGCAGCTCATGGAAGACTGCGGCCTGGTCATGGACGAGGAGACCGCGCCCGAGGTCGGCGTGCTGCTGGGCTGCGGCCTGGGCGGCCTGTCCACCATCGAGGACTTCCACTCCAAGCTCCTCAAGTCCGGGCCCGGGCGCATCTCGCCCTTCTACATCCCCATGCTCATCGCCAACATGGCCTCGGGGCAGATCTCCATCCAGACCGGCGCCAAGGGCCCCAACCTGGTGACCACCTCGGCCTGCGCCTCGGCCACCCACGCCATCGGCTACGCCTTCTCGGACATCAAGCTCGGCCGCGTGAAGGCCTGCATCACCGGCGGCGTGGAGTCGACCATCACGCCCATGGGCGTTTCCGGCTTCACGGCCATGAAGGCCCTGTCCACGTGCAACGACGAGCCGACCAAGGCCAGCCGCCCCTTTGACGCCGACCGCACGGGCTTCGTCATCGGCGAGGGCGCGGGCCTGCTCATGCTCGAAGAGCTGGAGCACGCCAAGAAGCGCGGGGCCAAGATCTACGCCGAAGTCGTAGGCTACGGCGCTTCCGGTGACGCCTATCACATCGCCGCCCCCGAGGAGTCCGGCACGGGCATGGCCCAGGCCATGAAATGCGCCCTGCGCGACGCCGAGCTGGCCCCGGACCGCATCACCTTCGTCAACGCCCACGGCACGTCGACCAAGCTCAACGACAAGACCGAGACCAAGGCCATCAAAGCCGTGTTCGGCGACCACGCCTACAAGATGCCCATCACCGCCAACAAGAGCATGATCGGCCATCTTCTGGGCGCAGCCGGCGGCGCCGAAGCCGTGTTCACGGCCATGAGCCTCGTGACGGGCATCGTCCCCGGCACCATCAACCAGGACACCCCGGACCCGGACTGCGATTTGGACTACACGCCGAACGCCAGCCGGGAAATGGCGCTTGAATACGGAATCAGCAACTCGTTCGGATTCGGCGGCACCAACGCCTCCATCATCCTGCGCAGTTTCAAGTAACGATCCGCCGCACGCGCGGCTCAACAGAGTGGAGAAGCCATGGACGAACTCACACGCCAGGATCCGCAGATAGCCAAAGCCATCCAGCTGGAGACCAACCGCCAGATCACCAAGCTCGAGCTCATCGCCTCCGAGAACTTCACCTCCCATGCGGTGCGCATCGCCATGGGCAGTGTCATGACCCACAAGTACGCCGAAGGCTACCCGGGCAAGCGCTACTACGGCGGCTGCGAATTCGTGGACATGGCCGAGAACCTGGCCATGGAGCGGGCCCGGCAGCTCTTCGGCGCCGAGTACGCCAACGTCCAGCCCCACTCCGGCTCCCAGGCCAACATGGGCGCCTACTTCGCCGCCCTGCAGCCCGGCGACACGATCCTGGGCATGAACCTGTCCCACGGCGGGCACCTGACCCACGGCAGCCCCGTGAACTTCTCGGGCCGCCTGTTCAAGACCGTCTTCTACGGCGTGGAGAAGGAATCGGGCCGCATCAACTATGACGAGGTCGAGGCCCTGGCCAACGAGCACAAGCCGCAGATGATCATCGCCGGGGCCAGCGCCTACCCGCGCACCCTGGATTTCGAGCGCTTCCGCGCCATCGCCGACAGCGTCGGGGCCAAGCTCCTGGTGGACATGGCCCACATCGCCGGGCTGGTGGCCACGGGCCTGCACCCCTCCCCCATCCGGCACGCCCACTTCACCACCACGACCACGCACAAGACCCTGCGCGGCCCCCGCGGCGGCATGATCCTGAGCTCCGACGAGTTCGGCAAGACCCTCAACTCCCAGATCTTCCCGGGCATCCAGGGCGGCCCGCTCATGCACGTCATCGCAGCCAAGGCCGTTGCCTTCGCCGAGGCCCTGCGCCCCGAATTCAAGGACTACCAGCAGCAGGTC
>JANJWV010000186.1 GCA_024709365.1 Desulfomicrobium sp. | reverse complement strand
GCCACGGCCGAGCGGCTCATCTCCACCAAGGGCGTCAAGCACGGCAAGCTGACCCTGGCCACCACCGGCCAGGACCTGAAATGATGCGCGACGTGCAGAGCGGGCCCGCCGATGTGGCCCTGCGCATCGACCGGGTCGGGGTCAAGAACCTCTCGGTGCCCCTGACGGTCCGGGACAGGGCCAGGGGACGCCAGCAGACCGTGGCCCGCGTGGACCTGAGCGTGGACCTGCCGGCGGAATTCAAGGGCACGCACATGAGCCGTTTCCTCGAAGCCCTGCGCGACATGGAGACGACCCTGGACACGGCCAGCTGCGGGCGCCTGCTCCTGGACCTGCGCGACCGCCTGCAGGCCAGGAGTTCGCACCTGTGCTTCCACTTCACGTATTTTCTGGAGCAGCGCGCCCCGGTCACGGGCAGCCCGGCCCTCATGGACTACGCCTGCTTCCTGCGCGGCACGCTCATGGACGGAGGCGTCGAGCTGGTCCTGGGCGTGGAGGTGCCGGTCATGACGGTCTGCCCCTGCTCCAAGGCCATTTCCGCCGAGGGCGCCCACAGCCAGCGGGCCATGGTCCGCATCGAGGCGGGGTGCTCGGGCATGCTCTGGCTGGAGGACCTCATCGCCATCGCCCAGGAGTCCGGCTCATCCCCGGTCTACGCCCTGCTGAAGCGCGAGGACGAGAAATTCGTGACCGAGGCGGCCTTCGCCTCGCCGACCTTTGTCGAGGACGTGGTCCGCAACGCGGCCTCCCGCCTTGCCGCCCACCCCAAGGTGCGCGGCTTCAAAGTCGAGGTGGAGTCCTTCGAGTCCATCCACAACCACAGCGCCTATGCCCGCATCGACCAGATGGGGTTGACGAAACGCCCGGCCGGGATATGGTGAAGCCATGACCGGAGGTGCCCCATGATGGAGAACGTGCAGGCCCTGCAGGCCATTTCCGTTTCCCAGCAGGTCGCGGCCAACAACGTGGCCAACGTGAACACGAACGAGTTCCGCTCCAGCCGCGTGGAATACGAGACCGGCCCGGACGACCGCGGCGTGCGGGTATCCGACATATACGAAAACACCGCTCCCGCCCCCTTGGTCCAAGGCGGCGAATACGTCGAGACCGAAGAGGGGCTGCGCTACGAGGAAGCCCTGGTCGAAGGCTCCAACACGGACCTGGCCGCGGAGATGGTGCAGATGATCGAGAACGAGCAGGCCTTCGCCGCCAACGTCGCGGCCCTGCACACCAATTTCGACATGACGGGCGTGCTCATCGACATGATGGTCTGATCCCCTCATCCCTCCCCGACATCAAAAAGGCTGCCCTCGCACACAGGCAGCCTTTCTTTTTCCCCCCAAAAAAAGGGGTGCAGGGGGCGCGCCCCCTGCCCGCCGGAGGCATCTTCCACCTCCCCCGCTAATGCCGCTCGTCAGCCAGCCGCCGCAGATCCTCCGGGGTGAACGCGTAGGGCTCGCGGCAGAATTCGCAGGTGATGACAGTGTCTTCGCCGCGCTCGGCCAGACTTCTGATTTCGTCCACGCCGAGCGTGATGAGGGCCTGTTCGATGCGGTCGCGGGAGCAGCCGCAGTGGAAGGCCACGTCCTGGTGGCCGAGGATTTCGTAGGGGATGTCACCGAAGATGCGGTCCAGGATGTCCTTGGGGTTGGCCCCGTCGAAGAGGAGCCGGGCCAGGGGCGGCATGGCCGCGATGCGGGCGGTGAGGGTTTCCAGGGCCGCGTCGTTGGCCGGCGGAAGGGACTGGATGAGGAAGCCGCCGGCCACGGCGATGCCGCCCTTGTCGTCGGGGATGGTGGTCAGGCCCATGGCCGAGGGGGTCTGTTCGGACTCGGTCAGGTAGTAGGCGATGTCCTCGGCGATCTCGCTGGACACGAGGTTGACCACGCCCTGGTAGGGGCTTTTGAGCTGCAGGTCCTTGGTCACGGTCAGCAGGCCGGCGCGCCCCAGGGCGCCGGGGATGTCGAAGCGGCCGTCCCGCAGGGGCAGGTCGGCGCCGGGGTTGCCCACGTAGCCGTGGACCAGGCACATGGGGTCGGCCTCGACGACGATCTTGCCCAGGGGTCCATTGCCCTCGAACTTGAGGGCCACGCGCTGGCGGCCCTTGAGGAGAGCCCCCAGGAGTACGCCGCCGGTCAGGGCGCGGCCGAGGGCCACGGAAGCGGTGGGGCTGGTGCGGTGCCGGGCGCAGGCTTCGCCGACTGTGGCGGTGGTCAGGCAGGCCATGGCGCGGACGTTGGCTTCGTCGGAGATGACGCGGATCAGGTGGTCTTTCATGGTATCGTGTCCGGAATTTCTGAGTTGATGATCAAGGCCGCGAGACAAGGGGAAGTCGGCGGCCCAGGGCGATGCCCTCGGGGCTTGCGTGCACCACATGGGGAAAAAACTCCACCCCCCTGTCCAGGGCCTGCCAGAAAAGCTCGGCGAATCGCGGGTCGATGAAGTCCGCGGGGCCGAAGCACTGCCCGTCGGGGCGCTGGACGGCCAGGAAGACGCCCACGCGCACGCCGCGTCTGGCCAGTTCCATGAGTTCGAGCAGGTGCTTCTGGCCGCGCTCGGTCACTGCGTCGGGGAAGCAGGCCACGCCGTCCTCGACCATGGTCACGTTCTTGGCCTCGATCCAGAACTCCCCGTCCGGACCGGCGAGCTTCGCGTCCAGGCGCGAATCCCCCCATTTGGCCTCGGGCGTAAAGTCCGTGTATGCGCCGAGTTCGGGCAGGGCGCGGGCTTCCCAGGCTCTCTTGAGGAGCCGGTTGGGCGTGAGAGTGTTGACGCCGACCCAGTCCCCGCACGGGCGCACAAGCTCCAGGGTGTACGGCAACCGCCGTCCCGGCGAGGCGGCCGGAGAGAGGAAGACCTCCATGCCGGGCCGCAGGAGGCCGAGCATGGAGCCGGAGTTGTTGGTGTGCGCGGTCACGGGCCGACCGTCCAGGCGAACATGGATCAGGAAGCGCTTCTCGCGGGCGACAAAAAGGGCCGGACGGCTTCCCTGCGGAAATTCGAGGAGATACGGCATAATTTGAGTTGCGTTTCTGTCATATTCTTGACAGTTAGGCAGAATCGGAACAGCATCGAGACCATCCCCGTTCCAGGAGAGGCTATGTCGTTTGATACCTGTGGAATAATTGGAAAGAGTTCCGCCCTGCAAGAGGTATTTCGGATCCTGGCCAAAGTGGCCCCTTCGGACAGCACCATCCTGGTCACGGGCGAGTCCGGTACGGGCAAAGAACTGCTGGTCCGGGCCCTGCACCGCAACAGCCGGCGGGCGGACAAGCCCTTCGTGCCCATCAACTGCGGGGCCATCCCGCGGGAACTGCTCGAATCCGAGCTTTTCGGGCACGAGAAGGGCGCCTTCACCCATGCCATCCGCACCAAAATCGGCCGCTTCGAGATGGCCCAGGGCGGCACGGTCTTTCTGGACGAGATCGGGGAAATGGAGCTGTCCCTGCAGGTCAAGATCCTGCGCGTGCTGCAGGAGCGCGAGTTCGAGCGCGTCGGCGGGGGCAAGACCATCAAGGCCGACGTGCGCGTGGTGGCGGCCACCAACCGCGACCTGGAGGAGGAGGTGCGGCGCGGGACATTCCGCGAAGACCTCTTCTACCGCCTGAACGTCATCCCCATCACCCTGCCCCCCCTGCGGGAACGCGGCGAGGACGTGCTCGTCCTGGCCCGGTACTTCCTGCGGAACTTCTGCGCCAACAACCGCTCCGCGACCCTGGGCATGGCCGAGGAGGTCGCCGACATCCTGGCCCGCTACTCCTGGCCGGGCAACGTGCGTGAGCTCGAGAACTTCATGGAGCGCATGTCGATCCTGTGCGACGGGGAGAGCATCGGCCTGGTGGACCTGCCGGACAAGATCCTGCGGGAGACCGGCGTTGAGGTGCCAAGGCGCCTCCCGGTGCAGGTGGACGCATCGTTCCGCTGGCCGGAACTGAAGGACCTGCGCGAACAGTGCATGGGCCTCAAGGAATTCCTGGACCAGGTGGAGGAGCGCCTGCTGAACGAAGCACTGGGCGAAGTGGACGGGGTCAAGAACAAGGCCGCCGAAGTTTTGGGCATCAAACGCACCACCCTGATCGAAAAACTGAAAAAGAAGAACATGTTGTGATCTTCTGCCCGATTCTTGCTAACAGCAGCCCGTGCGCGCACACAACCCTGCCAGACTGATCTGGCTCCTCCTTGCCGCCTTTCTGGGCTTCTTTCCTCACCAGAGCGCCTCTGGGGCGGTATTGACGTGGAATCGGGCGACCGACCACGAACGGCTCCTTTTCTCGTTCTCCTCCACCCTCCCCGTCACCGAGCCCAGACAGCGCGGGCTGACGCGGATCATCATCCCCATCTCCCCGGACTTCTGGACGGGCGAGGCCAGGCCCAAAATCCCCGATTTCAGCGGTTCGGCGCTGATCAAGGGCGTCTCGGTCACCGCTGACGGCATTCTGATCGAAACCCGCAACGGAGATTTCATCTTTTCCTCGTCCGCGCACCCCGCCCTGCATGAACTGAGCGTCATCCTCTATCCCCCGCCGGCACCGCCTCCCCGGCCTCCGGACAACGCAACCCGGGAATCGGCGCCCGCGGAGGAGAACGCAACGAACGCCGCCTCCAATGCGTCGGAGCCCGGCAACGGGACGGCCGCCTCCCCGGCCGTGCAGGAGGAAGTGCGAGACGCGGCCTCGACGGCGGATGTCCCCGGGGGACCAGCCGCCAATACGACGGAACCCGGAGACGATATCGCGGCGCACGGCAACGCCACGGGCGAGGCACCGCAGGATACGCTCTCGGGCACGGGCGCCCTGCGCGGAAGGATCAGCCGTCCCGCGGCTCCCGATCAGGCCGGGATAACGGTCCCCGGCGACGCAGAACCGAAGCCGCGCGAAACATTCCGGCTGCGCATGCCCATCGAACGAAACGCGACAGCACCTTTGCCGCAGCCCCGAACTGAAGCCGCGGTCGAGGGGGCCCCCGCGGAACAAGCCACAGAGCCCGGCCCGGACGCAGCGGAAGGACATGCGGCGGATAACGCGACCAGCGTGCAGACCCTGACGGCCGACACACCTCACGTCGACACCCCCCGGCAGGACCACGCGGCTCAGGAGACAGGCGCGCCGGGCGGAAACGAGACCTCCCCGGCGCCGGAGGCATCCCGCGAGCCGGCGCCGTCTCCCGACTCCGCCCACGACGCAGCAGCGGAGAACTTGAGCGTTCCGCAAAGCGAATCCCACAACGCGTCCGGCGATCCCGGCGCCCCGGTGCAGGACGCGGCCATGACGGTCAACGCCTCATCCGAAGGAACCGGGGCCGGCACCGGCAACATGACTGAGGACAACAGCACGGCCGAACTGGAGGAGCTGTACAGGCTGGCGCAGGTTGCGGTGGCCACCGGCGATCTGCAGGCCAGCAGGCAAGCCATAACCGCCATGATCGAGCACCCGAAGGTTCCCGACGCCCTGCGCGAGGAGCTGCTCTACAATCTGGCCGACATCACCATGCAGCAGGGCAGGGGGGACTTCGCAGGGAATTTCACGGCCATCCTCGACGCCTACGAGACGGCCAAGTACGCCAACCCCGAATCGTCCAACATGCCCGAGGCCCTCTACCGCATCGGCTTCCTGCAGCTCTCGGTGGGCAACCTGCCCGAAGCCAAGGGCAACTTCGACCTGCTGCGCCGCAAGTACCCGGACAACCCGCGCGTGCCCATGATCGACACGTTCTGGGGCGACCACTTCCTGCGCGAGAAAAAATTCGCCAAGGCCGCCGAGCACTATCGCTACGTCATCGAGAACTTCCCCATGAGCCCGGCCGTCAAGCCGGCCAACGTCGGCCTTCTCAAGGCCTACACGGAGCTGGGATTTTTCGGCAAGGCCATGGAAATCGTGAACGCCATCGAGAAGCGCTGGCCCCGCTACTACCTCGAAGACCCGTCGTTCCTCATGGCCGCGGGATATGCGGCCATGCTCAGCGGCAATGACGACCGGGCGCGGGATTATTTCTGGACTTACGCCAACATCGTGCCGGACGCCCCCGACGCCGACGTGGCCATGGCCCGCATCGGCGACATCCACCTCAGGCAGAACAGGCCCAACGCCGCCCGCGAGATCTACCACCGCACGGCCGAAGCCTACCCGGACAGGGAGGGCGGCCTCATCGCCCAGATGCGCCTGGCCGAGGAAGGCGTCCTCGACAAGCCCTCCATCGGCGACATGGCTCCGGTCTTCGACCGCCCCGACGCCAACCCAGAAGAGATCTACACCCGCATTCTCGAACACACGGACAGCCCCCTGGCCCCGATCGCCAGGCTGAAGCTGGCCATGTGGCGGCTGTGGAAGGGGAAATTCGCGGAAAGCCTGGAGGACGTGCGCCGCTTCGAACAGGACTACCCCGAGCACGAGCTGTTGCCCAAGGCGCGGGAAGTCGCCGACAAGGCCCTGCGGGACTGGATCATGCGCGACCTGGAGCAGGAGAATTTCGAGGGCATCGTCCAGAACTGGACGGACCACCAGGACCTCTACGCGGACAGGGAACCGGACCCGCAGACCAGGCTGGTCGTGGCCACGGCCCTGATGCGCACGGGCCGGTCCAGGGAGGCCCTGGAGATGGCCAGGCCCTTCGTCTTCGGCTCCATCCCCAAGGGAGAGCATTCAGAGCCGGGCATGGACCTGACCCTGGCCATGCTCGTGGAGCTGCAGGAGTGGAAGGACATCCTCGAACTGGCCCGCAGGGTCGCGCCCTGGGACCTGAACGCCGAGAGGCGGCGCCAGGTCGACTACGCCGCGGCCCTGGCCAACGAGAAGCTGAACCAGCCCGGACGGGCCAAGTCCCTGTGGGACCGGCTGGCCACGGATCTGGGCCTGACGGACACGCAGCGCGGCTACGCCCATTATTTTCTCGGCCGGGCCGCCCTGGCCGCGGGCGAGTTCGAACGCGCCACCATCCTGGGCCAGGAGGCCCTGGAGCTGCTGAAGAAGGAAAAGGACGACATCCCCAAGCTCAAGGAGACGCTGGAGCTGCTGGTGCAGGCCGCCGAAAGGCGCGGGCGGAATCAGGATGCCCTGGCCTGGAGCCTCGAATACGACGGGTATGTCACGCCCGAGGACCGGGACTGGCCCGCGCACGCCTACCGCAAGGCCATCCTTTTCCGCAGGAACGACGACATGAAAAGGTGGCGGGAAACGCTTCTCGGCCTCAAAGAACGCTTTCCAAACACGCTGTATGGCCGTATGGCTGCGGCAGAGCTCGAAGGCGTGCGCATCGAGCGGGAAGTCGAGAAATTTCAATAGGAGCAAGGAATGAGCATCGATCGCGAGCCCGTTGTCGCGGGACAGTTTTACTCCGGACGCCACGACCAGTGGCTGGCCTCGGTCCGGTCCTGCATGCGCGGGGAAACCGAGCGCGAGGCCGTGACCAGGCTGGCCATGGTGCCCCACGCCGGGCACGTGTTTTCCGGCGGCGTGGCGGGACAGACCCTGGCACGGGCCCGGCTGACGGACACGGTGCTGCTGCTGGGCCCCAACCACACCGGCATGGGCGCGCCCCTGGCCGTGTGGCCCGACGGGACATGGCATCTGCCCGGGGCCGGCCTTGCGGTCGACGCCGAGCTGGCCACGGCCATCCTGGCGGCGGAGCCGGCCCTGACGGCCGACCGCGCCGCCCACATGCAGGAGCATTCCCTGGAGGTGGTCCTGCCCTTCCTGTGGGCCAAGAACCCCGACATGCGCATCGTGCCCATCGCCGTGGGCGACCCGCGCCCCCACAAACTCGCCGGGGCGGCCTCCAAGATCGCGGAGGTCCTGAGCGCCCTGGGCCGCGACGTGTCCGTGGTCGTCAGCTCGGACATGAACCACTTCGCCTCGGACGCCGTGACGCGCATCGTGGACCAAAAGGCCCTGGACCGCATCCTGGCCCTGGACCCCATGGGCTTCTACGGCACGGTGCGCGAGGCCAACATCTCCATGTGCGGCGTGCTGCCCATGACCATGGGCATGCATCTGGCCAACATCCTGGGCGCCAAGAAGGCCGAGCTCGTGGCCTACGCCACGTCGGGCGACGTCAACGGAGATATGTCGAGGGTGGTGGGCTACGCCGGGATCATCATCGAATAGGAACCGCGCCGGAAACGGACATGACGAGGGGGCCCCGCAAGGCCCCCTTTTTTATTGCCGTCAGCCCACGTGTTCGACGTAGGCTTCGAGGGTGTTGACCAGCAGTTGGGCGATGGTCATGGGGCCGACGCCGCCCGGCACAGGCGTCATGGCCGAAGCCGTGTCCTGCAGGCCCGCGAAGTCGCAGTCGCCGACCAGGCCGAGCTCCGTGCGGTTGATGCCCACGTCGATGACCACGGCCCCGGGCTTGACCATGTCCGCGGTCACGAACTTGGGGATGCCCACGGCGGCCAGCACGATGTCGGCGGTGCGGACCTCCTCGGCGATATCCTTCGTCCGGGAATGGCAGACCGTGACCGTGGCGTTCTTCTGCAGGAGCATGAGCGCCAGGGGCTTGCCGACGATGTTGCTGCGGCCGATGACCACGGCCTTCTTCCCGGCCACGTCGATGCCGTGGCGGTCCAGCAGGGTCATGATGCCGGCCGGGGTGCAGGAGCGCAGGCAGGGCAGCCCCAGGGCCAGGCGGCCCATGTTCACCGGATGGAAGCCGTCCACGTCCTTGGACGGGTCGATGAGGTCCAGGCAGCGCTGGCTGTCCAGCCCCTTGGGCAGCGGCAGCTGCAGCAGGATGCCGTCGACGGCCGGGTCGGAATTCAGGAAGAGGATGGTGTCCTCGAGCTGCGGCTGCGGAATGTCCGCGGGCAGGCGGAAGCACCTGGAGACGATGCCCACGTCGGCGCAGGCCCGCTCCTTGTTGCGGACATAGACCTGCGAGGCCGGGTTGTCGCCCACCAGGATCACGGCCAGCCCCGGGGCCCTGCCGTGCCGGGCGGCCAGGACCGCGACCTGGTCTTTCAGTTCCTGACGGATGATGGCGGCCGTCTTTTTTCCGTCGATGATGCGCATGGTGTCCTCTGCTGATGAAAAAAGGCGCACCGCGGGGCGCCTTTTCGGTTACTCTTCCTCGTCGAACCAGTTGGCGGCCATGGCCGGTCCGAAGTACACACCCTGGGAATCGAGGTCCTCCTCGATGCGCAGGAGCTGGTTGTACTTGGCCATGCGGTCCGAGCGGCACAGGGAGCCGGTCTTGATCTGCCCGGCGTTCACGGCCACGGCCAGGTCGGCGATGAAGCTGTCCTCGGTCTCGCCGGAGCGGTGGGAGATGACCGTGGCGTAGGAGGCTTCCTTGGCCATCTCGATGCAGTCCATGGTCTCGGTCAGGGTGCCGATCTGATTCAACTTGATGAGGATGGAGTTGCCCACGCCGCGCATGATGCCGTCGGCCAGAAGCGCGGGGTTGGTGACGAAGATGTCGTCGCCCACCAGCTGCAGCCGGTCGCCCAGCACGTCGGACAGCACTTCCCAGCCGTCCCAGTCGGCCTCGGCCAGACCGTCCTCGATGGACACGAGGGGGAACTTGCCGGCCAGGTCGGCGTAGTAGTCGGTCAGTTCGCGGGCCGTGAGGACCCTGTTCTCGCCGGCGAAGTGGTACTTGCCGTCCTTGTAGAACTCGGAAGCGGCGGCGTCGATGGCCAGGGCGATCTGGCTGCCGGGCTCGTAGCCGGCCTCCTCGATAGCCTTCATGATGTACTTGAAGGCCTGCTCGTGGCTGGCGAAGTTGGGCGCGAAACCGCCCTCGTCGCCCACGGAGGTGGCCAGGCCGTCCTTGTGCAGGATCTTCTTCAGGGAGTGGAAGGTTTCGGCGCCCATGCGCAGGGCCTCCCGGAAGCTGGCCGCGCCCAGGGGCATGATCATGAACTCCTGGATGTCCAGGTTGTTGGCCGCGTGCGCCCCGCCGTTGATGATGTTCATCATGGGCGCGGGCAGGACCTTGGCGTTGATGCCGCCGATGTACTTGTAGAGCGGCAGGCCCAGGAACTCCGCGGCCGCCTTGGCCGTGGCCATGGACACGCCGAGCATGGCGTTGGCGCCCAGGCGGGACTTGTTCTCGGTGCCGTCGAGGTCGATGAGGGCCTGGTCCACTTCCACCTGACGGATGGCTTCGAGGCCCACGATCTCGGAGGCGATCTCCTCCATGACGTTGCGCACGGCCTGCTCCACGCCCTTGCCGAGGTAGCGGTCGGCGTCGCCGTCGCGCAGTTCGAGGGCCTCGCGGGTGCCGGTGGAGGCGCCCGAAGGCACGGCGGCGCGGCCGGTGGCCCCGGATTCGAGGGTCACCTCGACCTCGACGGTGGGATTGCCTCTGGAGTCGAGAATTTCCCTGGCCCAAATGCCTGTGATGGTGCTCATGATTGCTCCCTGGATGTATCCGGTGAATGTTTCTGGAAATATGCGGCCGCCAGTCCCTGCATGAGCAGGTCCGGGGCCAGGTCGTCGATGCAGTCGGTGATGGCGGCCAGCTGGCGGGCGAAGCCCCCCGTGGCCACGACGCGGGCCTGCGGGTCGTTCAGGCGCTTCTTGAGCCGCGCGGTCAGCCCCTCCAGCATGGAGGCGAAGCCGAAGAGCACGCCGTGGTTGAGGCTCTGACGCGTGCTCGTTCCGATGTCCAGCTCTTCGGAATCCAGCTCCAGGCTGATCTGCGGCAGCTTGGCGGTCTGGGTGCCCAGGGCCGTAACGGAGCTGAGCACGCCGGGGCAGATGAGGCCGCCCAGATAGGCGTTCCCCTGCACGCAGTCGAAGGTGGTGGCCGTGCCGAAGTCCACGACGATGAGGGTCGGGTCGTGGAAGAGCTGCCGCGCCGCGAAGCCGCCGAGCAGCCGGTCGGCGCCCACCTCCTGCGGCCTGGCGTAGCGGTTTTCCAGGGGCAGGGCGATGTCGCCGGGCACGAACAGGGCCGGGCAGGAGAAGTAGCTGCCGCAGGCCGCCTTGAGCAGGCCGTTCAGAGGCGGCACCACCGAGGACAGCACCCAGGCCCGCACCGCGCCCTCGGCCACGCCCTCTCGGGCACAAATCCCCGCGATGGTCAGCCCCAGCGAATCCGCGGTCTCGCGGTTGGTGGAGGGCAGGGAGTAGGTCCGGCCGAGGCCGCTTTCGTCGGCCAGGCAGAGCTTCACGTTGGTGTTGCCCACGTCGAAGAGCAGGACAGGTCCCGCGGAAGGATTCTTTGCGCCGTGCATCATGGGTGCGTTTGTACCCCATTGGTTTGAAAACTCAAGAACCGGGTGGCATTTGCGCGCTTGTAACGTGGTATCGATCGGGGTAAGGCCGTGTCCATCATCACACCGCACACACTGGAGGAACCATGGCCCTGAACAAGGAACTTCTGCAGATCCTGGCCTGCCCCAAATGCAAGGGCGGCCTGGAGCTCCTGGACCGCGAGGAAGGCCTCAAATGCGGCGCCTGCGGCCTCGTCTACCCCGTGCGCGAGGAAATCCCGGTCATGCTCGTCGACGAAGCCGTGCCCGTGGCCAAATGGGAGCAGGGCGTGCGCGAGAGCAAGGCGTGAGCAAAAAGCGGGAGCGCGAGCTCCCCGAGGCCCTGGACCTGCCGCCCGTGGGCGCGGACAGCCACGCCCACCTCGACGGCCGGGACTTCGACGTGGACGAAGTCCTGGCCCGTGCCCTGGCCTGCGGGGTGCGCACCGTGGGCAACGTCTTCCTGGGGCCCGAGGCCTACCGGGAGGGACGCGGCCTCTTCGAGGGCCACCCCGACGTCTTCTTCCTCCTCGGCGTGCATCCCCACGATGCGGCCAAGATGACGGAGGACGACCTGGCCGGGATGCGCGAAGCCTTCACGGCCGATACCCGGCTGCGCGCCGTGGGGGAGATCGGCCTGGACTACTATTACGACTTCTCGCCGCGCGAGGACCAGCAGCGCTGGTTCCGCCGGCAGCTGTCCCTGGCCAGGGAGCTGGACCAGCGCGTGGTCATCCACTGCCGCGACGCCGAGGACGACTGCCTGGCCATCCTCGACTCCATGGGCTTCGGCGGGCGCCCGCTGCTGTGGCACTGCTTCGGCCTGGGGCCCGACTGGGCCAGGCTCATCGTCGAACGGGGCTGGCACATCTCCGTGCCCGGCACCGTGACCTACGCCAGGTCCCTGGACCTGCGCGAGGCCGTGAAAATCATCCCGTCCGACCGCCTGCTCCTGGAGACCGACTGCCCCTACCTCTCCCCCGAACCCTGGCGCGGCAAGCGCAACGAACCCGCCCTGCTCGGCTTCACGGCCCGGGAGATCGCCCTCCTGCGCGGCGAAGACGTGCGGGAATTGTGGCAGCGCTGCGGGGACAACGCGCGGGAATTTTTCGGCCTAGTCTGAAAGAATCGGCGGTTCGACGAGTTTTGCGCCCTGGGCCAGAAGCATCCCCCGCAGGGTATGTTCCGCGTCGGGCGTGAAACGCAGCTTGATGACCGCGCGGTAACGGTCCACCACGCTCATGACGGCCAGGTTGTCGTAGCCTTCGAGCAGGAAGCGGTAGAGGGCGATCTGATGGCGCGGGATCTCGGCGTACAGCACCCTGCTTTCCGTGCAGGGAGGAAGAAGGCCACGGTCGCGCGGCTTTCGCCTGCGCCCTCCCCTGTTCTCAGAGCACCTCATGGCCATCCTCGGTCACGACCACCATATGCTCCCAGCGCACGCCGCCCCAGGACGGGTAGTAAAGGCCGGGCTCGACGGTGATGACCATGCCGGGCCGCAGAATCGTCGGCCGGAAGGGGCCGACGCCGGGGGCCTCGTGGGTCTCCAGGCCGATGCCGTGGCCCAGGGAGTGGGTGAAGTGCTCGGCCTCCCCGTGGCGCGCGAAATACTCTTTGGCCACGGCGTGCAGCTCGTCCGTGGACACGCCGGGCGCGACCCTGGCGATGGCCAGGCCCTGGGCCTCGCGGACCAGGTCCAGGGTGCGCCGGAACTCGTCCGAGGGCCGCTCGCCGATCCACCAGGTGCGGGTCTGGTCCGAGCAGTAGCCGCCGAGCCTGCCGCCCATGTCGATGAGCACCGGCGTCTCGGGCTGCAGGCGCGCATCGCCAGGCGTGGCGTGGGGCAGGGCCCCGTTGGGGCCGAAGCCGACGATGGGCGCGAAACTCAGGGCCTCGGCCCCGCCTTCCCGGAAAAGCCGCTCCAGCATCCAGGCCACGTCCCGCTCGGTCATGCCGGGCGCCAAGGCCGCTTCCAGCGCTGCGTAGACGCGGTGGTTCAAGGCACAGGACACCCGCAGCGCAGCCAGCTCCCCTTCGTCCTTGACCGTGCGCAGCTCCTCGACCAGGCGCGGGGCGGCGCGCAGTTCCAGGGATTTTCCCAGCTCCAGATACGTCTCGGCGCACATGGCGTGGGTCTCGACCCAGAGCTCGCGCACCCCGAGGCTCTTCACGAACTCCGCGATCTTCTCCACCCGCGGCGAGCCGTAGACGTGCACATGCTCCTCGGGCCAGTGCCGCCAGGCCTCCACGGTGAAGCGTGCGTCGGTCAGCAGCCAGTCCGGGCCGTCCGTGCGCAGCAGCAGGCAGCCCGAACTCTCGTTGCACTGCCCGTCGTGCAGCTCGAAGCCGGACAGGTAGAACCGGTTGGCCGGGTGGATGACGAGCAGGGCGCCGACGCCCTGCCGCCGCATGAGTTCCTTGAGCGCGTCGATGCGTTGCGACATGTCCTCTCCTTGGGAAAAATCCGAAATCAGCGTCACGGCCTGTCCGCCGTCGGCGCCCCCGGGCAGCAGGGCCCGGGCTGGGCGTAGACCTCCACGGGCTTGAACAGGCGCCGGTAGAAGAACTCGTCCCCCAGCCGGTTCACCATGCGTACGAGCAGGGCCACCACGACCAGCGTGAAGGCGACCCGCCCCACCAGCAGGCCCGACGAATGGCCGCCGAGGACGGCCATGAGGAAGGTGTCCTCGAAGACCGAGTGCGACAGGCTCATGAGGCTCAAGGAGGAGAAGATGTCCTTGGGCGGCACCTTGCCCGAGTGCGCCTCGTGCATGATCATGCCCCCTCCGTAGGACAGGCCCATGACCATGCCGACGATGGTCAGGGTGCCGGCCTCGGGACCGATGCCCAGCAGGCGCAGCACCGGGGAGAGCAGACGCACGCACAGGGCCGTCAGCCCCACGGCCGTCAGCACGCGCATGAAGGCATTGAGGGCGGTGATGATGACGAAGACCATGGCCAAGTTGCGGATCTGGTCCACGGCCCAGTCCACGAGGCTCGCGCTCTCGGGCTCGGGCCGCCACATGAGCACGTTCGGCTCCTGCAGCCACCCTCCCCACTCGTAAATGCGCGCCAGGAGAAAACCGAGGACCAGGGCCCCGCCGATGCGCAGCAGCGCCTGGAAGCCCATCCTGGGGCCCGACTTGCGCACGATCTGCAGTTCCACGGGCATGGAGTGGGCCACCAGGATCATGGTGCACAGCACCGTGACCTGGGCCACGCTCAGCTCGTGCTGGCCGGCCAGGGAGACGAAGACGATCATGCCGCTGTAGATGTTGTTGATCATGGCCGTGGCCCAGACCAGGCCCATCTCGCCGGGCAGGCCGACCAGTTGCATGACGGGCGCCAGGGGCAGCGCCAGCCACGAGATCAGACCCAGCTCCTGCAGGATTTTGACCGCGATCACGATGGGGACCATGATCTTGTAGAGTTCGAGGCTGATGCTGGCCGAACGCCGCAGGACGGCTTTGGCTTCTTCGAGGAGGTTCATGCTCTTCCCGTCTGAATGGAGATCGCGGCAGCGGCCCCGGTCCGTTCGGGACCAGGGCCGCTGCCGTCTAGAATATCTGCTTGAGCAGGCTTTCCCCGCCTGCGTTGGAGGACCCCGGCGCCGCGTCGAATTCATCCGGCATGGCGGTCAGGGTCGGCTCCGTGCCGTTGGCGAAGGGGAGCATGTAGGCCTCGGGCGCGTCCGGCCCGGCCAGCCGTCCGGTGCGCGCGTCCACCCGGGCCATGACGATGCCCGGCGGCACCGTGAAGTTCTCCACGGGATATTTCGGCTCGACCTTGGTGCGGTAGTCGAGCCAGATGGGCAGTGCGGCCCGCGCGCCGGTCTCGAACTTGCCCATGGGCTTGATCTGGTCGTAGCCGACCCAGACCCCGGTCAGCAGGTACGGGGAGAAGCCCATGAACCAGGCGTCCTGCTCGTCGTTGGTGGTGCCGGTCTTGCCGGCCACGGGCCGCCCCAGGGACTTGGCCCGGGCGCCGGTGCCTTCCTGCACGACCTGCTGCAGAAGATTGGTCACGACGTACGCCGTTTCCGGCGACATGGCCTCCCTTGTCTCCGGCGTCGCGGAATAGAGCTGCTCGCCCCAGGGCGAGACCACGTTCTCGATGAAGCGGGGCTTGATGGACGTGCCCCCCCTGGCAAAGGCCGAGTAGGCCTCGCACATGTTCAGGGGGGTGAACTGCCCGGAGCCCAGGGCCAGGGACAGGTTGGGCTCCATGATCCCGGTCAGGCCCATGGCCTTGCCTCGCTCGATGATCTTGCCGATGCCGATGTCCTGGGCCACGCGGATGGTCACCAGGTTGCGGGACTTGACCAGAGCCGTGCGCAGGAGCGTGGGGCCGTAGAAGATGCCCTCGAAATTCTCGGGTTTCCACGTCTCGCCGCTGCCGTCCTCGAAGATGATGGGGGCGTCGAGGACGATGCTGGCAGCCGTGTAGCCGTTGTCCAGGGCCGCCGAGTAGACGATGGGCTTGAAGGCCGAACCGGGCTGGCGCAGGGCCTGCGTGGCGCGGTTGAACTGGCTGCGGAAGAAGTCATAGCCGCCGCTGAGGGCGAGGACCTCGCCGGAGCGCGGGTCCATGGACACCAGGGCGCCCTCGACCTTGGGCTCCTGCTCCAGGGCCAGCTGCCAGGGCTTGTCCTTGCCCGTTGCGTTCACGGCGGCCCAGACCACGTCGCCGGGCTTGACCACCCTGGTCGCGTCGCCCACCTTGCCCGCCTCCTCGGGGGCCAGCTTGGGGTTGGGACGCCTGGCCCACGACATGGAAGACACGGGCAGGACGCCGGTATGCTCGCCGAAGCGCACCTTGGCCCCTGCTTTATCGACGCCGGTCACCAGGACCTGTATCCGGTCCCCGGTCTTGATCTCGCCAAGATTCTGGCCGCGCAGAAACTCCTCGTAGCCGCCGGGTTCGAGGGTCGTGACAGGGCCCTGCCAGCCGTGGCGCTTGGAGGTTTCGCGCAGGCCATCGCGCAGGGCCTGGTCGGCGACGATCTGGTGATCCATGTCGATGGCGGTGCGCACCTGCAGACCGCCCGCGTAGACCTTGTCCTCCCCGTACATCTCCACGAGCTGCCGGCGGACTTCCTCCAGGTAGTACGGGCCGACCTTCCAGGACGGGTCCTCCTGGGCGCCGTAGACCAGAGGCTCGTTGACCGCGGCCTCGAATTCCGCCTGCCCGATCCAGCCCAGCTCCCGCAGCCTGCTCAGGACATAGAGCTGCCGCTCCCTGGCCCGCTCGGGGTTGCCATAGGGCGAGTAGCGCGACGGAGCCTTGGGCAGGCCGGCCAGCAGGGCCGCCTGGGCCAGGGTCAGCTGGGAGGCGTTCACGCCGAAATACTCCCTGGCCGCCGCTTCCACGCCGTAGGCCTTGGCCCCGAGGTAAATCTGGTTGAGGTAGATGGTCAGGATCTCGTCCTTGGTCAGGTACTTCTCCAGGCGGTAGGCCAGGATGATCTCCTTGATCTTGCGCTCGTAGCTGCGTTCCGGCGTGAGCAGCATGGACTTGATGACCTGCTGGGTGATGGTGCTGCCGCCCTGGACGATGCTTCCTGCCACGAGGTTCTTGACCGCCGCGCGGAAGATTCCGGGCAGATCCACGCCCTCGTGCTGGTAGAAGCCCGAATCCTCGGCCGCCAGGAAGGCTTTGACCGTGATGGGGCTCATCATGGACAGGGGGATGAGAAAGCGCTTCTCGCGGTAGAAATAACCCAGGATCCGCCCGTCCCTGGCCCTGACCGTGGTGGCCAGCGCCGGGGAATAGTCGCTCAGCTTCGTGAACCCGGGCAGATCCTCCTGGGCCCAATAGTAGAGACCCACGCCCGCTCCGGCCGCCAGAAGGACACCCAGGACGAACAGAGCCAGAAATATCTTCAGAATTTTCATGATTTCACCTTGGAACTGCATTCAAGCCCCAGCTTCTCGCACATCTCGCGGTGCAGGGCCCTGGCTTCGTCGCTGTCGGTGCCCATGGCGCCGAGCATCGAAGCAAGAGAGGAACATTCCCTGTTGGCCAGGCATTCCTCGGCCGTGAACCAGGTCAGCCTGCCCTCGAAATACCACAGGGGAAAAAGTCGGCAATAGAAAGGCCGCACGCTGCGCTCCAGGCGGCAGCCCCCTTCGCCCAGAAAGACGCATCGGCCCTCGGCGGTGGTGGCCAGCCTCCAGTGGGAGCCCTGGGACGGGAAGGCCTTTTCGATGTCGCAATCCGGCAGGAGCACGGCCAGCTGCTCCACGAAGCCGGCCGTGTTGGCGGCGAGCACGAAGCATTCCCCGCTTTCGCCCGTGCCTCTGATGGCCGTCATCTCGGCCGCGGAGACGGGGAAGCAGTACTGCTCGTCACCGCTGGAAACGGCGCAGCAGGTGCGCCCCACTGCCGCGCAACGGCGGCAGACATCCGGGTGTATGATTGATGTATCGTTCATGGTTCTCGGGGAAAAATGTGATGCGGCCCGAAACGGTCAGGGCCTGGAGAACTTGACCCGGCCCTTGCCGAGGACATCGTGCATGTGCACCATGCCGGCCAGGGTCCGGTCCGCGCCGACCACCGGCAGAACCGTGATGGCGCGGGATTCCATGATGTCGAGGACCTCGGCGGCCTTCTGCCCCGGGGTGGCGTGCAGGGGACTGACGGTCATGACCGAGTCCACGGCGACGTCCAGATCCAGGCGGCCGGCGCAGACCAGGCGGCGAACGTCGCCGTCGGTCAAGAGCCCCAGGAGGCGCCCCTCTCGGTCCAGCACGCAGACGCAGCCGAGCTTGCCGGCGTTGAGGGCCTCCAGGGCCTGCCCCAGGGACGCCCCGCTCGGCGTGACCGGCAGCTGCGAGGAGCGCATGAGCTCCTCCACGCGCTGGGCCAGGCGCTGGCCCAGGGCCCCGCCGGGGTGGAAGCGCCGGAAATCGTCCAAGGCGAAGGACTTCCACTCGATGAGGCAGACCGCCAGGGCGTCCCCGACAGCCAGGGTGGCCGTGGTGCTGGCCGTGGGCGCCACGCCCAGAGGGCAGGCCTCGCAGGGCACCGACGTGTCGATGACCACGTCGGACAGACCGGCCATGGTCGAGTTCACGCCGCCCGTCAGGGAAATGACGGCGCCGGCCAGGGACTTGAGGCTCGGCAGGATGTTGTTCAGCTCGTCCGTTTCGCCGGAATTGGAGATGGCCACGATGACGTCCTCACGCCGGATCATGCCCAGATCGCCGTGGGCGCCCTCCACCGGGTGCAGGAAAAAGGAAGGGGTGCCCGTGCTGCTCAGCGTCGCCGCGATCTTGCGGCCCACCAGGCCGGACTTGCCCAGACCCGTGACCACGACGCGCCCCGCGCAGCCGGCCATGAGCTCCAGGGCGCGCACGAAGGAACCGTCCAGCCTGTCGCGCACGGCGGCAAGGCCCCGGGCCTCGATGTCCAGGACCTCGCGCGCCTTGGCCAGCCAGTCTCCTCCCATCCCTTCACCCGCCATCTAGCAGCACTCCAGGGACAACTTGCCCATGCCCTCGTCGGGCAGCACGGGGTAGGCGCCGTTGAAGCAGGCCAGACAGAAGTTCTCGGGGGCGCGCACGGCCTTCAGAAGCCCGCCGATGGTGATGTAGTGGAGGCTGTCCAGGCCCAGGTAGCGGCCGATGTCGGCCACGGAATGGTTGGCCGCGATGAGTTCGCCCTTGGAGGAGAAGTCGATGCCGTAGTAGCAGGGGTAGCGGATGGGCGGGCAGCTGACGCGCATGTGGATCTCCTTGGCCCCCAGCTCCCGGAGCTGCTTGACGCGGGTGCGGATGGTCGTGCCGCGGACGATGGAGTCCTCGACAATGACCACGCGCTTGCCCTTGATCATGGTCTTGACGGGGTTGAGCTTCACGCGGACCGAAAAGTCGCGCATGCCCTGGGTGGGCTGGATGAAGGTCCGGCCCACGTAGTGGTTGCGGATCATGCAGGCCTCGAAGGGCAGGCCCGACTGCTGGGCGTAGCCCACGGCCGCGTACACGCCCGAGTCCGGGAACGGCATGACGAAATCGGCGTCGACCGGGCACTCCTGGGCCAGGATCTTGCCCATGTTCTTGCGCGCGTTGTAGACCTCCTGGTCGAAGACCAGGGAGTCGGGCCGGGCGAAGTAGATGAGCTCGAAGATGCAGGAGCTCTGCCTGTCGGCCGGCTCCATGATGCGGTGCGAGATCATGCGGCCGTCCTCGATGACGAGCATCTCGCCCGGGTCGAGGCAGCGCAGGTACTCGGCCTCAAGCAGGTCGAAGGCGCAGGTTTCCGAGGCCAGCACGTAGGCGTCGCCGACCCGGCCCAGGGACAGGGGCCGGAAGCCCCACGGGTCGCGCACGGCGATGAGCTTCTGGTTGACCATGAAGAGCAGGCTGTAGGAGCCCTTGATGCGGCTGCAGGCCTTGGCGATGGCCTCCTCGGGCGTGCCGCCGTTCATGTACTTGGCCACGAGGTGCATGACGACCTCGCTGTCCATGGTGGTCTGAAAGATGGTGCCCTGGTTCTCCAGCTCCTCGCGCAGGCTGATGGTGTTGACCAGGTTGCCGTTGTGGGCCAGGGCCAGGTTCATGCCCTTGTAGGTGACCTTGAAGGGCTGGGCGTTGCGGATCAGCGAGGCGCCCGTGGTCGAGTAGCGGATGTGCCCCATGGCCACGCTGCCCTTGAGCTGGTGGCCCAGGTGGCGCTCCTGGAACACGTCCGCGACCAGGCCCATGCCGCGCTGCTCACGGATGGTCTGGCCGTCCCAGGTGATGATGCCGGCGCTTTCCTGTCCCCTGTGCTGCAGGGCGTAGAGGCCGAAATACGTCATGCGCGCCGCCTCGGGGTGGCCGTAAATCCCAAATAATCCGCAAGCTTCCTTTTTCATATCGTTTCACGTTCCGTGTAGGTGTTCCTGAATGTGTAAAAGCCCAGGACCGCCGAAGGTCCTGAGCTTTGCACCAAAATCCGTGACCCCGGGCAACCTGGGGCTAGTAGTCGCGACCGGGTTCCCGGTAGTATTCCTGTAGGCATTTGACGTCCAGGCCCGAGGCGCTGCGTTCCTTGATGGCCATGGCCAGGGCCTTGGCCGCCGCCAGGTTGGTCGTGTACGGCAGGCCGTACATGACCGTGGTGCGCCGCAGTTCCGAGGAGTCCTCCTTGGTGCGCTTGCCCGACGACGTGTTGATGACCAGCTGGATGTCCCCGTTCTTGATGTGGTCGATAACGTTGGGCCGTCCCTCGTAGACCTTGTTGACCACCTGGCACTCCACGCCGTGCCCGGCCAGGAAGGCGGCCGTGCCGCGCGTGGACATGATGGTGAAGCCGAGCTTCTGGAAGGTCTTGGCCGGGATGACGATGCCGTTCTTGTCGTGGTCGTTGACCGAGATGAACACGCAGCCCGAGGCGGGCAGGAACTGCCCGGCCGCCAGCTGGGCCTTCATGAAGGCCAGGCCGAAGGACGGGTCCACGCCCATGACCTCGCCGGTGGAGCGCATCTCGGGCCCGAGCAGGGCGTCCACGCCGGGGAAGCGGTTGAAGGGCAGCACGGCCTCCTTGACGGCGTAGTAGCCGCCCTTGCGCATGTCCCAGGGTTTGAGGTCCCGGAGCTTCTCGCCCATCATGACC
>JANJWV010000184.1 GCA_024709365.1 Desulfomicrobium sp. | reverse complement strand
CCGTCGGGGGCCATGAGGAAGATCGCTTCCGGAGATGCGTCGATGAGGGGCTGCAGGGCCGTCGCGAGGGGTTCTTCCCACTGGCTGTCCATGGCGCCTCCTGCTTTGGGGCAGCGTCGTAGGTGTGCGTTTTAAATTTATAAATCGCACCTTTTGCCGGCGATGACAACCTGATTCACTGTCCGGGTGCAGAGAATCGACGAAAAGGGGGCCGTTGCCCTTCGCGGGAAACGGCCCCCTTGAGCGCGGGGGATGCGGGTGGTTTGCGTGAGCGAACCGAGCGTGACCGTAGGTATCCGGCCCGCGGGGAGGCGCGTCAGGGCCTGGCCTGGGACCAGATCATGCCGCAGAGCATCAGCGCGCAGCCGATGACCGCCTGCGTGGTCAGGATTTCGCCGAGCATCAGCCAGCCCGTCAGGGCCGCGAACACGGCCTCCAGGCTCAGGATGATGGCCGCAGGAGCCGGTCGCGCGTCGCGCTGGGCCACGACCTGCAGGGTGTAGGCCACGCCGACGCTCATCAGACCGCCGTAGAGGATGGGGATGAGCCCGTCCCGCAGGCCGGCCAGGGTGATGTCCTCGGTGGCGGCGGCCCCGGCGAAGCTGATGAGGCTGCAGGTGGCGAACTGGATGGCGGCCAGCCTGACGGCGTCCACGGTCTTGATGCCCTGGGTCAGTCTGCCGACCAGGAGCACGTGGATGCCCCAGAAAAAGGCGGACATGAGCACCAGGGCGTCGCCCTTGTCCATGGAAAAGGACTCGGTCACGCTCAGCAGGTACATGCCCGCGATGGCCAGTCCCGCCCCGGCCCAGGTGCCGGTGCCGTATCGCTGGCCGAGGAAGATGCCGATCAGCGGCACGAAGACGACGTAGAGCCCGGTGATGAACCCGGCCTTGCCGGCCGTGGTGTAGCACAGCCCGAACTGCTGCAGCCAGGCGCCCAGGAACAGGGCCAGGCCCATGAGGATGCCGCCCTTGAGCAGGGCGGCGAAGGGCGGCGGCGCCACGGTGCGCTTTTTGTCCAGAAAGGCGATGAGCGGCAGCAGGGCCGCCGAGCCCAAAGCGAAACGAACGGCGTTGAAGGTCAGGGGGCCCATGTGGTCCATGCCCACGCGCTGGGCCACGAAGGCCGCGCCCCAGATCATGGCGGTCAGCAGAAGGAGGATGTTGGCGCGGGTGGTGCGGGAGTTCATGGCAGTTCCTGGTTGAAACGGCCGCAGGCGGGAATGGCCGCGGTCCAGCGGGAGGCTGTACCGGCGGGGAAGGGGGAGCGTCAAGGCTGAGGGGATGGACGAAATGGACGAACACGGACCGGCACGGACCGGAATACCTGCCGCAAACTCACGAGTCCGTGTTTGTCCGTGTCAGTCCATCCCGTCCATCCCGTCCATTTCGTCCATCCCGTCCATCCCCCCGGCTCACTTCTTCTTCCAGGCCCCGCCCGCGTCCTGGACCCAGAAGCCGGCGGGCTCCTTTTCGGCGATCTGGGCCGCACGGGCCTGGCCTACGAACTCGGGCGTTGTTTTCTGGCGTTGGGCGATGGCCGCGTAGACGGCCGCGCGGTCGGCGTTTTCGGCCTGCACGACGTCGGCCTTGGGTTGCTGTCCTCCCCGGAATTCAAGGAACCCCTTGTTGTTCTCGCCGAGAAGGCCCTGGGACTTGAGTTCGGTGATGACCGGCAGGCGGGCCTTCATGCGGTCCTTGATGTCGTCGGCCAGTCCGGCCTGGGCCAGCAGGAGGACGGCCATCGCCGCCAGGATCGTCGTGATGAGGAATTTCGGTGTGCGCATGGTCTCTCCGTCAGTTGTTCGTGTTGAGTTTTTCTTCGGCTTTGTCGATGTCCCCGAAGAAATCTTCCAGGTCCTTCTGGACCCGCACGTTCACGTCGATGGTGATGTGGATGGGTTTGACCTCCACGGGTGCCATCTGCACCTCATGGCGGGTGCTGCAGGCGCCCTGCAGGAGGAGCATGGCGGCCAGGGCCAGGAGTGGGGTTTGCACGTCAACCTCCGTTGTTGATCAGTTCCAGGAGCTGTCTGTATTGCAAGAGCTGGTCCAGGGGGAGCCGGAAATTCACGTCCAGTCGGATGCCCTGGAACACCGAGCCGGGGGAGCTGGCCGAGACCCTGGCGAAGCCCCCGAATTCACGGTCATAGACGAAAGGCAGGGGCTTTTCGGGTTTGCCGTCGAGCTGCAGCGCCACGACGAGTTCGTCGCCCGCGGTGTTCATGGTTACCTTGGCCCACTCGTACCCGAAATCCTTCAGGGCCTCGGACGCCAGGTCCAGCTGGCCGTATTGGGGCGTGCCCGGCGGCACCCCGGCGGTCAGGATTTCCGTGCCCTCGATGCGCAGTATCCCCTTTTCGCCCGGAGTGGAATAGAGGAAGCCGTTGTCGAAGGTCAGCTTCCCCCCGGCCCAGCGCACGGGGATGCGTCCGTTGGCCGTGCCGCCGCCGCTGGCCCGGGTCATGCCGAGCTGCTCCAGGGCTTTGGGCAGTTCCACCCGGTCGCAGTACATCTCCACGGTGTAGTCCTCCACGCCAGGGTTGACGCGGAAGGCCTGGGTGCCGATGCGTCCGCCCGCCCAGCGGAAGCTGCATCCCTCCACCAGGACGCTGTGCGGGGCCTCGACCTGGTAGCGGACGTCGCCCTTTTCCAGGATGATCGAGCCGAGCTGAAGGCGTTCGAAGGTCATGCGCTGGTCGGGGTCCGAGCGAGCGGTCAGCGCGTCGGAAAAGGCGATGGCCAGGGCTCCGCCGCTTAGGGCCGCCTTGGTCTTGCCGTGGGTCAGCGCGATGTCCGTGAGCTTCAGGGCGGCCGGAAGGGCCGCAGTCCCTCGCTCAAGATCGAGCCTGGCCGAGGCCTGCAGCCGGGTCCTGCCCTCCAGGGTCGCCAGGGCCGGGACGAAGCGGGGCAGGTCACCCGGCAGGGTCACGGTCTGGTCGGCCCTGGCTTCCAGCCACGACGCGCGGGGGTCGGCCAAATCTGCACGCCCCTTGAGGGACGCCCGCACGGCCAGCGGCGGCACGGACAGGGACCCGTCGAGGGCCAGACCGTGCAGGTTTTGCACGACGCGCGATGAAATTTTTGCCACGGACCTCTTCTTCAGGCGAAGGTCCGCGGACAGGCTGCCGGCCTCCGTCGCAGGCTTCGGCCAGGCCAGGGGCAGGCGCAGGGCCATGGTGGCTGTCGCGTCGGCGCTTGCGGCATTGATCCCCGCGGAGATGCTCCCGCTCAGCTCCGTCTTCGCACCGAGCGTGAAGCCGCAGGCGCCCTCCAGACGGGTCGTGTTCAGCGTCAGGCCCGGGCGCCGGGCTTCCATGCGGCCTCCTGACAGGGACAGGCTGCCGGTCACGCCTGCGGCGTCGGCCGTGGCGTTGCAGGTCAGCCCAAGCCCCGAGAGGGTGCCTCCGATGTCGCCGCGCGCGGCCTGCAGCCGTCCGAGATCGACGAAGGCATCAATGCGTGTCGCATTCTCGGATGTCGAGATGTCGAGGTCGACGGTGGTCGCTTCAAGGGTCGCCTTGAGGTCAGGGTCGTTTTCCAGAGAGGTCTGGACGGCGTCGAGCCGGCCTCTTGAACGCAGGTCCCAACCGTGGGGCATGCGCCGGGCCGAGGCGGTTCCGGCCAGACGCATGGCCGACGCGAGGTTCAGCCCAGGTACGGCCGGCAGGGTCAGTTCCCAGCCGCAGTCCAGGGCGCCGGCTCCCAGGTCCATGCCGATGTCGCTGACCGTGAGGACAAGCGGGAGCGGCGCGCGCAGCCGGACGGGGTCGAGGGTGAGCCCCGGCCTTTCGCGCCAGTCGAGACGCAGGGACGTTTCGCCGTCCTGGACGATGCGGACTTGGTCGGGCGCGGCCTGTGCCGAACGCAGGTCGAGGCGGGCCTGCGCCTGCGGGGGGCCTTCGGGGGGCAGGGCCGCATCGGCCAGGGCTTCGATGGTTCCGCTCACGGGGATGTCGCGCAGGCCTGGAATCAGACTGGCCAGCGCCGCCAGGGAGGCGGGGGGGAGGGCGCAGGTCAGGCGGACATCCCGGCGGGCGAGGTCGGCCCGGACGGTGAGGTTCAGTTCCTGTCCGGCCAGTTCTGTGCGAGCCTCCAGGACCGCGAGCCCGTCCTTGTCCAGGCTTCCGTCCAGGCGGAAGGGGAGGCGCAAGTCCATGGCCTGGCCGTCGAGTTCCACAACCCCGTCCACGGAGAGCGCACCGATCTGCGGCAGGAAGGAGGAGCCGGATTCGGTCGCTCCGGTGGCGCTGGGCAGGCCGCGCACCGTCCAGGCTCCGTTCTCTTCCGTGACCGAGACGCGCAGCCCCATGATCCGCACCCTGTCGGCGCGGCCTCTGGCGAGACCGGCCAGACTCCAGTCCGCCTGCACGGCCGCGACGTCGAGGCCTGTATCCGGACCGAGGGTGATGGTCCCCAGGTCCAGTCCGCTCAGGCCGATGCGGCGGATGTCGGCTTCGAGGCCGGGAATGCCCAGCCTTTCGGCGGCCGCAGGGAGGAGCAGGGTTTCGGCCAGCCGGGGCAGCGCGGCCCAGATGGCGGCACACAGCAAGATCGTGGCCACCGCGAAGAGGCACAGCGCCACCGCCGCCCCGCGCAGAAGGCGGGGCGGGCGCGGCCGGGTTTTGTTTCGGGCTGGGTCCGTCGTCATGGCGACCGTCTACCAGAGCGCAGCGCAAAGGCAAAGCGCCGGCGGGCAACGGAGGCTCCTCCATGGAAAAATATGCGCGAATCGGGTCTCATCTCTGGACAGAAGGTTCGTCAGGATTTATATGGGAATCAAAGACGACTGGACCAACCTCAACGGAGGGAAGACCATTGGGCCATACAGACGAGTCAGAGGCGTAAAGGGAGCGAAAGGGCAGGCCTGAAGAGGCGGGAGAAGTCCGACAGCCCAGGCGATCCAGACGGTGAGACCGTCACCAGCGCTCCGAAGGTATTGAAGGTTCACAGCCGAATTTACTGGAAACAGACGACAGAACTGACTGATTAGGACAAACAAATACGTTTACGCGCAACGCCCCGCTTCGAGCCGAAGCGGGGCGTATTTTTTGGTGCGCCCGGCAGGTCGCGGCGTCAGCCTCCGCGTTGAAGCTAGAGCACGGACAGTTCCATCTTTCCCCACACCCCGATCCGGCCCTCGCACTGGGCGAAGACACCGTCAAGGCCGATGCCTTCCCAGTTCCGGGCCATGTCCAGGACCCGGTCCATGGCTTCGGCCCCCTTCAGGGCGTTGGCCAGGGCCGTGGCCGCGGCGTCGGCCAGGGCCGCGTCGCGGGAGCGCGTGACCACGAGATCGGCCTTTCCGAAGCTCAAAGAGTGGCCGATGGTGGCCGAGGAAGCGCAGAAGGAGCAGGGGAATTCCTCGGCCGGGACGTGTACGCACACGCGCATGTCCTCCTCGGGCATGGTCAGGATGCCGATGTGGCGGTCACGGGTGGAAAACAGGTACGTGTCGCCGCCGTTCTCGATGAGCAGGTCCGGCGATTCCCGGCAGAACTCTTCCGCAACCATCTGGGCCACTGTCCCGGCCACGGCGGCCATGGGGCCGACGCCCGTCAGTTCACCGGCCCGGCACATGCGCCGGACGATCTCCGGGGCGCCGGGCGCCGCCTGCAGGGGCGTCAGGGACGGCAGGAATTCTGGGTGGATGGCCGCGTAGGTCCGGATCTGCCCGCGCAGCAGACGCACGCGGTCGGCCATGGGGGCCGAGAGGTCAGCGTGGGCCGCGACCCAGAGGTCCGTCTCCTCGATGACGATCTGGAAGCTCACGAGGTCCGGCCGCTGGTCCGCGCGGTAGGCGCGGAACGGGGAGCGGTGGACGCGGGGCCGGTTCATGCCGTCGGGCCGGCGCCGCCCCCGGAGAGCAGGGCTTCGGCCTGTTCCCGCGGCATGGGCTTGCCCAGCAGATAGCCCTGTGCCAGGTCGCAGCCCAGGGCCTGCAGGGTGGTCAACTGCTCAGGAGTCTCCACGCCTTCGGCCACGATGCGCAGTTCCAGGATCTTGCCCAGGCCGATGATGGCCTTGATGATCTCCAGGTTGTTGGGGTTTTCGAGCATGGTCTGCACGAAGGAGCGGTCGATCTTGAGGATGTCGATGGGCAGCTTCTGCAGGTAGGACAGGGATGAGTAGCCTGTCCCGAAGTCGTCCATGGCCACCTGGAAGCCCATCTTCTGCAGCCTCTCCAGCCTGGCCGTGGCGATCTCCGGGTTTTCCATGACCGCCGTCTCGGTGATTTCGAGCTTGATGTGCCTGGCGTCGAGTCCCGTCTCGTGCAGCAGTTCCGCCAGCATGGGGATGAGCGACGGCTGGAGGAGGTCGCGGGGGGAAAGGTTCAGGGAAAGGCTCACCGCGGTCCCGTCGAAGCGCTCATGCCACTGCGCCAGCGTCCTGCAGCCGTGGTTGAGGACCCAGGTTCCCAGATCGGTGATCAGGCCGGCCTCCTCGGCCACGTGGATGAAGGCCCCGGGGGCCAGGGTCCCGCGCTCGGGGTGATTCCAGCGCAGCAAGCCCTCGAAGCCGCTCAGTCGGTTCCCGGCCAAGTCGAAGATGGGCTGGAAATAGAGTTCGAACTCGTCCTCGGCCAGGGCCTGGCGGAGGTCGTTCTCCAGCTGGACCGTGCGCACCACGTGTTCGTACATGCTCTTGCTGAAGACCTTGAACTGGTTTTTCCCCAGTTCCTTGGAGCGGTACATGCTGATGTCCGCGTCGCGCAGCAGGTCGTTGGGCGAGGTGTAGCGCGCCGTCTGGAGGACGACGCCGACCGAGGCGCTGACCTGGATCTCGTGGTCCTGGATGTTCATGGGCTGCCGGATGGCCTGCAGCAGGCGGCGGGTGATGCCGATGGCCTCCTGGTTGCTCTGGAAGTCTTCGAGCAGCACCGCGAACT
>JANJWV010000166.1 GCA_024709365.1 Desulfomicrobium sp. | reverse complement strand
TCCGGGAAGTCAACGAGGCCTGCGTCCGCCTCTTCGGCCATGCCAGGGAGGCCCTGCTGGGGAAGACTGCAATGGAAGCGGGCCTGTACGCCCGGCAGAGCGATCGCGACACGGTTGTCGACGAATTGCGTCGGCATGGGGAAATACGGGACTACGAACTGCAGATGCGGCACAGGGACGGACGCATCCTTGACTGCGTGCTTTCGAGCCAGGTTCTGGAGATCGAGGGCGAACGCCATCATCTGGCATCCTACCACGACATCACGGAACAGAAAAAAATCCAGGAGATGCTGGTCCAGTCCGAAAAAATGATCTCCGTCGGCGGCATCGCCACGGGCATCGCCCACGAGATCAACAACCCCCTGGGCATCATCATGCAGGCGGCCGAAAACCTGACGCTCAGGACGCGGCCCGATTTCCCCAAGAACCGGGAGGCGGCCGAAACCATAGGGCTCGATCTCGCGCTCATGGACCGGTACATGAAGGCCCGCAAGCTCGATGTCTTCATCCAGGACATCCGCGAGGCCGGCATCAGGGCGGCCTTCATCGTGCGCAACATGCTCGACTTCAGCCGGCGCGGGGAATCCAGGCGCTCCATGTGCCGCGTGCGCGACATCGCGGAAAAGGCCCTGAACCTGGCCCGCAGCGATTACGACCTGAAGAAGCGCTACGATTTCCGCAACATCCGCGTCGACGTCGAGGAGGCCCCCGGCGTGCCCGCCGTTTTCTGCAGCGAGACGGAGATGGAACAGGTCTTCCTGAACCTGTTCCGCAACGCCGCCCAGGCCATGGCCTCCGCCCCGTCGCCCGGCGGGGAGCCGCGCGTCGAGGTCCGCATTTCCGCGCCGAACGAAGGCTGGGTCCGGGTCGAGGTCGAGGACAACGGCCCGGGCATCCCGCCCGAAGCGCTCAGGCGCATCTTCGAACCCTTCTTCACCACCAAGAAGCCCGGCGAAGGAACGGGCCTCGGCCTGGCCGTGAGCTACTTCATCGTGACCAGCGGGCACCGCGGAAGAATCCACGCAGCACCGGGCTCCGCGGGCGGGGCCTGCTTCACCGTGGAACTGCCGGTGCAGCCCGGGAGCACCCCGGAGAACGCGGAGCTCCGGCACGCGCAGACACAGCCTTCCGGCTGGCGTTGAACGGTCCCCACGGGCCTGCCTTCTGCGGGCAAGCGTCAGGGCGCTCCGCTCCCGACTTTTTACTTTGCAGAACGAAAAAACCGCGTTAGCGTCCGGTCAGCCCCGCAAGGGCTTCCTCAACGCACAGTCAGGCAGAGCATCGAACATGCGTCCCAAGCTCAGAACAGGTTACCCCGTGACGATCCACGGCCAGGCCTTCACCAAGGTCGGCATCGTCTGCGACGTTTCGGCCTACGACGTCGACGGCACCCTGCAGGTCGTCTATGTGGACCCGACCTTCAAGGCCCGGCGCACCACCGTGGTCTGGCGGGACGGACGCTTCGAGTGGGCCGACCCGTCCACCCCCGGCGTCAACGCCGAGAACGACCCCGCCCTCGAAACCTACGTGACCACGGTCAAGAACGGCCGCTACTAGGCTCCCTCCAGGCGGCAGCGCTGCTCGTAGAAGGCGCTGCCCCCGCCCATGTCCGTCTCCACCGCCCGGATGATGCGGTTCACCCCGCCCCCGAACTTGCCCCACGGCCCGCGCCGGTAGACGACGCAGTCCGGGTGCACGGCCGCGTCCGCGGCCAGTTCCACGTCCAGGAACCCGAGTTCCGTGACGAGGCGCCCCGGACCGGCTTCGATCCCCAGGCCGCGCAGCGTGTCCGGGTGCACGCCGACCACGGGCCGCGCGGCCTGGTCCTCGGGCAGGATCTGGGAATGGACGAAGCGGCGGTTGATGAGGGTCAAAAGCTGCAGCGGGTACCCGGCCGGCGGGTCCTGGGGCGGGTCCAGCCGGGCGGGCAGGCGGTACAGACCGTCGGCGTGGCCGAAACGCAGGCCCTCGAAGGCCACGGCCGGATGGGTCGAGCGGGCGTAACCCGCGGCCCGCAGCTCTTCAAGGGTCGTGTCCAGGGTGCGCGAGCGCAGTGCCTGCCCCAGGGCCTCCTCGGGGTCCGGCAGCGACAGGCCCAGCCGGCGGCCCAGGTCCGAGAGGATGTCGTAGTCCGTGCGCACGCCCGCCGGGGGCTCCGCGGCCTTGCCGCTCCACTGCACGTACTCGTGCAGGAAGGAGCCCACCAGGTCGTCCTGTTCGAGCATCAGCGCCACGGGCAGGACCAGATCCGCGACCTCGGCCGTGTCGGTCATGAAGGCGTCGCAGACCACGACGAAATCGAGGCCGTCCAGGGCCTGCGCTACCGCCCCGGCCTCGGGAAACTGGTTGGCCGGGTTGATGCATTCCACCCAGGCCATGCGCACGGGCGGATCGGCTCGGCCGATCTCGCGGGCCAGGTCGGGCATGAGCAGCGTGCGCCCGTAGGTCGTGGACGCCTTCCAGGGCACGTCGAAGTTGCCCATGGAGCTCAGGTTGTAGTAGGCGCCCCCGCCGCTGCGGCCCACCTGCCCCGAGAGCATGGCCAGGGCGTTGACGAAGCGCACGTTCTGGCCGCCGAAACGGTAGCGCTGCATGCCCCATCCCAACAGTGAGGCCACTGGGCCTGCTCCCGCATACAGCCCGGCCAGGAAGTCCGCGTCCTCGCGCGACACCCCGCACCACCGAAGCAACTCATCCCCGCAACCTTCCAGAAGCGCCCGGAACCCGGGCAGGTCACGGCAGGCCGCCGCCACCTCCGGCGCCACGCCCTTGCGGCGCAGCACCTCGCGCAGCACAGCCGCGGCCAGGAAGCGGTCCGTGCCGGGGCGGATGCGCACGATACGGTCCGTGAACCCCTCGGCCGTGTCCGCGCCCGGTGCGATGGTCACCACGGGCACGCCGGCCTTGCGCAGCTGCCGGACCATGGCCGCCGTGTGCACCGAGCCCCGTTTCAGGTCGCGGCCCCAGTTGACCAGGGCCGACGTGTGCAGGATATCGGTGATGTCGTTGTGGCGCAGGGCCCCGAAGTCCTCGACGCAGGCCGTGATGCCGGCCTCGTCGCACAGGGAGCCGTGCAGGCCCGAGGCGCCCAGGGTGCGGAAGAAGAGGGTCGAGAGGAACTTGACCACGCCGCGGTTGCCGGCCCCGCGCACGTGCAGGATGGAGCGGGGCTCGTCCCGGTACTGGGCGATCTTGCGGGCGCAGAGGTCCAGGGCGTCGTCCCAGCCGATGTCCCGCCACACGCCGTCCATCTTCAGGCGGGGCGAGCGCAGGCGGTGGGGGCTGGCGAGTCTGCGGCGGTGCACGTCGAGCTTGGGGCAGGCAAAGCCGCGGGTGAAGGGATGGTCGGGGTTGCCGCGCAGACGCAGCCCGCCGGGGCCGTTTTCGGCCACGATGGAGCAGGCGTCGGGGCAATCCAGGGTGCAGGCGGTGATGGTCATGTATTCTCCACAAGGGCCCGGTACCTATGGGCATTTATGCATGTTCGTCCGATCGTCAGGGGTCGTTCTAATCCCGGCGTTGACGGAAGCCAAGGCCGGCGGCAAGGTCGGCCCATGTCCAACATTCTGAACCTGAACCAGACCGGCCGCGACAGGATCGAGATCCTGGGCCGGGCCGTGAGCGAATCCGGCCAGGCCACGCCCCTGTATCTGGAGCGCATCTCCGCCGGCTTCCCCTCCCCGGCCGACGACTACATCGAAACGGCCCTGGACCTGAACACCTATCTGGTCCGTAACCCGGCCGCCACATTCATGGTCCGGGTCAGCGGCGACTCCATGTCCGGCGCGGGCATACACGACGGCGACATCCTCGTCGTGGACCGCTCCGAGGAGCCCGTTCCCGGCAGGATCGTGGTCGCGGTCCTGGACGGCGAACTGACGGTCAAGCGGCTGGTCCGCAAGGACGGCCAGATTTTCCTCGCCCCGGAGAACCCCCGCTACCGGCCCATCGCCGTGGCCGCGGAGCAGGACCTGCACATCTGGGGCGTGGTCTCGGGAGTGGTGCGGAGGCTCTGATGCGGGACTTCTACCTCATGGTCGACTGCAACAACTTCTACGCCTCCTGCGAGCGCGTCTTCGACCCGTCCCTGGAAGGCAGGCCCGTGGTCGTCCTGTCCAACAACGACGGCTGCGTCATCGCCCGCTCCAACGAAGCCAAGGCCCTGGGCGTGGCCATGGGCGAGCCGGCCTACAAGCGCGAGGACTTCTACGCCGGAAACGGCGTGCGCGTCCTCTCCTCCAACTACGCCCTCTATGGCGACATGTCGGCCCGCGTCATGCGCACCCTGGGCCTCTTTTCCGCCGAGGCCGAGGTCTACTCCATCGACGAGTGCTTCCTGCGCCTGGGGGGCCTGGACAGCCGCAGCCTCGTGGACACGGCCCGCGAAATCCGCGCCACGGTGAAGAAATGGACGGGCATCCCCGTGGGCGTGGGCATCGCCCGGACC
>JANJWV010000158.1 GCA_024709365.1 Desulfomicrobium sp. | reverse complement strand
GACCGTGGCCTGCGACAACGCCTGCTCGCTGCTCATGAAGCGCGGGCTGGTGCAGAAGGTCGTGGTCGGGGCCGACCGTATCGTGGCCAACGGCGACGTGGCCAACAAGATCGGCACCTCAGGCGTGGCCATCCTGGCCCGGCACTACGGCATCCCCTTCTACGTGGCCGCGCCCAGCTCCACCTTCGACCTGGCCACGCCCGAGGGCTCCCTCATCCCCATCGAGGACCGCACGCCCCTGGAAGTGACCCACGTCGGGGCCACCCAGATCACGCCCGACGGAGTGCCCGTCTTCAACTACGCCTTCGACGTCACGGATCACTCCCTGATCACGGGCATCATCACCGAACGCGGGGTGCTTTCCCCGCCATACACATCGAGTATCGCCGAGATCATCGGCCAGGAACGCAGACCATGAACCAGCATCTTCCCATGGTGGCCCTCATCGGGCGTCCCAACGTGGGCAAATCCACCCTTTTCAACCGCCTCATCAAGAAGCGGGTCTCCATCACCCACGACATGGCCGGCGTGACCAGGGACAGCATCTTCAGCGAGGTGCGCGGCGAAACGCGCACCTACATGCTCATCGACACGGGCGGACTTGTCCCCGACTCCAGCGACGAGATCGAGATCAGCATCTTCGAGCAGGCCCGCGAGGCCATGGCCGGGGCGGATTTGATCCTGTTCATCGTCGACGGCCGCGCCGGGCTGCATCCCCAGGATGAGCAGGTCGGGCAGTATCTGCGCCAAAGCGGCAAGGAAGTGCGCGTCATCATCAACAAGGTCGACGGCCCCGAACAGGAGGAGACCCTGGCGGCGGATTTCTACGCGCTGGGTTTTCCCCTTCAGTGCGTGTCCGCGGCCCACGGTTTCGGCATGGGCGATCTGCGCGACATGATCGAGACGGCGTTGCCGAAGGACCAGTGCGAGGGAGTGGAGCAGCCTCAGGGCGGCCTCAAGATCGCCCTGCTGGGACGGCCCAACGCGGGCAAGTCCTCGACCATCAACGCGCTTCTGGGCAAGAAGCGGCTCATGGTCAGCGCCGAGGCCGGGACCACCCGCGACTGCGTTGACGTGACCGTGCAGCGCGGCAGCAAGGTCTACACCTTTGTCGACACCGCCGGGGTGCGCCGCAAGTCCAAGGTCACCGATTCCCTGGAATACTTCAGCGTCGTGCACTCCATGCAGGCCGCCAAGCAGGCCGACGTGGTCGTGCTGGTGCTCGACGTCATGGACGGCGTGGTCGGGCAGGACAAGCGGCTGTTGTCCTTTCTGGACACGGAGAAGATCCCCTTCGTCATCGTGGTCAACAAGATCGACCTCCTGACCAAGGACCAGCTGGCCAAGACCAAGAAGGACCTGGTGGACCAGTTCGCCTTCTGCGGGCATGTGCCCGTGCTCTATTCGTCGTCGGTGTCCATGGCGGGCCTGGGCGGTCTCCTGCCGCTGGTCGAGAAGCTCTGGGAGCAGTGCGGCCAGCGCGTGACCACGGGCGAGCTGAACCGCCTGGTCAAGATGGTCACCGAGCGGCACCAGCCGCCGGTCATGGGCGGACGGCGCGGCAAGATCTACTACATGACCCAGGCCGATTCCAGGCCGCCGACCTTCGTCTTCTTCGTCAACGACGAGAAGCTCTTCGGGGGCAGCTACGTGCGCTACCTGGAGAACCAGCTGCGCAAGGTCTTCCGCATGGACAAGACGCCCATCCGCATGATCTTCCGCTCCAGCCACGACAAGGATTCGTAAGGGCCTGCGGCCTCGGGGGCTCCCTTGACCGGGGCCTGCGCCTTGACCTAGTGTTCCGCGACGCTCGGGGCCGCGCGCCCCGCCGCGCCACAACGACGCCCACCGCGAGGAGGATTCCATGGTTCAGAAAGCAGACAAGATTTGGTTCGACGGCAAACTCGTGCCCTGGGACGAAGCCCAGGTCCACGTCCTGACCCACACCCTGCACTACGGCGTGGGCGTGTTCGAGGGCATCCGCTGCTACGCCTGCACCGATGGCGGCTCGGCCGTGTTCCGGCTGCAGGAGCACGTGGAGCGCCTCTTCCTGTCGGCCAAGATCAACGAGATGGTCATCCCCTTCACCCAGGACCAGATCAGCGCGGCCATCATCGAGACCCTCAAGGTCAACAGGCTGTCCGAGGGCTACATCCGGCCCCTGACCTTCATCGGCGCGGGCGTCATGGGCGTCTACCCGGGCGACAACCCCATCCAGACCATCATCGCCACCTGGCCCTGGGGCGCGTACCTGGGCGCCGAGGCCCTGGAGAAGGGCATCCGCGTCAAGACCTCGTCCTTCACGCGCCACCACGTCAACGTCATGATGACCAAGGCCAAGACCTGCGGCAACTACGTCAACTCCGTGCTGGCCAAGCGCGAGGCCCTGGCCGACGGCTACAACGAGGCCCTCATGCTCGACGCCGAGGGCTACGTGTCCGAGGCCACGGGCGAGAACATCTTCATCGTGCGCAAGGGCGTCATCAAGACCTCGCCGCTGGGGTCCATCCTCTCGGGCATCACCCGCGAGTCCGTCATGATCCTGGCCGAAGACCTGGGCTACACCGTGGTCGAGGACCGCTTCACCCGCGACGAGCTGTACTGCGCCGACGAGGCCTTCTTCACCGGCACGGCGGCCGAGATCACGCCCATCCGCGAGGTGGATCGCCGCGTCATCGGCCAGGGCAGCCGCGGCCCGGTCACGGCGGCCCTGCAGGACGCCTACTTCAAGGTCCTGCGCGGCGAGAACCCCAAGTACGGCCAGTGGCTGGCCCGCTACAGCTTCTAGCCTCCCCGTGATTGCCCGTCGGGCGCAGCCTGCCTGCGCCCGGCGTTTCGTCAATTTCCGCACCCGCCGAACACACCATGAGCCAGGAAAGCCTCACCGCCCGTTACCGCCCCCAGAACTTCGCCAGCGTGGCCGGCCAGGACTCCGTCAAGCGCATCCTGTCCCGCGCCGCGGCCACGGGCCGGGTGGCGCCCGCCTACCTGTTCAGCGGCACGCGCGGGGTGGGCAAGACCACCCTGGCCCGCATCTTCGCCAAGGCCCTCAACTGCCAGAACGGCCCGGCCGAGGAGCCCTGCAACCAGTGCCCGGTCTGCCGCCAGATCACCCTCGGCGCGGCCGTGGACGTGGTCGAGATCGACGGCGCCTCCAACACCGGCGTGGACAACGTCCGCCGCCTCAAGGAGGACGTGGGCTACGCGCCTCTGGAGTGCCGCTACAAGGTCATCATCATCGACGAAGCGCACATGCTCTCCAAGGCGGCCTTCAACGCGCTCCTCAAGACCCTGGAGGAGCCGCCCGGGCACGTGACCTTCATCATGGCCACCACCGAGCCCGAGAAGTTTCCCCAGACCATCGTCAGCCGGTGCCAGCACTTCGTCTTCAAGCGCCTGCCCCAGGCCGACCTGGTGCGCCACCTGGGCGGCGTGCTGGAGCGCGAGGGCATCCCGGCCGAGCCTTCGGCCGTGACCCTCATCGCCAGGCGCGGGGCGGGCTCGGTGCGCGACAGCATGTCGCTCCTGGGCCAGGTCCTGGCCCTGGGCTCGGCGACCCTGACGCTGGCCGACGTGCGCGAGGTTCTGGGGCTGGCCGGCGGAGAGATTTTCACGCGTCTGGTTGAGTGCGTGCATGGCCGCGACCTGCAGGGCCTCCACGCCCTGCTGACCGAGGTCCTGGACCAGGGCGCGGACCTGGGCTTCTTCCTGAGGGAGCTTGCCGGGTGCTGGCGCAACCTCTTTCTGCTGAACCAGATGGGCGACGCCGCGCGCGGCCTCATCGACCTGCCGGCCGAGGAGATCGACGTCTGGGCGGCGGTAGCGCCGCGCTTCAGCCTGGGGCACCTGCACGCGGCCTGGCAGATGACCATGGACAGCCAGCGCAAGGTCCTGACCAGCATGGAACCGGCCCTGGCCCTGGAGCTTCTGCTTCTGAACCTGGCCTGCCTGCCGGACCTGCTGGCCCTGGGCGCCTCCGCCCCCGGCCAGGGCGCGGCCGCCGGCCAGGCCGCGCCGCCGCGCGCCGCGCAGGCTCCGGCCCCGTCGTCCGCGCCGCGTCCCGACGGATTTTCGCGGCCCCCCGCCGGTGCGCCGCAACGGCCTGCGCCCGCGCCGCGTCCGGCTCCCCAGCCGGCCCCCCAGCCGTCCGCCCAGTCGCAGGTCCAGGCTCCGCCCCGTCCGGCCGCCCCTGGCCCGCGCGAGCCTTCGGCCCCGGCGGCCATGGTCCGCGAGAACGGAGCGGCTTTCGGCGCCCGTCCCGAGGCTGGCCCGTCCATTCCCGCGCCCCCGGCCGGGCCGCGCACCTGGCCCGGTTTCGTGGCCTTCTGCGCCGCGCGGCCCGACGGGAGCCGCCCCCTGCCGGGACTGGACAAGGCCCGCGGCGAGCTGAACGGGGCGGATCTCGTGCTGACGAGCCCCCACGCCTTCCTCTGCGACCGCCTGCGGGCCGGCCTGCCCATGCTCACGGAGCTGGCACGGGCCTACTACGGCCCGGGCGTGAACGTGCGGGTGGAGGCGCCGGTGGCCGAGGCGCGCAAGACCCGCGCCGAGCTCAAGGAGATGGCCCAGGCCGACCCCGTGGTGCGGCAGGCCCAGGAGAAATTTCAGGCCAGGATCGTCGAGGTCCGGCCCCCGATCAACGGAAAAGCACAGGAGAACGAGATATGAACGAACTGATCAGGCAGGCCCAGCTCATGCAGAAGAAGATGCTGAAGGCCCAGGAGGAGACCGGCAAGAAGGAGATCGAGACGAGCGTCGGCGGCGGCATGGTCACGGTCAGGGCCACCTGCGCGGGCGAGCTCTTGTCCGTGAAGATCGACCCGGCGGTTCTCGAGGACGTGGAGATGCTGCAGGACCTCATCCTTTCGGCCGTCAACGAGGTCATCAAGAAGGGCAAGGACACGGTGCAGGCCGAGATGTCGCAGATCACCGGCGGCATGAAGATCCCGGGCCTGTTCTAGGAACCCCCTCGTGCAGCGACTTCCCGCACCCCTGCAAAAGATCGTGGACCAGTTCTCGGCCCTGCCCGGAGTGGGGCCCAAGAGCGCCCTGCGCATGGCCATGACGCTCCTCAAGTGGCCCGAGGAGTCCGTGCGCGCCTTCGGCCGGGACATCGAGAACCTGCGCAGCGCCCTGCACATCTGCTCGCGCTGCTGCTCCCTGGCCGACACGGACCCCTGCCACATCTGCGCCGACCCCAAGCGCAGCCGCGAACAGCTCTGTCTGGTCTCGGAGTGGGACAGCCTCGTGGTCATGGAGGAGTCCGGGATATTCAAGGGGCGCTACCTCATCCTCGGCGGCCTGCTCTCGCCCCTGGACGGGGTCGACGCCCGCTCCCTGGAGATCTCGCGCCTGGAATCCATCCTGCGCGAAGGGGAGGTGCGGGAGGTCATCCTGGCCCTGGGCTCGACCATGGAGGCCGAGGCCACGAGCACCTACCTGCACGGCCTGGTCACGCGCGCCTTTCCCCACGTCTCCGTGACGCGCCTGGCCCAGGGCATTCCGCTGGGCTCGGAGATCAAGTACGTGGACCGCGAAACCCTCAAACAGTCCCTCAAGTACCGGCAGTCGCTCTAGGATCATGCACACCGTCCAGGGCGAAGTCGTCACCGTCGTCTACCACAACCCCGAGAACGGGTACGTCATCGCCCGGCTGGACTCCCCGGCCGGGCCCGGCCAGGTCACGGTGGTCGGCACCCTGGGCGACATCGCGCCGGGCGAGTCCCTGCGCCTGACGGGCGAGTGGGTCGAGCACCCCAAGTTCGGGCGGCAGTTCAAGGCCGAGGGCTGCGAGCACGTCATGCCGGCCACCCTGAGCGGCATCCGGCGCTTCCTGGCCTCGGGCGCGGTCAAGGGCATCGGCGAGAAGATGGCGGACCGGCTCGTGGCCCGCTTCGGCAGCCAGATCCTCGACATCCTCGATTCGGACCCCGAGCGGCTGCTTGAGATCGAGGGCATCGGGCCGGCCAAGCTCAAGGGCATCGTCCTGTCCTGGCAGGAGAAGCGCGAGGTGCGCGGACTCATGCTCTTCCTGCAGACCCACGGCGTGGCCACGACCTTCGCCCACCGCATCTTCCGCCAGTACGGGGCCGGCGCGGTGCAGCGCCTGCGCGCCAACCCCTACGACCTGGCCTACGACATCCACGGCATCGGCTTCCGCACGGCCGACGAGATGGCTTTGAAGCTCGGCTTCGCCGAGGACGCGCCCCAGCGCCTGGAGGCCGGCGTCGAGTACTGCCTGCGCCAGACCTCCGAAGGGGCCGGGCACGTCTTCCTGCCCCGGCCCGTCCTGGCGGAGGAGGCGGCCCGGCTGCTGGGCTGCCACGACCTGGAGCTCATCGAGGAGCAGATCGACGCCCTGGTCGAGCGCAAGCGCCTGGTCATCGAGCCTCTGCCCGAGAAGGGCGTGGCCGAGGCCGTGTACCTGACGTATTTCTACAAGACCGAGCGCGAGATCGCCTCCCGCCTGCGGGCCCTGCTGGACCACGCCATCCGCATGGACCCGAAGAAGATCTCCGCCGCCGTGGAGCGCGAGGAGCAGCGGCAGTCCCTGACCCTGTCCGACGAGCAGCGCCTGGCCGTGGAGTCGGCCTGCGGGCACAAGGTGTCCATCATCACCGGCGGCCCCGGCACGGGCAAGACGACCATCACGCGGGTGGTGGTGCGGGCGCTCAAGGCCCTGGGCCTGCGCATCTCCCTGGCCGCGCCCACGGGCCGCGCGGCCAAGCGCCTGTCCGAGGCCACGGGCTTCACGGCCGTGACCCTGCACCGGCTGCTGCGCTACCAGCCGGCCACGGGCTTCGAGTTCAACGAGGACAAGAAGCTCCCGGCTGACGTCATGGTCGTGGACGAGGTCTCCATGCTCGACTGCGGGCTGTGCCTGGCCCTGCTGCGGGCCCTGCCCCTGACCTGCCGCCTGGTCTTCGTCGGGGACGAGAATCAGCTGCCGTCGGTCGGCGCGGGCAACGTCCTGGGCGACATGCTCGAAAGCGGGATCATCCCGGCCGTGCGCCTGACGCACATCTACCGCCAGGCCCGCGAGAGCATGATCGTGGTCAACGCCCACCGCATCAACGAGGGCGAATTTCCCCAGGGCAGCCCCCACGCGCCGCCCAAGGCCGATTTCTTCTGGGTCGAGAAGGAGGACCTCTCGGAGCTGCAGGCCCTCATCCTGCGCATGGTCTGCGAACGCATCCCCGAGGCCTACGGCCTGGACCCCATGACCGAGGTGCAGGTGCTCACGCCCATGCACAAGGGCGAGGTCGGCACCGTCGTCCTGAACCGCCTCCTGCAGGAGCGCCTGAACCCCGACGGCCGGGAACTCGTGCGCGGGCAGCGGACGTATCGGGAAGGGGACCGCATTCTGCAGCTCAGGAACAACTACGACAAGGACGTCTTCAACGGCGACCTGGGCCGCATCACCGGCATCGACACCCAGGACGAGGTCCTGACGGCCGAGTTCGACGGGCGCGAGGTGGAGTACGGATTCGACGAGCTGGACGAGATAGGGCTGGCCTACGCCATCAGCGTGCACAAGAGCCAGGGCAGCGAGTACCCGGCCGTGGTCATGCCCGTGGTCACGCAGCACTACATGCTCCTGCAGCGCAACCTCATCTACACCGGCCTGACCAGGGCGCGGAAGCTGGCCGTGCTCATGGGGTCGCGCCGGGCCATGCACATGGGACTGGGCAACGAGCGCGGCCGGCTGCGCCATACGTCCCTGGCCGTGCGCCTGGCCAAAGAGAGCCAAACATAGCTCAACAGGCCGGAAAGACGGGCGAAAGAGGGGCGAGAACTGGCTTTTGCGCCCAATGCATGCGTTGACAGGCCCGCAAAGGCTCGTCTATGGACCCTCTTTTGCGGATTGCGGGTGTGGCGGAACGGTAAACGCACCAGCCTTAGGAGCTGGCGCCAAAAGCTTGTAGGTTCGAATCCTATCGCCCGCACCAGAGAAGACTATCCGGGCCCCCGAGGGTGCGCCCATCATCAAGGAGTGGAGTCATGGAATACAAAGTCGAAGAACTGTCCCCGGTCAAGCGCAAGGTGACCGTCGAGGTGGGTGTCGAGGAAGTGCAGGCCGCCCTGTCCGCCACCGTGGCCCTGTACCGCAAGGGCGCGGACATCAAGGGGTTCCGCAAGGGCAAGGTCCCGTCGACCGTGATCGAGGCCAAGTACCGCAAGCAGATTTACGGCGAGGCCACCACGGACCTCATCAACTACCACATCAACGAGATCCTGGGCGAAACCAAGCTTTCCCCCCTGTCGCGCATCGACGTGGACGCCAAGGAGATGGAGCGCGACGAGAAGTTCTCCTACAGCTTCTCCTTCGAGATCGCCCCGGCCTTCGACCTGCCCGAGTACAAGGGCCTCGAGGTCGAGGAGGAAGAGGTGGCCGTCGATCCCAAGCAGGTTGACGACGTCATCGAGCGCATCCGCCAGAACATGGCCAAGACCGTGATCATCAGGGAAGAGCGTCAGGTCGTCAGCGGCGACATCGCCGTCATCGACTTCCAGGCCATGCAGGACGGCGTGGACATGGAAGGCATCGCGGCCAACAAGTTCGAACTGCCCCTGGGCGAAGGCAACTCCCTGCCCGAGTTCGAGGACATCGTCATCGGCATGACCCCGGGCGAGACCGTGGAGAAGGAACTGACCTTCCCCGCCGACTTCATCAACGACAAGCTGGCCGGCCAGACCGTGACCATGAAGGTCACCCTGCACGCCATCAAGGAACGCAAGCTGCCCGAGGTCGACGCCGACTTCGCCGAGCTGGCCGGCGGCTATTCCTCTGTCCAGGACCTGCGCGACGCCATCGAGAAGTCCTACCTCTCGACCCGCAAGCAGCTGGTCAAGGGCGACGCCCAGAAGAAGCTCCTGGACGGCATCAAGGCCCAGGTCAGCTTCGAGCTGCCCCAGAGCATCGTCGAGGAGCAGATCGACAAGCAGATCGTGGAGCTGCAGGGCCGCCTGGAGCGCCAGGGCAAGAGCCTCGACTCCCTGGGCAAGACGCCCGCCGAACTGCGCGCCGACAACCGCCCCGCGGCCGAGGACGTGGTCAAGTCCTCCCTGGTGCTGCTGGCCATCGCCACCGAAGAGGGCCTGACGGTGGAGCCGCAGGAAGTGGACATGGTCCTGCAGAAGATGGCCGCCTCCACGGGCCAGGACTTCCACTCCATCAAGGACTACTATGAGCAGCACAACCTGATGATCCCCCTCAAGGATCGGGTCCTGGCGGACAAGGCCATGGACATCATCTACGAGAACGCCAAGGTGACCCCGGTCCCCCCGGCGGCCCAGGACGCTCAGGACGCATAAGCTTACGAAGGGCCGGGTCTTGTCCCGGCCCTTTCCTTACGGTGCGGCGTCCGGTCCCGGCAGGACATGCGCGGGCAGACACCGGACGGCCGCGTCCTCTTCCGCCCAGCCCTTGACACCCTGCCCCGGATCGTTATTTTTCAAATCTTTGGTATCAGCATTCACCCGTTTGTTTCAGGAGCTTTCATGGTCAGCAATTCCGTATTCGTCATCGAGAACACCGGCCGCGGCGAGCGGATGTACGACATCTATTCCCGCCTGCTCAAGGACCGCATCGTGCTCCTGGGCACGCCCATCGACGACCACGTCGCCAACTCCATCTGCGCCCAGCTGCTTTTCCTGGAGTCCGAGAGCCCGGAGAAGCAGATCAACATGTACATCAACTCCCCCGGCGGCTCCGTGACGGCCGGCATGGCCATCTACGACACCATGCAGTACATCTCCGCGCCCGTGGCCACCCTGTGCATCGGCCAGGCCGCGAGCATGGGCGCCGTGCTCCTGGCTGCCGGCGCCAAGGGCATGCGCTACTCCCTGCCGCACTCGCGCATCATGATCCACCAGCCCATGGGCGGGTTCCAGGGCCAGGCCACGGACATCGCCATCCAGGCCAAGGAGATCATCCGCCTGCGCGGCGAGCTGAACGGCATTCTGGCCAACCATACGGGGCAGTCCCTGGAGAAGGTGGAGCAGGACACGGAGCGCGACTATTTCATGAGCGGCGAGGAAGCCTGCACATACGGGCTCATCGATCAGGTCCTGGCTTCACGCAAGGAACTGGAATAATAGAATAGGTTTGATCGAGTTTTTACGAGGTATCCCATGGCGGAAAGAAAGAAGAGGACGGGCAAGGATTTGAGCTGCTCCTTCTGCGGCAAGGGCCAGGACGAGGTGCAGCGTCTCATCGCCGGTCCCGAAGTGTACATCTGCAACGAGTGCATCGCCCTGTGCGACGACATTCTGAAAAACGACAACCGCAAGGAAGACCTGGACTCCTCGGACATCCCCCTGCCCCAGGAGATCAAGGCCGCTCTCGACGACTACGTGGTCGGACAGGACGACGCCAAGAAGATCCTTTCGGTCGCGGTGTACAACCACTACAAGCGCATCAAGTACCACGCCCGGGTCAAGGACGACGTGGAGCTGGACAAGAGCAACATCCTGCTGATCGGGCCCACTGGCTCGGG
>JANJWV010000150.1 GCA_024709365.1 Desulfomicrobium sp. | reverse complement strand
GGCAAGAGGGAAGCCTGCCCGACCTGTTCAAAAGCTCCGACTCCCCTCCTGCCAAGGAGGGGTGCCCGAAGGGCGGGGTGGTCGACTCGCCCACGTGAAAGTCCCGTTATCGCAGCCCCTCCTCCCTGACCCGCATCCCGTCCGCGAGGGTGTCCGGCGGGTGCAGGATGACGCGTTCTCCTTCCTTCAGCCCATCTCTCACCTCGGCCTCCAGGCCGTTCTCGCGGCCGACGGCGACTGTGCGCAGCACCGCCTTGCCCCCTTCGAGCACGAAGGCCATCCACTCCCCGCCGCGTCGGAACAGGGCGCCCGTGGGCACCTGCAGCACGTTTTCCCCCTGCCAGGTGACGATGCGCGCCTGGACCCCGTAGCGGTCGCCCAGCAGCACGCCATCGGGCAGGGCGTCCGCCAGTTCGGCCCGCACCTTGACCCGCTGCTCTTCCACGCCGATGGCCGAGACCTTGGTGAACCCGCCGGGTTCGACCACCGTGACCCTGGCGCGCAGGCTCCCTTCGCCGCCCCAGTGCTCGATGAGCGCCTCGGCGCCCGGCGTCACGGCCACGGCGTCCGTGGAGAGCAGTTCGATCTCGATCTCCAGGTCCCCGGGGTCGCCGACCTCCATGATGGGCGTGGACGCGGCCACCGCCCGGGCATTTTCCTCCATGACGGACAGGACGTACCCGTCCACCGGCGCCAGGATGGGCACGGTCTCGCCCTGACCTGGCGTCGCGGCCCTGGTCAGGGCCGCCCGCGCCGCGCCGGCCTCGTGTTCGGCCACCTGCAGGGCGAATGTGGCTGCCTGCGCCCCGCGCTCCAGCACCCGCACCTGGTTCTCGGCCCGGTCCCATTCCTGGCGGGCCACGGCTCCGCTTTCAAGCAGCGCGTCCATGCGCCGAAGCTCCGTGCGCGCCAGTTCCAGGCTCGCGTCCGTGCGCCTGGCCTCGGCCAGTCTCGCCTTGACCGCGGCCTCGGCGGCGTCGATTCGGGCCAGGGCCTCGGCCCGGGACCTGGGGTTCAGGAAGGTCGCGGGTTCCGGCGTCAGCTCGGCCAGCACGGTCTTCCCTTCTTCGATGCGCGCCCCGGCCCGTAGGCCGACGCGCTGCAGGTAGCCGGCCGTGGGCGGGTAGACGAGGTAGCGGCTGCGGATGCGCGTCTTGCCCTCTTCGGTCACGCTGACGGTCATGGGTCCGCGCGAAATCGTCCGGGTCTGAACTGGCAGGGGCTTGGGCCATAGCCCCGCGACGATGAGGGCGGCCAGGGCGAGCGCCAGGAGGATGAGGAAGAATGTGCGCCAGGGGCGGCGTTTGCGGGTGGTGTTCATTCGGGGGCCTTCAGCACGGCCAGCAGTTGCAGGTTCCTGATGCGACGGCCGACCACGAGGAAGGACGCCAGGGAGGACGAGAGGACGATGAGCACGGAGGTGGCGTAGGCGCGGTCCGTCAGCACCAGCGGCATGCGCACGGACTCGGTGTTGGCGGTCATGACCAGCACCCGCGCCATCTCGCCGCCGATCCACAGCCCCGGCAGCAGGGCGGCCAGGGTCAGGACCACGAGCTCCGAGAGCAGGATGATGGTGGTTTCGGCCTCGGAGAAGCCGAGCACGCGCAGGGTGGCCAGGTCGCGGGTCCGTTCGGACAGGGAGATGCGCGCCCCGTTGTAGACCACGCCGCAGGACACGATGACGGCGAAGCCGAAATAGACGGTCTGCACCACGCCCATCATGTCGCCCATGGCCGACTGGAAGCTCTCGCTGGCCGACGAGGTGAACACGGCCGAGGCGATGGCCGGGGTTTCGTCCACGCGCCGCAGGAAATCGTCGCGCAGGTTCGGGTCCAGGGTCAGGTGCGCGCCGCTGACGACCCGTTCCTCGCCCATGAGCCGCCCCAGGGCGTGAAAATCCATGTAGGCGCCCACCCCGGCGAAATCGGTGATGGTCCCGGCCACGAAGGTCTCGAGCACCGGACGCCGGCCCTCCTGGACCTCGATGCGCACCGGGTCGCCGGGCGCGAGGTCGAGCACCTCGGCCAGCTTCTCGGACAGCATGAGGCCCGACAGGGGCAGGTCCACGGTCCTGCCTTCCGCGTCGAGGAGCAGGTTCAGGCGCGCGTCGGGCAGGCGTCCCGTCAGGCCGACCCGCCGCTCGCGTAGGCCGCTGACGATGCGGCCCTGGACCACGCGGAAGGGCTCGGCGTGCAGCACTCCGGGCATGGCCGCCAGGGCGTGCAGGGCGGCCGGGGAGCCGGGCTCGATGAGGGTGGCGGTGACGTCCTGGCGTTGGGCCAGCCGCCACTGGAAGTCCATGAGGTAGTCGATGCCGTCGCCCATGGCCCCCGGCACCATGGGGATGGCCGTGGCCATGGCCAGGCCGAAGGCCGTGAAGAAGGCCTGCCAGGGCTTGCGCTCCAGGTTGCGCAGGGCCATGCGCTGCACGGGGGAAAGCAGGCGTATGAGGCCCATGCGCTCCAGGAAGGACGGCTCGAAGCGCGCCGGGGGTTCGGGCCGCATGGCCTCGGCCGGGGGCAGGCTCACGGCCTGGCGCACGGCTCCGAGGACGCCGGCGAAGGACGCCCCCGCGCTGGCCGCCAGGGCCAGGCCCAGGGCCTGCCAGTCGGGCCGGAAGACGAGGTTCGGAAACTGGAAGAACCGCCGGTAGATGTCCACGAGGTTGCCGCCAAGCCACAGCCCCACGAGGGAGCCCAGCAGGGTGGCCCCCACGACGGCGGCCAGGGCGAACTGGAAATAGTGCAGGCCCACGTCCCAGGAAGAGTAGCCGAAGGCCTTGAGTTGGGCGATCTGCTCGCGCTGCAGGCGCACCAGCCGGGTCAGGGCCGCGCTGGTCATGAAGGCGGCGATGGACAGGAAGATGACCGGGAAGGCGATGGCGAAGCCCCGCAGCATGGCGATGCGGTCGTCGATGAGCTTGGTCGAGACGTGCTCGGTGCGGTCGAAGGCGACCAGGGCGCCGTAGGGGGCCAGGATGCGGTCCAGGGCCTTCTTCACGGGGCCGGTCTCCGCACCGGGGGCCAGGGTCAGGATGACGCTGTTGAAGGCGCCGCTCAGGGCGAAGGCTTCGGCCAGGGCTCCCTCGCTCATCCAGAAGATGCCGTAGCGGCGGTTGTCGGGCACGGTCTCGCCGGGCCTCGTCTCGTAGACGTATTCGGGTGACATGCCTACGCCGACGATGCGCAGCTTTGTTCGCGCCCCGTAGATGGTCGCCTCCAGGGTGTGGCCGGGCACGAAGCCGTGGGCCTTGGCAAAGGGCTCGCTGACCACGACCTCGTCCGGGCTGTAGGGTTCGGGCAGGCGTCCCTGGCGCAGGTGCAGGCGGTTGACCTCGGTTTCCCGGCCGTCGGGCAGGGACAGGACCAGTCCGTCGGCCGGTTCGCGCAGGCCGGGCAGGTCCAGGGTCAGGGTGCCCCTGACGCGCGTCTCCAGGGCGGCCACGCCGTCGATCTCACGCAGGCGGGCCTTCATGGAGTTCGGGGCGCGCTTCAGGTCGCAGAAGACGTCGGACAGGCGGTGGGAGGCGTAGTATTCGTCCCGGGCCGACTCCAGGGACCTGACCAGCCCGCGGGCCATGATCATGACCATCAGGCCGCAGGCCATGACCAGGGCCACGGCCGCCATCTGCCCCTTCATGGACCACAGGTCGCGCAGGAGTTTGACGTTCAGGGCGCGCATGTCACCAGGCCAGCTCTTCCGCCCTGCGGCGGGACTTATTGGTCCGGATGTCCGTGATGCGCCCGTCCGAGAGGAGGATGACGCGGTCGGCCATGTCCGCGATGGCCACGTTGTGGGTGATGACCACGGCGAGGGTGCCCAGTTCCGCGTTGATGCGCTCGATGGCCGACAGCACCGTGATGCCCGTGCGCACGTCCAGGGCCCCGGTGGGCTCGTCGCACAGCAGCACGTCCGGGTTCTTGGCGATGGCGCGGGCGATGGCCACGCGCTGCTGCTCGCCGCCAGAGAGCTGGGAAGGGAAGTGGTCCAGGCGCGCCGAGAGGCCCACCAGAGACAGGGCAGAGGCCGGGTCCATGGGGTCTTCGGCGATGTCGGTGATGAGCGCCACGTTCTCGCGCGCCGTGAGGCTCGGGATGAGGTTGTAGAACTGGAAGATGAAGCCCACGGATTCGCGGCGGTAGGCGGTCAGGGTTTTCTCGTCGGCGTGGGTCAGGTCCTGGCCGCGGTAGGACAGGGTGCCGCTGGTCGGGGTGTCGAGGCCGCCCAGGATGTTCAGGAGCGTCGACTTGCCGCTGCCCGAGGCGCCCAGGAGCACGACCAGTTCGCCGGGGAACAGGTCCAGGCTGACCCCGCCCAGGGCCCGCACCTCCGGGGCCGCGCCGGTCTGGTAGACCTTGGTCAGGTCGCGGGCGCAGAGGAGTGGGGAGGGCGTCGGTGCGGTCATGTCGGAGGCTCCGTGTTTTTGTACTGTTTTACTGAAGCACAATGGGGGCTTGAGGTCAATTTGCGCGGGGCGAAGGAAGGGGAGCGTCCATATGGTCCATCCAGTCCATTTTGTCCATTCTTGGGAAAAAGTTGCGCAGGGCGGCGCGGGGCGCTTCGTTCCGGCCAGGGCCGTCGAAACTTCTTTGCCGGCCTCGTACCATTGTCCCGTCGCTTCTTCGGACTGAGGCTGGAACTTCGGGCGGCAGGCGACGGGAAAACGAACGATGCCTGGCTCAGTCGGACAGTCGACGGCCC
>JANJWV010000132.1 GCA_024709365.1 Desulfomicrobium sp. | reverse complement strand
GCCTCCTGCTGTCCATGGTCGGGATCGCGCTCCTGGCGTTCATGGTCAACCTCGTCGAGATTGTCTGCTCGGCGGGCTTCCCGGCCATCTACACGCAGGTGCTGTCGCTGAACGCCCTGCCGACCTGGAAGTACTACGCCTTCATTCTTCTCTACATCCTCTTTTTCATGCTCGACGACCTCATCGTCTTTTTCGCCGCCATGCTGACCCTGGAGATCACGGGCGCGACCACGACCTACGTGCGCTACGCACGCCTGCTGGGCGGATTGCTCATGCTCCTCATCGGGGTCCTGCTCATATTCAGTCCCCAGGTGCTCATGTTCGGGTAGGGCTCCCGCAGCGGGAATGCCCGGAAATCGGGGGGAGGCGGTCAGCTCAGGGCTTCGGCCACGGCAAGCGGCCGCTGACCACGGCTTCCTTGCGGTCGCGGGGGAGATTCTTCATCCAGAGTTCAAGGGATAGAGCCCGCGACCTGCTGCCCGCCGGGGCGGAAAAAACCAGTTCCAGGGGGCCGCGGCCGCGCCGGTACCTGGCGGCCTTCGGGCCGCCCGAAGCGTGTTCGGACAGTCGGCGGGAGACGTCGGTGGAGATGCCGGTGTAGAGGGTGCCGTCGCCGCAGCGCAGCACGTAGACGAACCAGTCGGCCACGGGATCAGGCCGGGAGGGTGTGCAGCACCGAGAAGAAATGCAGGGTGCTCCCTGCGATGACGAAGAGATGCCAGATGGCGTGGCTGTAAGGCAGCCGCTTCCAGACGTAGAAGACCACGCCCAGGGTGTAGGCCAGGCCTCCCAGGGCCAGCAAGGCCAGGCTCGTGCCCGGCAGGGAGGCGTACATGTCGCGCATTACCAGCACGCACAGCCAGCCCATGCCGAGGTAGATGGTCAGGGACAGGCGCTTGAAGCGGTACACGAAGCAGCATTTGAGCACCACGCCCGCTACGGCCAGAATCCAGACCACGGCGAAGACGATCCAGCCGGTGGTGCCCCGCATGGAAACCAGCATGAAGGGCGTGTAGGTGCCGGCGATGAGCAGGAAGATGGCGCTGTGGTCCAGGGTCTTCAGGATGCGCTTGGCGCCCGGCAGCGGGATGGCGTGGTACAGGGTCGAGGCCAGGTACAAGAGGATCAGCGTGGACCCGAAAATGGAGAAGCTGACCACGTGCCAGGCGTCGCCCTGGGACACGGCCGAGACGATGAGCACCACCAGGGCGGCGATGGACATTCCCGTGCCCACGGCGTGGGTGATGCTGTTGGCGATCTCCTCGCCCACGGAGTACTGGGAGACGAATTTCTCGAACCCGGTCATGCGTTCCTCCTTTCGGCGGCGCCAGCCTGCTGCGCGTCGGCCTCGGGCGCCTGCTCGCGGATGTTGTCCACGTCGCCCGCGAAATCGTTGATCCAGTGGATGCGGTCGGCCCGGCACTGCAGTTCCGAGGACACCCCGTCGCGGAAGACCACGAGCTCGATGGTCTTGACCTGCTCAGAGAGGTGCTCCACGGCGTCGAGGAGGTCCGAGTCGCCCGAGGACAGGAGCAGCGTGTCGTAGTTGCGCTGATGGATGAGGGACAGGGTGGCGATGCCCACGTCCACGCCCTTCTGGATCTCGTTGAAGACCCGGTGGGTGACTTCTCCTGTCTGGTTCTGGCAGCGCAAGGACACCTTCTGCCCGCACTCCTCGCAATAGGCCTTGTCGGCCCGCTGCTGCTTGAGGCCGTAGAACTTGGTGATGATCTTGGGCCCCATGGGCGGGCCGCTGCGCAGCCAGCGATGGAAATTGTCCTGCCCGTCCGAGGGCGGGTTCGGCGTGGAGTTCAGGTAGTAGGCCCGCCAGATGGGGCCGTCCTGCTCCAGATACTGGCGCAGGCGCAGGTAGCTGAACTCGTAGCCGCTGCGCACGCTGTGGCGGGCATTGAACATGTAGCTCGCGTCGATGAGCCAGAGCTTGCGTTTCGGGGTCATTTTTCCTCGGTGGAACGAGTGCTTCGATCCGTATTGTCCATTCATGCCACAATTCAGGCTCCGCCGCCAGTCCCGCAGTCGCAGATCGCCGTTTCGGGGCGGCCTGCTAGGCGGGGAACGTCGGCCCGAAGCGCTCGCCCGTCAGGCATCTGCCGCCCTCGGGCGTGACCACGAAGGTGTTCTCCACGCCGACCATGCCCAGCCCTGCGATGCCGATCTTGGGCTCCAGGGCCAGGACCATGTTCTCTTCGAGGGGGCGGTCGAAAGTCGGGGCGATGACGGGCCACTCGTCGATGGCCAGGCCGATGCCGTGGCCCAGGAAGCCGACCTTGTTGCGCCCCAGACCCATGAATCCCTCGCCCATGCCGTTGGCCAGGACGATGCGGATGCAGTCGCGGTACAGCTCCGCCGGCACGGCCCCGGGCACCAGCCGGGAGGCCAGATGCTCCTGGATCTGCAGGCAGAAGTCCTGGGCCCGGTCGGCCTCATCGGGGATGACGGACTCCTCGGCCCAGTACACCTGGGTCTTGTCCGTGTGGTAGCCCTCCAGGCAGAAGCCGCAGTCCAGGGCCAGGGGCTCGCCGCGCTGCCAGACCTTGCCGGCGTAGCCCAAAAACGGCAGGACCGGGTGCGCCCCGCGCAGGCCCAGGGGGCCGTTGAAGACTGTCGGGTAGTTGGCCGAGTCGCCGGCCGCCACATGCCCCAGAAAAATCTCCTCGCCCGCGTTCTGCATGCGCATCATGCCCTGGTGGCCGTGGCTGTAGAAGGCGTCCCACACGGCCAGGGCGATCTCGCGTTCGGTCATGCCGGGGCGGATCATGTTCGGCAGGGTGTCGTTCAGGGCCTTGTCGTGACGCTCCCCGGCCAGACGCAGCTTGGCCAGCTCCCAGGGCGTCTTCACGGCCCGGGTCCAGGACAGGGCCGTGTCGCCGGGCACCAGGACCACGCCGGACAGCTTGGAGCGCAGCAGCTCTCCCATGGACCAGGTCAGGCCCGACATCTCGACGGCCACCTCGTCGCCCATGGGGACTCCCGCGTCCTGCAGCAGCGCGGGGAGCTGCGAGTAGGACTTGAACTCGACGATGCGGCTCATGGGCGAGTCGAGCTGCGCACGTTCGATGCCCTTGCGGCACAGCAGTACTGCCTCGCCGTCCATGGGCACCCACAGCACGCCGCTGACCCAGGCGCCGGTCAGGTGGTAGAGCGCCAGCCGCGAAAAGACGAGGATGCCGGACGCGGCCGGATTCAGCGTGTTCAGGTGCAGACGAAGGCGCGCGGTGCGCTCCGCCACCTCGGACAGGGGCATCTGCTCAAGGGAGAGAAAGCTCACGCGACCTCCTCGCACAGGGTGTAGTCCATGGTCCGCCGCCTGGGGATGAAGCCGGCCTTCTGCACCAGGGTGCGAAGCTCCTTCTCCGGCAGGCGGAAATGCACGCCCGTGGCCGCGACGACGTTCTCCTCCAGCATGGTCGAGCCCATGTCGTTGGCTCCCCACATCAGGGCCAGCTGGCCGACCATGGGCCCCTGCGTGACCCAGGAGGCCTGGATGTTGTCGATGTTGTCGAGATAGAGGCGGCACAGGGCCAGGAACTTGAGATACTCGTGGGACGAGGACTCGGGCATCGGCATGCGCGTGTTGCGGGGCTGGAAGGTCCAGGGGATGAAGGCCGTGAAGCCGCCCGTGCGGTCCTGCAGGTCGCGCAGGCGGTCGAGGTGCTCGATACGCTGGTCGAAGGTTTCGCCCTGGCCGAACATCATGGTTGCCGTGGTGCGCATCCCCAGGCCGTGGGCCGTCTCCATGACCGAGAGCCACTGGTCGGCCGAGCACTTGCGCGGGGAGACGCGGTCCCTGACCTCGTCGACCAGGATCTCGGCCCCGCCGCCGGGCATGGAATCGAGACCGGCCTCGCGCAGCTGCGTCAGGATGTCGGCCACCGGGCGCGACTCCCTGCCGCTCAGGTAGAAGATTTCCGAGGGTGAAAAGCCGTGCACCGCCACCTGCGGGAAACTCGTCTTCATGGCGCGCAGGAGGTCCGCGTACCAGGCCAGGGGCAAGTCGGGGTTCATGCCGCCCTGCAGGAGAATCTGGTAGCCGCCCAAATCCACGGTTTCCTGCACCTTGGACAGGATCTCGTCCGTGGACAGGACGTACCCGCCCTCGTCGCCCGGGCCCTTGAAGAACGCGCAGAACTTGCAGCCCGAGACGCAGACGTTGGTGTAGTTGATGTTGCGGTCGACGATGTAGGTCACGATCCCCTCGGGGTGCATGTCCATGCGCCGGCGATGGCCGAGTTCCCCCAGGGTGAAGACGTCGTGCATGTCCCAGACGTATTGAGCTTCGCTTCTTTGCATGCGGGTGTTCATGGGCGATCCTTGTGATGACGTTGTGCTGGCCGAAGTGCTAGCCCCGGGCGGGCCGCGAGGTCAAGGGCCGGGCCTTGCCAAAGGCGGCCCCTTGTGGTTGAAGTCGGGGCCACGCGAGGAACGAACATGACCATATCCGTATTCGACTGCCGCATGTGCGGCCACTGCTGCCAGGGCCGGGGAGGCATCGTGGCTTCGGCCCCGGAACAGGAACGCCTGGCCGCCTTCCTGGGCCTTGACGTCGCCGAATTTCGCGAGCGCTACACCGAGCCCCAGGGCAAGAAGACGGTCCTGCGCTGCGGCGACGACGGCTACTGCGTCTTCTTCGACCGCGACAAGGCCTGCACCGTGCACCCGGCCAAGCCCGACGTCTGCCGCGCCTGGCCGTTCTTCCGCGGCAACCTGGCCGACGCCGTGAGCTGGGAGCTGGCCCAGGACTACTGCCCGGGCATCGTGGCCGAGAGCGGGCATGCCGAGTTCGTGCGCATCGGCCTGGCCTACGTGCAAGACACCGGCCTGGCCAAGAGCGGCCGCGAGGACGAGGCCGGAGCCCTGCGCGTCGCCGATCTGTGCGGGAAGACGGAAGAGAGCTGATGCGCCTGTCCGAGTGCTATTCCCTGCTGGAGGTTTCGCCCGGCGCGACCCTCGACGAGATCAAGGCCAGCTACCGCCGCCTCGCCTTCAGGTACCATCCGGACCTGAACCCCGGCGACGCCCGCGCGGCCCAGCGTTTCACCCGCCTGAACGAAGCCTACGTGCTGCTGAAGAAGAACCTGGAACGCCCGGCCGAGCCCGAGGGCGATGCCGAGGGCGGGCGGCGCTACAGCGCCGAAACCATCCGCCAGGAAGAGGAAGCCAAGATCAGGCGCGGCGGCCGCCCCTACGGAGGTTTTTCGGCCAGGCAGGAGGAGGTGCTGCGGGACATCCTGAACGACCCCTTCGCCAAGCAGGTCTTCGAGGACATCTTCAGCAGGCTCAAGCGCGGCATGGACCCCGGCACGGAACCAGCCGAACCCATCCGGACGAAGAGCCTCAAGGTGAAATGGGGTGAGCGCGCCCTGAATTTCAATCTGGGCCGGGGGCTCGTGGCCTCGGTCAAGGACTGGGCGGCGCGCCAGCTCGACGACAGCCAGACCGTGCGCATGCCCGCCCGTTCCCTCATTCCCGGCACGACCCTGCGCGTGCAGATCAAACACCGCTTCAGCCCTGAGCCGCGCACCATTGACGTGACCCTGCCCCCCGACTTTGTGGTCGGCAGGCCCATCCGCCTGCGCGGCCTGGGGCGTCGGCTGGGTCCGTGGCGGGGCGACCTCTACCTGCGCTTCCTGGCCGTCTGAACAGAACCGAAGGGGCCCGGAGTTCGTTCGAACTCCGGGCCCCATTTTCTCATTCTTCCTTCAGCCCTTCGATGATCTCCGTCCCCTTGGGCGGGACCAGGGTGAACTCCTTCTCGTCCACGGGCACGTCGAGCTCCAGGCCCGTCAGTTCGAGCTCGTTCACGTTGCCGAAGAAATCCACCAGCTTGATGCGCTCCATGATGTCCTGACCCGGCCGCACCCAGACCTCGCCCTCCACCAGATTCGGCTCGGGCTCCTTGGGGATGAGCTTCAGGTGGCGGAATTCGCCGTCCATGCCCATGTCCTGAACCGTAAAGTCATCCTTGAGGTTGGCTTCGCCGGACAGGAAGCGGATCATGGTCTTGGAGCTCAGGACCTGCTCCACCGTGTAGCGGTAGACCGTCTCCTCGTCGGGGAAGTATTCCCAGACCGTGTCCTTGCCGATGATCAGCAGCTCGTTCTCGGGGCTGGTCGTCTCCCAGCGGATGAAGCGGGGCCGCGCGAAGGCGATGTTGCCCAGGCGCTCCTGGACCTCCCGGCTGGAGGCGTTGGTCAGTTTCTGCAGGAAAAAGCCGCGGAAGGACTTGAGCGAATCGTAGCGCTGCTGGATCCTGTCCGTCAGGTCGTCGGCCTGGGCGCCAAAAGCGCCGACCAGCACGACGGCCACGGTCAAAAGAATGTTCAAGATATGTCGAGGCACGTGAACCTCCCGGTTTGTGTTGATTTTGCGGTTCATTGCACGTATCGGATGTTCCCTTTACGCCAGTCGGGCGAATACAAACTTTCCTTGCAGTTGTTAAGCCATGAACCCAGCCTCTGAAAAAATATCCCCGTTCGCCCAGGCCCTGCCGGCCCTGACGCTGCTGACCACGGTCTTCTTCGCCAACTTCCTGGCCCGGACCCTCTTCGGCCCCCTGCTCCTGCCCATCTCCGACCACCTCGGCCGCAGTCTGGCCGCCAGTGCCAACCTCTTCATCTTCCTCTCGGGCGGCTACAGCCTCGCGGTGCTCTGCGCAGGCTTCGTCTCGGCGCGCCTTGGGCACAAGGGAACCATCGTCGCCTCGGTGGCCTGCATCGGCCTGGGCCTCCTGGGGCTGGCGGGCTGCGACTCGTTTTTCGGCTTCTCGGTCTGGATCCTGCTCATGGGCGCCGGGGCCGGACTGTACATGCCCTCGGGCGTGGTGACCATCACCGAGGTCACGCCCACGGCCCACTGGGGGCAGGCCTTCGCCGTGCACGAAATGGCCCCGAACCTGGCCTTCATCGCCTCGCCCCTGGTGGCCGAAGCCTTCATGGGCTCGGCCGGATACCCGGCCCTCTTCCGCCTGCTCGGCGCGCTGTGCCTGCTCCTGGCGGCCGTCTACGCCCTGCGCGGCCCGCGCACGGTGCGGCCGGGCATGCCCCCGGTCCTTCGTAACGTCAAGGTCATCGTCACCCGGCCGGCCTTCTGGATCATGGTCCTGCTCTTCGTGCTGGCCGTGGGCGTGGAGGTCGGCGTGTACAACCTCGTGCCCGCCTTCCTGGTGCAGGAAAAGGGGGTCGGCCGCGAGACGGCCAACATCATCCTGGGCTGCTCGCGCATCGCCTCCCTGGCCTTCCTGCCGGCCACGGGCTGGATCATCCGCCGCATCGGCTACCGCCGCACCCTGGCCCTGTGCCTGGTCGGCACCGGCGCGGCCACGGCCCTGTCCGGGTACGGACCCCTGTGGTGGACCGTGGCCATGCTGACCCTGCAGCCCGTCTTCGTGGTCTGCTTCTTCCCCGTGGGCTTCGCCGTCCTGTCCCTGGTCTGCCCCAAGGCGACCAACGACCTGTCCGTGTCACTGACGGTCATGTGCACCTCCGTCATCGGAGCAGGTTTCATGCCGGCCCTGCTGGCCTGGGGCGGCGAGACCTTCAGCTTCGCCCTGTGCTTCGTCCTCTTCGGCCTGACCATGTGCGCGGCGAGCGCCCTGGCCGTGACCGGGCTACGCATACCCGAACAGGGCTGAGACATTCGGCCCGGAATGCCTTTCGGGCACGATGTCATTCTCGCGAAGGCGGGAATCCATGACTTTTCTCGGGAATCCACGCCTGTCCGGCCGTTTCCACCTGCCCTCTTCTCACTGCGAAATCCTTGCGCATGAAAAAATCCCCGCGGGAAATTTTCTCTCCCGGGGGATTCCGTTCCGCCTGAAGCGCGCCGAAGCCGGCGCGGGGCCTCACTCGTAGCGGGTCCAGCGCAGGGGTTCGACGTACTGCACCCCGACGGCGTAGCCTCCGCTGCGGGACGGCACGCACCATTTGACCTTTGCCCGCACGTCGCGCGCCAGGCCGATCAGGTCCTGCGGCAGGCGGATCATGACGCCGGCCCCCTTGTCCAGGGGTTCGGAATGCAGGAAGCACAGCCCACCCCGGCTGAAGTTGGAAACCGTGGCCGGAGTCGAGCCGGACGCGAGGGACGTGGATATCTGCACCAGATACTGCTTCTCGTGGCGCGGCCATTGCCGGCGGTTGACCTTGGGCAGCATGGGTTCCTCCTGGCTGTGTATGCCGAAAATCTGCGCGCAGCCTAGCAGCGAACGCGACAAAAGGACAGCCTCAGCCGTCCCCGTAAATCCGCTTCAGCTCGGCCTCGTTCATGGTGAAGGTGTGCTCGGGGCCGGGAAACGCCCCCTCCCGCACCTCGCGGGCGTAGGCCCCGACGGCCTCCTTGGCCTTGGCGCCCAGCGTTTCGAACTTCTTCACGAACTTGGGCGTGAAGCGGTCGAACATGCCCAGGGTGTCGTGCCAGACCAGCACCTGGCCGTCGCAGGCCGCGCCTGCGCCGATGCCGATGGTCGGGATGGACAGGCGGCCGGTCACGAGCTGCGCGACCTGCACGGGGATGCATTCGAGCACGATCATGAAGGCCCCAGCCTCTTCCAGGGCCAGGGCGTCGCGCAGGAGCTTGTTGGCCGCCTCGGCCGTGCGTCCCTGGACCTTGTAGCCGCTCAGGGCCGTGGCCGACTGCGGCGTGAGGCCCACGTGGGCGCAGACCGGGATGCCGGCCCGCGTAAGGGCCCGGACCTGGGCGGCGATCTCCTCCCCGCCCTCGACCTTGACGGCCTCGCAGCCGCCCTCCTGCACCAGCCGCCCCGCGTTCTCCAGGGCCTGGGCCGGGGATATCTGGTAGCTCAGGAAGGGCATGTCCGTGACGACGAAGGTCTTCCCGGCGCCGCGCCGGACGGCCCGGGTGTGGTGGATCATGTCGGCCATGGTCACGGGTACGGTGGAATCGTAACCGAGCACGACCATGCCAAGGGAATCGCCCACCAGGATGACGTCAACCCCGGCCTCCTCCGCGAGTCTGGCCGACGGGTAGTCGTAGGCCGTGAGCATGACGATCTTTTCGCCGTCCTTTTTCATGCGGAGGAAGTCGTTCAGGGTTTTCATCATGAGTCTCCGTTCGTCTTCGTGATTTCGTTGTCCGGACCGACCAGGACCACGACCGGTTCGTGGCCGGGAATCTCGTCCGGGGTCAGCTGCACGTAGGAGGCGATGATGACCTTCTGCCCGCGGCTGCCCTTGTGGGCCGCGGCGCCGTTGAGGCAGATCTCGCCCTTCTCGCCGAGGATGACGTAGGTGGACAGGCGCTCGCCGTTGTCCACATTGTAGATGTCCACGCGCTCGTTGAGGTGGAACCCCGCGGCGCGGATGAGGTCCGGGCAGATGGCCACGGACCCCTCGTAATCGACCTCTGCGCCGGTGATGGTCGCCCGGTGCAGCTTGGCCTGCAGAAACGTACGTAAAGGCATTTATCTCTCGAAGGCTATATGAATGTTGTCGATGAGCCGCGCCTTGCCCAGGCGCAGGGCCACGGCGGCAAGGATATCGGCCCGGACCCGTTCGACCGTCTCGATGGTCGCGGGGTCCACCAGTTCCAGGTAATCGAGGCGCCCCAGGGGAATGTGCGCCTCATAATATTTCTCCACGGCCCCTTTCAGGGCGGCTGTGTCGGACTCGCCGGAACGGACGAGGTCCTCCAGCAGGAGGAGGCCCTTGCGGATGTGCGGGGCCACGGCGCGCTCTTCGGGAGTAAGATAGACATTGCGCGAGCTCATGGCCAGCCCGTCGGCCTCGCGCATGATGGGACGGCCCTCGATGCGCACGGGGATGTCCAGCTCGCGCGTCATCTTGCGGATCACGGCCAGCTGCTGCCAGTCCTTCTCCCCGAACACGGCGAAGGTGGGCTGGACCAGGTTGAAGAGCTTGCAGACCACCGTGGCCACGCCCCGGAAATGGATGGGCCGGGAACGGCCGCAGAGGTTCGTGGTCAGCTCGGGCACCGTGACCCAGGTGCCGTGGTCCGGCGCGTACATGTCGTCGCGGACCGGGGTGAAGAGCGCGTCCACGCCGGCCTCGCGGGCCAGGTCGGAATCGCGCTCAAGGTCCGAGGGATAGTTCTCCAGGTCCTCGCCGGGGCCGAACTGCGTCGGGTTGACGAAGATGGAGGCCACCAGGACGTCGCAGTGCTCCCGGGCCCAGCGCATGAGGCTCAGGTGCCCCTCGTGCCAGTAGCCCATGGTCGGGACCAGCCCGACAGTCAGCCCCTCCCGGCGCCAGACCAGGCCGAGCTCCTGCATGGCCGAAGGCAGCGCGATGCGCAGCATGTCGTTCATCTGGCCGCCCCCTGCACGTGCATGTCGAAGCACTCGCACCCGCAGTCGCAGACGATCTGGTCGCCGCGGTGGCGGCCGTCGGAGTCGTCGACGACGTCGAAGAGGACGCCGGAGTCGCGGTCGTAGTCGAACTCCATGCCGATGACGTCGACCATGCCGTAAAGGCCGCACTTGCGGCAGATGAAATCCCTCAGGTCTCCGAATTTAGCGTGCATTGTCGTCCCCCTGCGAGAGGCTCAGACTCTCCAGTTGGATATTCAGGGCCTGCGTGGAAATGTGGATCTCGCGAGTGGACAGTCCCAGGGAGACCAGCATGGCCACAAGACTCAGCCCGAAGAGAATTTTGCCCAAAAGCACAAGGCCGGCGAAAAGACAGAACATGCACAGGACGCACAGAAAAAGGCTGAGCACCCCGTACAGCTGCATGAGGCGGATGAGGTTGACCCTCTGTCGCAGGCTCTCGATCTGGGCCAGGATGGAGGGGCCGTGGCTGGCCTCGTAGCGGTCGTGCAGGGTGCGGATGCGCGAGCCCAGGGCCAGGAAACGGTTGGTATAGGCCAAGAGGACCAGGGAGATGGTCGGGAAGAGCAGGGCCGGTGTGGTCAGGGAAATTTCCATTTTTCGACCAAAACTTTAAGGTTCGCACAGGGCGCGCAGCTCCTCGAGCTCGTCCCAGCGGGTCAGCAGGGCGTCCAGTTCGGACTCCAGGGCCTCCAGCCGGGCGGCCTCGGCGGCCACGACGGTGTGGTCGTTGCTGTAGAACTCGGGGGCGTTCATCCGCTCCTGCAGGTCCGCGACATCCGCTTCCAGGGCCTCGATGCGTCCGGGCAGGGCATCGAGTTCCCGCTCCTCCTTCCAGGTCAGCTTGCGCGCCTTGGCAGCCTTGGGCTTCACCGCCTTGGGCTGGACGGCCTCGGGCTCCTCGGGTTGTGGCCGCTGCGCCAGCCAGTCGTCGTAGCCGCCGGCATACTCCACCACCCTGCCCTCGCCCTCGAAGACGAAGCAGGAGGTCACGGTGTTGTTCAGGAACTCGCGGTCGTGGCTGACCACGAGCACGGTGCCGGCGAACTCGCCGATGAGCTCCTCCAGCAGTTCCAGGGTCTCCTGGTCCAGGTCGTTGGTCGGCTCGTCGAGGACGAGGACGTTGCAGGGCCTGGTGAAGAGCCGGGCCAGGAGCAGACGGTTGCGCTCGCCGCCCGAGAGGACGCTGACGGGCGTCTGGGCGCGGTCGGGGGTGAAGAGGAAATCCTTGAGATAGCCGATGACGTGGCGGCGGTTGCCGTTCACGTCCACGTAGTCCGAGCCGTCGCCGACGATGTCGCGGGCGGTCTTGGTCTCGTCGAGGATGGAGCGCATCTGGTCAGAGTAGGCCACCTCCAGGTTGGTGCCCTGGCGCACTTCGCCGGACTGCGGGGCCAGCTCGCCCAGCAGCAGCCCCAGGAGCGTGGTCTTGCCCGCGCCGTTGGGGCCGACGATGCCGACCTTGTCCCCGCGCATGATGTTGGCCGAGAAGTCACGGATGACCTGCGTCTCGCCCCAGCCGTAGGAAATGTTTTTGACCTCCAGCACCAGATTGCCGGACTTGCCCGCCTCCTGGATCTGCATGGCCACGTTGCCCGTGCGCTCGCGGCGCTGCCTGCGCTCCAGGCGCATGGCCTTCAGGGCCCGCACGCGGCCCTCGTTGCGCGTGCGCCGGGCCTTGATGCCCTTGCGGATCCAGATCTCCTCCTCCTTGAGCTTCTGGTCGAACTTGCGCCACAGGGTCTCTTCCGTGGCCAGCACGTCGGCCTTGCGCTGCAGGAAGGTGTCGTAGTCGCAGGCCCAGTCCACGAGCTGCCCGCGGTCCAGTTCCAAAATGCGGTTGGCGACGTGGCGCAGGAACATGCGGTCGTGGGTGACGAAGAAGAGCGTGCGCGGCTCCTTGACCAGGAACTCCTCCAGCCAGCCGATGGCCTCGATGTCGAGGTGGTTGGTGGGCTCGTCCAGGAAGAGGATGTCGGGCTCCGCGGCCAGGGCGCGGCCCAGGAGGGTCTTGCGTTTGCCGCCGCCCGACAGGGACGCGAAGGGCGCGTCGGGCGCGAGGCCCAGGTGGGTCAGCACCGTGTCGATGCGCCGCGTCAGGCTCCAGCCTGCCTGCTCGTCGAGCAGGCGGTGGGCGCGCTCGAGCAGCGCATGGTCAGCGCCCGCCTCGCCCTCGTGACGCAGGGCGGCCAGGCACCGGCCCGCCTCCCCTGCCCCCGAGGCCACGACGTCGTAGATGCTGCCCGTAAGGTCGGCGGGCACTTCCTGGGGCAGGGAGGCCATGGTCAGCCCCTTGCCCCAGCCCACCTCGCCGGCGTCGGGGGACAGTTCGCCCGCCAGGACGCGCATGAGGGTGGACTTGCCCTCGCCGTTGCGGCCCAGAAGGCAGATGCGTTCGCCGGGGTGTATCTGCAGGCTGATGTCGTCCAGCAGGGGCGGTCCGGAAAAGGACAGGGTCAGGTTGCTTGCGCTGATGAGTGCCATGTATTGGGGGGGAGATTGGTTGGGTGGTCAGACGCCCGACTCGTAGTGGGAAACAACCCGATTGTCCAGACGCGTCTCAGCGCCGGAAAATCCGGGCCCAGCGCAGGACGTTGAACATGCCGGCCAGGGCCTGGGACAGGTACGTCAGGGCGCAGGCCGTCAGTATCCGCCGCGCCGCGGCCTCGTCCTCGGGCGGGATGTAGCGGCCCGCGCGGAGCACGGGCAGGGCCCTGGAAAAGCTCGCGTCGATCTCCACGGGCAGGGTCACGAGGTGCACGAGCACAGGGATGCCCAGCACGCATGCGACGGCAACCAGCATGAGCCGCCCCACCACCGGCACCTGCAGGGCCGCGCCCAGCAGGGGGGCGACCATGACGGCGGCCGCTCCGATGCGTTCGGCCCAGATCCCGGCCCGCACCAGAGCCGTGCGCAGGCGGAGCAGGCCGTCACCGCTCTGGTCCTGCATGGCGTGCCCGACCTCGTGGGCGGCCACGACCACGGCCGTGAGGCTGCGCCGGCCGGCCGTAGCGGGGTTGAGGCGCACGACCTTCTCCACGGGGTCGTAGTGGTCGCCCTTGTCCGTGGTCTCGACCCGCACGCCGTGCAGCCGCAGGTCCTCGACGAGGATGCGGGCCAGGTCGATGCCCGTGCCCGAAAAATACTCCTCCCGGCCGTAGCGTTCGAGCATGTGCCGGGCCCACAGCCCCGGACCGACCACAAGGGCGGCCAGGACGACGAGCGCCAGGGCGTAGAGCATCAGACCTTGCCCACAGGGGCGAGATAGAAGGCGAACTCGTCCTCCCCGTCCACGCCCAGAAACTCGTCCATGGCCCGCTGGTGGAAGGCGGCCACGGCGCAGGTGCCGCACCCGGCGGCCTGGGCGGCGAGGTAGAGGTTCTGGCAGGCGTGGCCCGCGTCCAGAGCGATGACCCGGTGGGCGGCTTCCATGTAGCGCCACTCCATGCGGTAGGGGATGGTCGTCCAGATGAACGTCAGGGGGGCGCGGGGCACGAAGGACTGCATGAGGACGGCCTCGTGCAGGCGGGCCGCGAAATCCGGCCCGGCTTCGCGCTCCAGGACCAGGGCGTGGTCCAGAGGCAGGTAGCGGTAGAGCCCTGGCGCGAGCCCCGTGCAATCCCTGACCGCGACGTAAGTCTCCAGGGCGTGGCGGCATCCGGCCGACGGCACGGTGCGGAAAACGCTGGCGGCCCCGCCCTTGCGGCGCACGCCCTGCACGGCCCAGAGCAGGAAGCCCAGTTCGTCCAGGCTGACGGGCTCGTCGCGCCAGGCCCGGTGGCTCTTGCGCCCGGCCAGGGCCTGGGTCAGGTCCATGCGCCCGGCGAAGGCCCCGGCCGGGTCGGGCGGCAGGAGGGAGACGCGCTGCCCGGGCCGCGCCGGCTTCTGCACGGGCGGCGGGGCCACGCCCCGGTTCTGGTCCGATTGGGAGAAGTCGATCACGAGGCGCAGCTCGTCCTTGAGAAAGTCGCGCATGGCGCGCATGTCCGGGATGCTCCCGCTCATGGTCCCTCCCCCCTTTCGGGCAGAATGATCGTCTCCTCCTGGGCCAGGACCAGCCGCCGGTAGTAGGCCAGGACCAGGCAGGTCATGGGCAGGGCGATCAGCAGGCCGAGCATCCCGAGGAGCTTGCCCCAGATGGACAGGGACAGGAGCATCACGGCCGGCGAGAGGCCCATGGCCTTGCCCATGATGCGCGGCACGAGGATGACGTCCTGCACGACTTGCGCGGCCACGAAGACCAGACCCGTCAGGCCCAGGACGAGCCAGAAGGACTGCCCCGTCTCCAGGGCGTGGATGGCCGCGACCATGACGGCCGGGATGGCGCCCAAAACCTGCAGGTACGGCACCAGGCTCATGACGCCGAGCATGATGCCCAGCAGAATGCCCAGGGGCAGCCCGATGAGGAAGAAGCCCGTGGCGAAGACCACGCACAGTGCCCCCGAGATGAAGATCTGGCCGCGGAAATAGCGGCTCATGGCCAGATCGAACTCCTCCACGAAGGACACCACGCCCGCCCGGTACGGGGCGGGGATCATCTCCTTCCAGACCACGCGGACCTTCTGGAAGTCCAGGAGCAGGAAGATGAGGTACATGAAGACCACGCCGGGCACGACCAGGGCCATGATCACGCTGTAGGTGCCGGAGATGAACCCCATGATGCCGGGCAGGAGCCTGCGCAGGGCGGCCTGGGCCATGGAGATGAAGCTGTCCGTGCGGAAGAAGTTCTGGACTTCGGGCGTGTTGAAGTAGTCCCGCAGGGCCTGCCAGACGTCGGGCGGCAGACGCTTGGCCGCGGCTTCGGCCAGCTTGGAATTGCTGACCAGGTCGGAGATGAGGCGGCCCATGTGCGCCATTTCGCGCCCCATGAGCGGCACCACGATGAGGAAAATCCCGACCACGACCAGCACGAAGAGGAGCAGGGTCAGGCCGATGGCCACGCTCCTGCTCTTGACCACCCCCTGCACCCGAAGCACCATCGGGTTCATGATGTAGGCCAGGATCAGGGCCACGGCGAAGGGCACGAGCACGTCGCTCAGGTAGCCCAGGGCCGAGATGATGGCCCAGACCAGGCCCACGGACAGGGCCATGCGCACGACGCGGTCGAAGGAATAGGGTTTTTCGTCGAGAATCATCGGCCCTCCGGCGGATGGAATATGTCGAAGCGTTCCGGGCTTTCCCCGCTTCCGGCAGATAGCAGAGTCGGCCATGCCTTGGAAGCCCGGACACCCCACGTCCCTTGATTTGATACCTCCCTTCACCTACAAAAACCCATCCGCACCGCAAACCAAGGGCAGCCCCATGTTCGAACCGCAAAGCATCATCGCCTTCCTGACCCTGGCCAGCCTTGAGATCGTCCTTGGCATCGACAACATCGTCTTCATCGTCATCATCACCAACAACCTGCCCGAGGCCCTGCAGGCCAAGGCGCGCAAGATCGGCCTGGCCATGGCCATGCTGACCCGCATCGGACTGCTGTTCGCCATCACCTGGGTCATGGGGCTCACGGCCACCCTCTTCACGGTCATGGAACACGCCGTGTCCGGCCGCGACCTGATCCTGCTGGGCGGAGGGCTCTTCCTCATCGCCAAGGCCACCTTCGAAATTCACGAGAAACTGGAGCACCGGCCCGAGGAGGACGTGCGCGTGCGCAAAACCCTCGGCTTCGTCTCGGCCGTTACCCAGATCATGTTCCTCGACATCATCTTCTCGCTGGATTCCGTCATCACGGCCGTGGGCATGGCCAACAACATCTCCGTCATGATCGCGGCGGTAGTGGCCGCCGTGGCCGTGATGCTCCTCTTCGCCGACACGGTCAGCGGGTTCGTCAAACGCCAGCCGACCATCCAGATCCTGGCCCTGTCCTTCCTCATCCTCATCGGCGTGTTCCTGGTGGCCGAGAGCATGGGCAAGCACATCGACCGCGGCTACATCTACTTCGCCATGAGCTTCTCCCTGCTGGTGGAGATTCTGAACCTGCGCATGCGCAAGGTTTCCGTGGCGAAAAAGGCCTGAGCGGGTACGCATAAACCCGACTTGCCTTGCAGGCCGCCCTCGCCTAAAAGAACAGACCCCATTTTCTCTTGGAGAACAGCCATGGCCTTCGCCCCGACGTTATTCCACACCTTCCTGGAGAGCTGCTCCACGCACCGGGACAATCTCGCCTTCATCTACCGCGTGGGCGAGGACGAGTTCCGGGTCACCTTCGAGAAGTTCTTCGAGGACGTGCTCATCCTGGCCCGCGCCTTCAAGGACCACAAGGTCCGCCGCGGCGACAAGGTCTTCCTGCTGTCCGACAACCGCTACTCCTGGATCGTCACGGACATGGCCCTGCAGGCCCTGGGCGCCGTCAGCGTGCCGCGCGGGTCCGACACGCCGCCGAGCGAGATCGAGTTCATCGTCACCCATTCCGGGGCGGAGTTCCTCATCCTGGAGACGGAGAAGCTCTACAAGGACTGCCAGGCCCTGATCAAAACCCTGAAGCCCAAGGGGCTTTTCATCATCGCGGGCGAGGAGAAGCACTCCTGGTTCGACAAGGCCGTGACCTACAGCGAACTCCTCAAGGACCGGATCATCGAGCCGCGCGACATCGAGTGGTTCAAGGGACTGGCCGCCAAGATCGCCCCCGACGACCTGCTGACCATCATCTACACCTCGGGGACCACGGGCACGCCCAAGGGCGTCATGCTGACCCATTCCAACATCATGCACAACGTACGCACCCTGCCGCCGCTCATCAGGCTGCAGTCCGACGACGTCTGGGTGTCCATCCTGCCGACCTGGCACATCTTCGAGCGCACGGCCGAATACCTCTCCGTGGCCAAGGGCAGCTGCCTGGTCTACTCGTCCATCCGCACCTTCGCCTCGGATCTCGAAACCTACAAGCCCACCCAGGTGGCCACGGTGCCGCGCATCTGGGAGTCCCTCTACTCCAAGATCACGGCCGCGCTGAAAAAGAAGGACCCGAAGAAGGCCAAGATCTTCAACCTGCTGGTCCGGGTCTCGGCCGCCTACCGCCGCAACAGGCGCATCATGCGCGACCAGCTGCCGGTCTTCGAGAAGAAGGCCTTCCCCCTGCGCTGGGCGGCCAAGGTCCGCGCCGCGGTGGAGAACGTCTTCCTCTTTCTGCCCTACCTCCTGGCCCAGAAGAAATTCACCCTGGTGCAGGACAAGTTCGGCGGCCGTCTCAAGGCGGCCATCAGCGGCGGCGGCAGCCTGCCGTCCTACCTGGACGAATGGATCGACGCCATCGGCATTCGCATCGTCAACGCCTACGGCATGACCGAGTGCTCGCCGGGCATCGCCGGCCGCGGCTTCAACTGCGACGTCTTCGGGACCATCGGCCCGGCCGTGGCCGAAACGGAACTGCGCATCGTGGGTGACCAGGGCGAGGTCGTGCCCAACGGCACCGAAGGTGAGATCCAGGTCCGCGGGCCGCAGGTCTTCAAGAGCTACTACAACAACCCCGAGGCCAACGCCTCGGCCTTCACGCCCGACGGCTTCCTGCGCACGGGCGACCTGGGCAAGCTGACCCTCACGGGCGAACTGGTCATCACCGGCCGGGCCAAGGAGATCATCGTCCTGGCCAGCGGCGAGAACGTGGACCCGACCAACATCGAGGCCACCCTGTCCATGTTCCCCTTCGTCCAGGACGCCGTGCTGGTGGGCCAGGACAAGAAAGGCCTGGGCGCCCTCATCGTGCCGGACCTCGAAAAGCTGCGGGAATTCGTCTACGAGAAGTACAACCAGGTCCTGGACGAAACCGAGTCCGCCCTGAAGGACAAGCAGCTCCTGGACCGCCTGCGCGAGGAGATGAACAAGCTCCTGAACGCCAAGAAAGGCTTCAAGCCCTACGAGAAGCTCCAGAACATCCATTTCCTGGACAAGGAGTTCACCCTCGGCGAGGAGCTGACCAACTCCTTCAAGAAGAAGCGGCACGTCATCGAGAAGAAGTACAAGGACATCATCAACCGTCTTCTGAAATGACCCGGACGGGGCGGACATATGCCAGATTCGCCCGTCCTTTGGATTTGCCGGCTTCACCGGGCTCTCCGTGATCAGGAACGCCCATGAGCGCCTTCCAAAAAACAGAGCCGCAGCCATGCGCGTCCTCCAAGCCCCATGCCCTCCCGCGAGTGATTCATGACCGGGCGGACTTTGTCCTGCGCGTTCTCGTCTTCCTGCCCCTGATCCTGCTGACGCTCCTTTTTGGAGGCGCCAGACCGTGGATATGGCAAGCCGTGAGCGGACTGGTTTTCCTGGGCATCGGAACATGGAGCCTCAGGCACGAGCTTATCGCGCCCCAAGGGGAAATGCGACGCCTGCAGGCCGCCGCCCTGGCCCTGCTGTGCGTGCCCCTGCTCCAGGTCGCACCCCTGCCCGCATGGCTGCAGACATTCCTCTCCCCGGTACGCGCCCGATGGAGTGACGGGCTGAGGGAATTCGGCGGCATCGCCACCACCGCCCTCAGCTATGACCCGCTTTCGACCTGGATGCATCTCACATGGTGGGCCTTCCTCATCGCGTTCGCCTCGATCCTTTACCGGAGCCTGCAGCCCGGCGGCCGAAGCCACCCCGCATGGCTCCTGCACGGCCTGTTCCTGCTGGCGGGTTTCGAAGCCCTGTACGGAGTGCTGCAGGCCCTCCTCCCCTCCCTGGGGGTGCTGTGGGACGTCGATGCCGCGACCGGCCTGGCGTACAAGGGCTATGCTCGCGGCACGTTCATCAACCGCAACCATTTCGCCGCATTTCTCGGCCTGCTCTGGCCCGTGCTGCTGGCTTACCTGCTCATACTCAAGTCGCCGCGCAAGATGGAGCGGATTCTGGGCACTCGGGAACGGGCCCAAGTCCTCGTGCAGAAGAAGGCCTTCGGGGTGTTCTGTCTGGGTCTGGTCGTGCTGGCCCTCGTATTCAGCCAGTCCAGGGGCGGGATCCTTGCCGCCCTGCTGTCCTCCTCCCTGCTCTTCGCCTTCGCCGGCTTTCGCCGGAAGCGTATGGCCATGGTTCTGGCCGGATGCTGGGTGATCATGCTCTGCTACGGGAGCTTCATCGGCTTCGACGGCATCGCGGGACGCTTTTCGCAGATCGGACAAGGCGCCGCGGGCCGTTTCGACCTGTGGAAGGACGGGTGGACCGCCCTGCTGGATCACCCCCTGGCGGGCACGGGCCTCGGGACATACCCGACCGTGAGCCGTGCCTACCAGAACGCCTTGGACCCCGGACAACGGGCCAAGCACGCCCACAACGACTACCTTGAAGCCGCCGTGGAGATGGGCCTGCCCGCGGCAGGCATCCTGATCCTCTGCATATGGGGGCTGTGGTGGCGGCAGGCCATCCTTCTATGGCGCGGGCGGCAGACCATGGACCAGGACCGCCTGACGCTGGCCGCCGGCACGCTGGCGGCCCTGGGAGGGTATCTGCTCCATGCCTGGACCGAATTCAACAACGCCATCCCGGCCAACCAGCTGACGGCCGTCATGGTCGCCGTCCTGCATTTCCATATTGCCGGGACAGATGCGGCGTTCAAGACAACGACGCGCAACACCGCGACCTGAACACTTCGGCACACCGGCCGAGCAGGGAGGAGCCGTCCCTTGCCGGGCGGTCCTGTGGGCGCAGCCTGATCCGTTGCCTCTCCCCTTCCATATTCCGAGCTGCTCGGGTCCTGCGGCACGTAAAAGCGCCGCCTGCCCGGAGATGACGAGTTCTTGCCGGGGCAGACGTACGAGCCCGTTCAGTGCGCTCGGGAGGTCGGGTTCAGGCAGGGTGCGGCGCCATGGCCGCAGGAATGTCGGACCGGGTCAGCGAATGGCGTACTGCAGGCTGCGCACGCGAAACGTCGACCCGAAGGGTTCCAGGTCCATGTGCAGCGTCCCGTTCATCGCAATGGCTTGACCGTCGGCGAGGCCCCTCCGCAGCTCGCAGCGGCCCGCGAAACGGACGTGGTCGGGCCCGACGCTCATGGAGTCCGCCATGATGCTGTACCGCACAGCCGGGATGTTGCGGAAACTCTCCTCGTAACGATGGCGCAGGGACTTGATCGGCGTCCCGTTCTCGAGGGCGGATGGGGCGAAGTGCCGCATGAAACCCTCCAGGTCCCGTCGGGAGTAATCCCGGACATAGGCGGCGATGAACATTGCCAGACGTTCCTCGGCATCGCGCTGGCCTTCCATGTTCTCATGGGCCTTCGTCGGGGAGGACTCGGCACCCTTCCCGTGCGCGACGGCGACCCCGCCGGCTGCCCCGTCTCCCCGCTCCTCGTCCAGTTTCACGGCATCATCCAGGACTAAGGCACCGTCGGGACGCGACGGAGTGACTTGAGCGGCACTGCCGTGAGCGGCGTCGGAATCCCCACGGCCGCCGGTTGCCGGGGATGCGGACCGGTCGGCCGTCCCGACGGCGGACTGCCGGGATGTCGCCCCCGGAATAACCAAAGGCTCCCGCGCGCCCGGGAATGCTTCGTCCTCGCCTGTTGCGGGCGTCATGTCAGGCGGAACATTGACGGTTCGGGATGTTTCGCGGGGTGCGAACCCAGGCCGGAGATATTGAAACACGAGGTCCGCACCGCCCACGGTCAGAACCAGAAGCGCCACGACGGTCGCCAACGGCGTCAGACGGCGCAGGCGCGGCCACGTTTTCCTCTCTCCGCACGTTCCCGGCTCATCCCATGCGTTCACTTCGGGGGGCGGCCCCCATCCTCGGGCTCCCGCGGAATCGTTGATCATGTCGAAGGCGGTCTTGATCTGCCGGAAGCGGGTCGCGGCCCCAGGGTCGCCCTGATTGTGATCCGGGTGCCATTGGCGGCAATGGGCCCTGAAGGCCCGCTTGACGGCACCCTGTCCGGCCCAGGGTTCAACGCCCAGGATTTGATACGGCCCTGCGATGGTTGATTCCCGATCCGGGAAAAGGGAGGCCACGGCCCACAGCCGGGCCCGCAGGAGGGATTCGTCCACGAGGCAACGGCGACAGAGTTGTCGGCATGCTTCGGGAATGTCCTGTCCGCCCAGCAGCATCCGGGTCAAGGCCCTCGCTTCCTCGACCACCCCCTGATCCGCCGTGGCCCGGTGGAGGAACGAATGCACTCCCCCCTCTTCCGCGACAAGCCGGACCAGACGCTGCAACGCCGGTTCCGGCCCGTTACGGAAGGTGGAAGCCCTCCCGGGTTCAGGGTTGGCTGGGCCTTTGGACGATTTCCACATCATCGATCCAGAAATCCCCCGCAATCTTGTTGTCGAATTTCAGGCTCTCGTCGCGGCGTACCGCGACCCGCACCACCCGGCATCCATCAGGGACCTCGAAGGTCACGACGTTCCCGCTCCAGCCTCGGCTGCCTGTGATTTCCTGGCTGGCCGCCCGGAAGCCCGGACATTCCATGCCCCCGATCTCCACGAACGGACCGCGGTCGGTGGACAGGCGCTCGGACCTGGCGGCAAAACGCAATTCGTAGACCTGTCCCGGCTCCACGGCCACATATTGGGAGAAATGATCGTAACGCAGATTGGTGGTGCCCAGGAAATGAAAGCGTACGGCATATCCTCCCGTCCCGCTCCGGGGTTCCCTGCGCACTTCCGCACCGTCGGCGGGCGCCTTTCGCCATCCGAAAGCCGTGCCGGCAAGGGGCGCCTCGAATCCGCCGTTGTCCACCAGACCGCCCCGGAAAAGTCCGGAACTCCTCCACGTGTCGGCTGCATCGTTCCAGCGTTTGGAGTCCAAAAGGAAATCGATGAAACGGGCCCGCCCGGCCTCGTCGGGTCGCGCTTCCGGGTCCGCTGCAAGGGTGACGTAGAGGCCGATGGCTTCGTCGACCGCCTTGCGAGCCATGCACTCCTCGAGCACGCTCCACCTGTTCGCCGCCACGGCGCCTGCAAGGGTCGCCGACCATCCGCCCCAGAACCCGAGGGCCAGTTCGACGGCCTCCTGGCGGTACCGGGGCATGTTTCCGAGAACGAAATTGAATCCCTGCCGGAAACGCGAATCGTCCCGCCTGTCCGCGGCGAGCAGCAAATGGTGCCACCCCCAGGACGTCGAGGGCGGGACGCCCGCCAGGAGAAAATCGTGCAGGGCGTCGGCCTGGCGGGCGGCGCCCCGCTGCCGCTCCAGCCGGGCCAGGGCGAACCACCCGCCGAAAAGGAGGGGGTTTCGGCCCACGGCCTGCCAGTAGGCGTCTGCGGCACGGGCGGTGTCCATGCACCGGAAACGGGCGTCGTCCCCGCGCATGATCCAGGCCTGGGCCCATGGGTCCATGAGCGGGCTTTGCAGCACGAAATCGACATTACGCACTGCCAGCCGTGAAGAGCCGAAGGCCCAGAAGAGCAGGACGCCGCCCATAACGAGGCAGATGGCGGCCCCAAGAAACCGGCCCAATACCCGCAACCGGGCCTGACTCATTCCCTCTCCCTGCCCATGTCTCAAAGGTTATGGAAAAGCGTCATCGCAAAAAGTCTCCCGTCGAAAGCCATTTCAGGAATCGCGCGATTCCTCCGTCTGCTCCGCTGCGCTCTCCGCCGCCAGTTCCGCCTGCCCGACACCGTAGGAATAGGAGTGATAGTAGTATTTGTAGTATTTCGTGTAGTATCCCCCGAAGCGGTTCTGCATGTCGAGACGGTTGACGATGGTCCCGAGCAACCTCGCGTTGATGTTCGACAGGGATCGCCGGAACAGTCGCAGGGCCTGACGGTGGGTCCTGCCCAGGGTGGTGACCAGGATGACCCCGTTGACCAGACTGCCCAGCACCAGCACGTCGGCGAAGCCGACCGAAGGCGGGCCGTCGATGATGATGCGGTTGAAAACGGTTCCGAGCTTGTCCAGATACTGGCGCATGCGCTTGGAAGCCAGCAGTTCGGCAGGGTTC
>JANJWV010000125.1 GCA_024709365.1 Desulfomicrobium sp. | reverse complement strand
CGCAGGCGCTCCTCGTTGACCAGGGCCAGGATGCCGCGCTCCGCCACGCCGTAATGCCCGGGGCCCGTGGCGTGGACCGTCTCCAGGAGTTCCGGCATCCGGTGCGCGCGCTTCCAGATCTGGGCGAAGGCCCTGGGGATGTTCTCCCGCTGCCACTTCTCGACCACCGTCGCCGCGCACAGAGGCAGCAGGCCGACCATGGAGCGCACCTTGAGGCGCTGGGAACTGCCGTCGGGAAGGCGCAGCAGGTCGTAGTAGAAGCCGTCCTCCTCGTCCCACATGCCTTCGCCGCCCTGGCGGTTCATGGCCGCGGCGATGAAGTAGAAGTGCTCCACGAACTTGAGGACCATGTCCTCGTAGGTCGGGTCCTCGGCCGCGAGCTCCACGGCCAGCTCGCACATGTTCTGGGTGAAGAACGCCATCCAGGCCGTGCCGTCGGCCTGCTCCAGGTAGCCGCCGGTGGGCAGGGGGGCGCTGCGGTCGAAGACCCCGATGTTGTCGAGGCCCAGGAACCCGCCCTCGAAGACGTTCTTGCCGAAACGGTCCTTGCGGTTGACCCACCAGGTGAAGTTCAGCACGAGCTTGTTGAATGTGGTCTTCAGGTAGTCGAGGTCGGATTTGCCGCGCAGGGCCTGGTCGATGCGGTGCAGGAAGAGGGTCGCGAAGGCGTGGACCGGGGGGTTCACGTCGCTGAAGTTCCACTCGTAGGCCGGCATCTGGCCGTTGGGGTGCAGGTAGACGCCGCGCAGCATGAGGTTGAGCTGGTCCTTGGCGAAGTCGGGGTCCACGATGGATAGCGGCAGGGTGTGGAAGGCCAGGTCCCAGGCCGCGTACCAGGGGTACTCCCACTTGTCGGGCATGGAGATGACGTCCTCGTTGAGCATGTGGAACCACTCGGAATTGCGCGAGTTGCGGTACCCGTGGTGGAGCGGGTGGGAGTGATGCTCCTCGAGCCAGCTGTCGCCGTCGAAGAAATAGAACTGCTTGCTCCAGAGCATGCCGGCCAGGGCCTGGCGCATGACGCCGGCGGCGTCGGCCCCCACCGGCTTCGGCGTCAGGGCGGCATAGAATTCGTCAGCCTCCCGTATTCTGGCGGCGAACATGTCGTTGAATTCCTTGCCGAAGGGATGGCGCGGGAGGCTGTCCTGCCTGGACAGGCGCAGGCGGATCGTCGCGGACCCGCCGCCGGGGATCGTGAACTGATGGTGCGCGGCGGCCTTGGTGCCCTGCATGTCCGGGTTGACCGCGGCCTTCCGGCCATAGACCACGAAGTCGTTGACGCCGTCCTTGACGTACGGGGACGAGTTGGGGCGACCGGGAAAGAGGCGGTCGTTGTTGGTCACGTTGTCGGTGAAGAGCAGGGGGACGTCGCCTTCGCAAAAGAGGGTGAACTCGCCCAGCAGCCGGTGCGCCGCAGAGATGGCGTTCCCTTTTGCCGCCTTCCTGAGCCGCGGCGCTTCTGGTGCCCTGTTGGCCTCGCTGATCCAGGACGCCCAGTCGTTGCGGAACCACAGCGTGGGCAGGAGGTGCAGGCGCGCTCCCTCCGGCCCACGGTTTTCGGCCGTGATACGGATGAGGATGTCCTCGGGCCCGGCCTTGGCGTACTCCACGAAGACGTCGAAGTAGCGGTCTTCGTCGAAGACGCCGGTGTCGAGCAGTTCGTACTCCATTTCGTCCCGTGTCCGGCTCGTGTTGGTGCGGACCAGGTCTTCGTAGGGAAAGGCGGCCTGGGGGTACTTGTAGAGGCACTTCATGTAGGAGTGGGTCGGCGTGCTGTCGAGGTAGAAGTAGTACTCCTTGACGTCCTCGCCGTGGTTGCCCTCGCTGTTGGTCAGGCCGAAGAGGCGTTCCTTGAGGATGGGGTCCCGGCCGTTCCACAGGGCCAGGGCGAAGCACAGCCGCTGCTTGTCGTCGCTGATGCCCGCGATGCCGTCCTCCCCCCAGCGGTAGGCCCGGGAGCGGGCGTGGTCGTGGGTGAAGAAGTTCCAGGCGTCGCCGCCCTCGCTGTAATCCTCGCGCACCGTGCCCCACTGGCGCTCGCTCAGGTAGGGGCCCCAGAGCTTCCATGGGGCTTTCCCGTCGCGTGCCTCTTCAAGCCGCTTCTGTTCGGATGTCATGACGGAAACTCCTTCCCGCGGACCCCGCCTGCGGGTGGGTTGCGACCGCTCCCTCGGATTTTCCGGGGTCTGGTCGAGGAATTCGTTGCAGTCGTTCTTCGATACCGCAGAGCAAGGAGCATGCTGTTCGAACGTTACGGACGGGGAGGGGAGGCACGCCAGGACGACTTGTTCGCTTCATACACCGGTTTCGTGAGAATGGGCAATCGCATTCGTTCGGTGCGCATTTTCATCGGGCCCATTCTCTCCGGCAGGAGGGTCGCCGCGCCGGGTCCTTTCAGGTCGTTGGGGGGCGGAGCGTCCGGGTCGCCAAGCCTTCGGGGACGATATTGCGTCCTTTGGTTGTAATCGCACAACGCTCGGCGCCATGTTCATCTTCGCGACATCAGGCAGCGCAGGCATTGCGGAGGTGGACGAAGGTTTGTCAGGGATGGTATGTATATTGAAATGGGTTGAGTACGGCTTTTTCGTAGAAAGCGTTGAGGCGTCATGAAATCCAACCAAGGAGAAGAATCATGAAAAGCAAGGTGTTGACGTTGGTCCTGGCTGCGCTCCTGGCGCTTCCGGCCCTGGCCGGGGCGGCCACGGAGAAGGATTTCGAGGTCAAGACGACACAGAACCTGATCGACCTGTGTACTGCTGCCCCCGATGACCCCCTCTACAACCAGGCCTTGAACTTCTGTCACGGGTACCTGGTCGGCGCTTTCCAGTACTATGCGGCCGCCGCTGCCGGTCCTGAAGGGATAAAGCTCGTCTGTTTCCCGGAGCCTCCCCCGACCCGCAACGAGGCTATCGCCATGTTCATCGAGTGGGCCAAGGCGCATCCCCAGTACATGGGGGAGAAGCCCGTGGAAACGGAGTTTCGCTTCCTGATGGAGACTTGGCCCTGCAAGTGACGGCGGGCAAGAAAGGAAAACACGAACGGCATGAATTCATGCACAGTGCGAAGGAGACGATCATGAAACAGATCATTCTTGTCCTCATACTGGCCATCGGTCTTGGCCTGTCCGGCTGCTCGGGGATGTCGGACACCCAGCAGCGCACCCTGAGCGGCGGTGCCATCGGCGCCAGTGCGGGCGCCATCATCGGCGCAGTCAGCGGCAACACCGGCATGGGCTTGGCCATCGGCGCGGCGACCGGAGCCGCGGGCGGCTACCTCTACGACCAGAATCAGAAGTCCAAGGATGCCGCCTACCAGAGCGGCTACAACGCCGGCAAGAAGTCCAACCAATAGTATCTGCCGATGCATCGGCATTTGCTAGCCCTTGCGTTCCCGCATGCCCCCAAGGTGTGCGGGACGCATCACCTTTCGAACTGCCGGCCAAAGGGACAAGGATCGAACCATGTGCTTCGTCCGTGCCATGCACCAGGTGTGCGCCTCTACACTGTCCGGCCGCATTGTCTGACCGTCGGCGGAAGGCCGCAGGCCGGTCGCCATGCCGTATGACGCCAGTCGTTTATTCCCGCAGTCCCTTGCTCGTGAATCAATTTTATGTCATTGGATTCGAAAGTTAAAATTGTCCCGCCAGACATTATGTTGAAAATGTCCGGCCTCGTTTCAAGTTCCCGGAACGCATGTTGTATTCGCAGCCGAGGCTGCGCGAACGGAATAACCGGTTGCCAAAGTCACCCATGATCAATCTGGCCGATCTCCAAAAGCTCACCGCCGAAATATCTGCCCGGCTGGTGCGATCCTCCTCCGAGTCTCTGGATGACGACATCATGCTGTCCCTGGCCGAAGCGCTCCCCGCGCTGAAGGCCGACCGCGGCGGGCTGCTCTCCGTGAACAACGGCTCGCCCATCGCGCAGATCGCCTACGCCTGGTACGCGGAAGGGGTCACGAAAGTCCCCCGGTACATGAATCTGATCGACCACTTTCCCTGGGGCTATCAGACGCTGGTGATCCAGCAGCGCGTCATGTCCATCGCCAGCCTCGATGATTACCCGCCCGAGGCGGACATCGACAGACGCACCCACGAGGGCATCGGAACCAAGTCCATTTTGAGCGTTCCCCTGATGATCGGCTCGCGGGTTCACCATGTCCTGACTCTGCACTCTTTGGAAAAGGAGCGGCGTTGGTCCGCGGAGATTGTCGACCAGGTCCGCCTGATCGGCGAGATATTCGTCAGCGCCCTGCAGCGCCGTGAAGCCGAGCTCATCCTCAAGGACGCAAATGACCGGCTGGAACTGGCGGCTCGATCCGCCGGGTGCGGGATGTGGGAGATCAACCTCGACACCGGCGAGATCTGGGCCACCAACAAGTCCCTCGATCATTTCGGGTTCGCGCCGGACCAGCCCGTGAGCTTGCGGGACGTCATGGACAGGATCGACCCCGCTGACCACGCGCTGGTGCTCTCCAAGATCGAGGAGGCCCGCAGGACCGAGCAGGAAGTCACGGTCAAGTACCGCCTCGCCTGTATCAGCGCCGGCCAGCGCTGGCTCGTCTCAAGGGGGCGGATGGCCGCGGCCGGTCCCGAACGCGGGAAGCTGCTCGTGGGCGTGACCCTGGACATCACCGAGAGCATGGAGATGGAGCAGAGGCTGCAGGACAAGGTCCGGGAGATCGAGGAGCTCAGGAGGCAATTGGAACGGGAGAACGAATATCTGCGCAAGGAGGCCGGGGCCATCATCGAGCAGGGCGAGGTGCTGGGTTCGAGTGCGAAGATGCGCGAGGTCATGACCTAGATCGGCCAGGTGGCCCGGACCGGGAGCACAGTCCTGCTGCAGGGCGAGACCGGCACGGGCAAGGGGCTCATCGCCCAGACCATCCACCGCATGAGCGACCGGGGCAGCCGCCCCATGGTCAAGGTCAACTGCGCGGCCCTGCCGGGCGCCCTGGTCGAGAGCGAGCTGTTCGGCCGTGAGAAGGGCGCCTTCACCGGGGCCCTGAGCAAGCAGCGCGGGCGGTTCGAACTGGCCCACGGCTCCACGCTCTTCCTCGACGAGATCACCGAGATGTCGCTGGAAACCCAGGCCAAGCTCCTGCGCGTCCTGCAGGACGGGGAGTTCGAGCGTCTCGGCAGCCCCCAGACCATCAAGGTCGACGTGCGGGTCGTCGCGGCCACCAACCGCGACCTGGAGGCGGAGGTCGAGCACGGGCGGTTCCGGCGCGACCTCTACTACCGCCTGAGCATCTTCCCCATCACGGTCCCGCCCCTGCGGGAGAGGCCCGAGGACATCCCGCAGCTGGTCTGGGAGTTTGTCGGGGAGTTCGGCGAGCGCATGGGCAAGAAGATCCGCCGCATCGCCAGCCGCGACATGGAGGTCCTGCAAGCCTACGCCTGGCCCGGCAACGTGCGGGAGCTGCGCAACGTCATCGAACACTCCCTCATCGTCAGTCCCGGCGAGACCCTGCAGCTGCAGCGCCTGACGTCCGGCCCGACCGCGATGGAAAGGGGCCGATCCCTGGAGGACATGGAGCGCCAGTACATTCTTTCGGTCCTGAAGAGCACCCGCAACCGGATCAAGGGACCTCAGGGGGCGGCGGAAGTGCTGCAGATGAAGCCGTCGACCCTGTATTCCCGCATGCGCAAACTGGGCATCGTTCCCAAGACAATGTGACATCCGGGGACGGTATTTCGTCCCCGGGATTGCATGCAGACCACCTTCTGGCGTCAGAGGGCAACCCAAGTTTTTCGGGTTGCCCTTTTCTTTTTTTATCCCTGATAGTTGGATCAATTCTCTCCGAAATGGCTCGTGAGCATGCTCTTTGCTTCGGCTCAATGGACATACGTACGTTCTTTATCGTATTAAGTACTCATTTCTCTTCTTCGTGCCGCAGAGGAACGGGCTGCACGTGGAGAGTGGGATAGTGGAACGTGCCTTTGGAAAGTCGTATGAGCGCTGAATTTCAAGGGAATTTATGAACATACTGATGTATTCCCATGATACGTACGGGCTCGGGCATATCCGGCGCACGATGGCCCTGGCCCAGAACATGCTCGGCAAGGACCACCGCATCCTGATTCTCACGGGCTCGCCCATCGTCGGGCGCTTCGACATCCCCAAAGGCATCGATTTCGTGCGCATTCCCGGCATGATCAAGCAGTCCAACGAAAGCTACGTTCCCCATTCCATCGCCATCGACCCGTCCCTGGCCCTGGCCATCCGGCAGAACATCATCCTGGCCACGGCCAAGACCCTCAAGCCCGACATTTTCCTGGTCGACAAGGCGCCCCTGGGCCTCAAGCTCGAGATCACGGCCACGCTGCTCTGGCTGCGCGAGAAGTGTCCGCGCACCAAGGTCGTCCTCGGGCTGCGCGACATCATGGACAGCCCCGAAAGCACCGTCGAGGAGTGGCGGACCCGCAAGGTCTACGAAGCGTTCGAGCAGCTCTATTCGGAGATTTGGGTCTACGGGTGCAGGGACATCTTCGACGCGGTCCGCGAATACGCCATCCCTGGACGTATCGAAGAGAAGATGCACTTCACCGGCTACATCCCGCGCCAGGTCCCGCGCAAGCGCAACAGACCGGCCATCAGGCGGCGAATGGGCCTCGGGGCCGAGGACCGCTTCGTCCTGGTCACGACCGGCGGCGGCGGCGACGGGTACAAGGTCATCGACACCTATCTGTCCATGGTGGAAAGCCACCCGCGCCCGTATTTCAAGACCATGATCGTCACCGGACCCATGCTGTCGGAGGACCTCTTCGACAGTCTCGCCTCGAGGGCGCGCAAGCTCAGGATCCGCATCGTCAAGTTCCACAGGAAGATGGAGAAGCTCATTCTCGCGGCGGACTGCGTGGTGTCCATGGGCGGTTACAACACCATGTGCGAGATCATCTGCGCGGCCCGTCCGGCCCTGGTCATCCCGCGCAGCAGGCCGCGCCAGGAGCAGCTCATGCGCGCCAGGATTTTCGCGAACCGGGGCCTCCTGGAATACATTCCCTGGGAAACGGTCGGCGTCGTCGAGATGCGGGAGAAGGTCGAGGCCATCCTGGACGACCCGGCCCGCTACGAACGGCCGCTGCTCGATTTTCCCATGACCGCCTTCGAGGTCATCAATTCCCGCCTCAACACGTGCCAGCCCGGGACCGGAAACGGCACGGACTGCGTGCACGAGGCCATGTGGATGCCCGACTATTTCGACGACCTGCAACCGCAATAGCGCCACGCGCCTTCGTGCGGGCCGCAGGACGGAAAACCTCACCGGCAGGGGGACAGTGATGCTTTGGGATTGCGCCAGAACGCTCGTTGTGTCGACCCTGCTTCTCGTCGCGCTGGCGACCCTTTCCGCCGCGCCTGCCCGGGCCGTGAATGCGTCGGCCCCGGGCGGAATCGAGGCCTACCTGGGCACCCTCACGGAAGCCCAGGCCCGGGCGATGCTGCTCGAAAACCTCAAGGAGAAGGCCGCGCTCGCGCCGCCCCCCGACCGGGCAGCCGGGCTGCTGCATGCCCTGGACAGGGCGGAGGCGCGCACCCGGGCATTCCTGATCGGCATCCGGGACAGGTTCGCCAGGGCCCGCGAGGAGGCCCGCGACCCGGGCAGGATGCTCGACGCCCTGGGCGGCCCGCAGGGGCGAGGTCACGCGGCCGGAACCCTGGCCCGTGCGGCAGGCGTCATCCTGTGCGCCCTGGCCGCGCTGCTCTTCGTGCGCAGAATCCTGAACGCCGTCGTGCGGCGGCAGTGCGCGGCGAGGTCCGGGAACACCCTGACCCGGCTGCGCATCTTTCTGGCCAGGGTTTTCTTCCACTCCGTGTCCCTGGGGGGCTGGTTCTGCGTCTACGCCCTGCTCATGATGGTCTTCATCCCGGACGAGAGCGTTGAGCGGCAGCTCGCCAACCTGCTGTTCGGCACGCTGACCTACGCCTTCGCCCTGGAGATTCTGGCCCAGCTGCTCCTCTCGCCGGGCGTCGCACAGGGACGGGTCCTGCCCTTGAGCGACTCCGCCGCCGGGGCGTTGCACACGTGGCTCGTGACGACGACGGCGGTCGTGACGCTGCTGGCCCTGGCCAGCCTGGTCATGGAGCGGATTGCCGCGGCGCCGGACCTGGGAGCCTTCGTGCATGCGTCTGCGGGCATGTGCGCGGGGCTTCTCATGGCGGGCATGATTCTTTGGAACAGGCGCCGGGTAAACCTGGCCCTGCAGGCGGAAAAGGGGGCGCAGCCCGTCCTGGGCACCGTGCTGGCCGAATACTGGCAGTACGCGGCCCTGGCCTACGCCCTTGTCGTCGGCGTGGTCTGGAGCCTGCGCGCCCTGGCGACGGAAGAGTCGCTGGCCCGGCTGGTCCTGAGTCTGTTCCTCGTGCCCGTCTTCGTCGGCATCGACCTCTGGTGCCGCAGGCTGCTGGCCTTCGCCGCGGAAGAGAGCGTTCCCGCGGGGGAGGATGCCGCGGAGGACGGGGCTCCCGTCCAGGGCGCCCCCCAGGGCGGAAAGTCCATCGGGGCCCTCTTTCCGATCATCAGCAGCACCATGCGACTGATCCTCGTCCTTTCCGGCGTGTTCCTCATGCTGCGCATCTGGGGGGTATCCATCCCCATGGGCTGGCTCCTGGCCCGCAACGTGATGGGCGTGCTCCTGGTGGTCATGTCCGCTCTGGTCTTCTGGGAGATCGTGCGCGTGCAGATCGACCGCAAGCTGCGGGAGGAGATGGCCCTTTCGGGCATCGACCCGGACGAGATGGACGAGGGCGGCGGCGTAGGGTCGCGCACGGCCACTCTGCTGGTGCTGCTGCGCAAGTTCGTGCTGACCGTCATCGTGGTCCTGGGCACGCTGTCCGCTCTGTCCTCCATGGGGGTGGACATCGCGCCGCTCATCGCCGGGGCGGGGGTCTTCGGGCTGGCCATCGGCTTCGGCGCCCAGACCCTGGTCAAGGACATCATCTCGGGCGTGTTCTTCCTCATCGACGACGCCTTCCGCGTCGGCGACTACGTCGAGGCCGGCTCGGCCAAGGGCACGGTGGAGCAGATTTCCCTGCGCTCCATGAAGCTGCGCCACCCGCGCGGCATGGTCTACAACGTGCCCTACGGCAGCATGAAGATCCTGCAGAACTTCAGCCGCGACTACATCGTCAGCAAGCTCGACTTCCGCATCCGCTACGACGCCGACATCGACAAGATCCGCAAGGTCATCAAGAAGATCAACAAGGAGATGCAGGCCGACGAGTCCTTCCGCCGCATCCTGCTCGGCGACATCAAGTCCAACGGCGTGCGGGCCATGGAGGATTCGGCCATGATCCTGCGCGTCAAGTTCAGAACCCTGCCCGGCCACCAGTTCGTGATGCACAAGGAAGTCTACCGCCGGGTCCAGGAGGCCTTCCGCAAGAACGGCATCGAGTTCGCCCACCGCAACGTGACGGTCTACCTGCCCCCGGAAATCCAGGCCCTCGTGGCCCGCGAGGCCGAGAACGCGAAACCGGCCACCGCGGCGGCCATCGGCGGCGCGGCCGCGGCCGCGCTACTGGCCGAGGAGGAGCAGGCCCTGGCGGCTGCCGCAGCCAAGGCCGCCCAGGCCGAAGGCAATTCCGAGTGAGCCGGAGGCGGATGTCCAGACGCGCGTCTCGTCCGGGGTCTCCTGCACATCCGCATACATCGTGCCGGGCAGAGGTCTCGACCGGTGCGGAACCCTCCGTTGGATGCGCCGATTTGCAGGCGAAACGCATGCCGGGACGATATGCCGACCATGGGACGGAATGTCGTTGGCCCGGTAGCGGCCCGGGATGGCGCAAGCTTCTCGGGTTGAGGATTTCTTCTTTGTGTTCGGTGCGTTGTCTTGAAGCAAGGCCGATCCGGCCGGGTGGTGCGCATCTTGTAAGGCAGGTACGTCGCATCTTCGGTAATCCTGAATGAGTCGTTTCGCGAGGGAAGCATGCATCTCGCCATTTTCAAGATTTACCCCGTTGCGGGGTCGGCTCCGGCGGTCATCGACGTGCTGGAATCCATGCGTGTCACGCTGGCGGCGGACGCCTCGTGCCTGTGCTGTTCCGTGGCCTTTGAGACGGGGGAGGACGGCGCCATCGTGTTCACGGAGCAGTGGCGGTCCTGGGAGGCGTTGACGGCCCATCTGCGGTCGCCGTCCTTCTTCAGGATGCTGGAAGCCATGGAGTGGTCGCGCAAGGCGCCGTCGACGGAGTTCTTCGACGCCACCGCGCTTGGAGGAATGGAGGTCATCGAAGAGGCCAGGAGCCAGTCTCCCGCGAGATGACGCCGGTCCGTCGCGGCCCGCCGCGGCTTCCCGCGTCGGCGTGGTGGAAGATTTCGTCAACATTCTCATCACAGAGGAAGAAAAGGAGTTGCCATGAAAAAGTTCATTCTCATCGCGTTGATGTTCTCCTTGTGCGCGTGCGCGAGCACGGGAAACGACACGGTATCCAAGGACTTCAATCCCGCGGACCACTTTTTGGGCGCCGACTACGCCTTGCTGCAGAAAAACCCCGACCTGAAGGGCGGACTGGGCTGGCGCAACCCTTCGTTCAACCCGTCGACCTACTCGGCCATGTACATCGAGCCGGTGGTGCTGTGGCACGGCGAGGACATGGCCAAGGAGTCGGGGCTGGATATGGAGGAACTGGAACTCCTGGCCAAATATTTTCATGACGTGCTGACCCATGTGCCCGACGGAAAGCCCATGAAGCTGGCCGCCCAGCCCGGGCCGGGCGTCATCAGCGTCAAAGCGGCCGTGACCGAGGTCGAGGCCAGCAGCCCCGTGTCCAACGCCCTGACCTCCGTCATCCCCGTCGGGATTCTCCTCTCCGCCGGCAAGCAGGCGGCAACGGGACAGGCCATGGGCGTCGGCAAGTGCGCGGTCGAGGTCCGGTTCGTCGATTCCGTGACGGGAGAGAACATCGCCATGTTCGCGGAAACCAAGGTCGGCAAGAAGTACGATTCCGCCGGGTTCAGCAAGACCGGACAGACCGAGGAAGCCATGAACGAATGGGCGACCCTGATGAAGGAGCGCATCAACGCCATTTGGGGCCAGTCCAACTAGGCCGTGTTGGCATGGCGTGGGGGGGGGGCCGGCCCCCCCCC
>JANJWV010000063.1 GCA_024709365.1 Desulfomicrobium sp. | reverse complement strand
CCCGACGTGCAGAGGATCGCCGCCGGTCCCTATCGCCAGGCCGTTTCGGCGTTGCTGCGACGGAGCGCGGAACTTGGGAGGCAGCCCGAGGAACTGGCCAGGCGTGCGGCTCATGAAATCATCGCCGCCAGAAGGGAGGGGCCGATGTCGGTGGTCGCAGGTCTGCGGGAGAGGCTGGCCCGCCGTTTCACACTGGCAAGGCGGTATGTCTACAGGCATGCGGCCCGGGACTGCGCCAGGCATTTTGCGCACGTTGTCGAATCGATTCGTCTGATGACTGCGGATACGGCGCTGTGATGGCAGGCCATGCGCCCTGTTCTGCGGTTCAAGGTTAAGGAGTACCACAGAGTGTTCCAACACAGCTTGCCCTGCAATGACCGCCAGATTTTGGCCGCACCGCGTTGCACGTCTTCATCGTACGAACTGCTGCCAGGGAGTTGATTCCATGCTGCCACTCATGCTTGCCGGCTATCTGTTCCTTCTGGTCTTGAGGCCTTACGAATACTGGTCAATTCTTGGGGAGCTCCGGATCGAACGTGTCTACATGCTCATCTTCATGACAGTTGTGCTTCTGCACAAGGACAAGCGCTTCCTTTCAAACCCGCTCAACGGCGCTGTAGCATGTATCACATTGACGCTCTTGTTGTCCGGCATATTTGGAATCAGCTGGACGCATTCGTGGCCGTTCATCGTGGACTACCTCAAATACGTCATTTTCTATTTCATGGTCATTCTTTCCGTACGGGATGAGGAAGACTTCCGGGTTGTGTTGCTGGCGTTCTTGGTGGTTATGTTCCTCTATGTCGGCAAGTCGGCTTGGGAGTTCTTCGTGCATGACAGATATGTTTTTCGCATGGGCATCAAGCGCATGATGGGAATCGACATCACGTACGGGGACCCGAACGCTTTTGCCGCCTCCATCTGCTATTCCCTGCCGCTGGCCTGGGCCTTGATCAAGAGCCGGTTTCGCAGCGCCTGGGTCACGGTGTTCCTTTGGGTCTACGGGATACTCTCCCTGGCGGCGGTCATGTTCACGGGATCACGTAGCGGGATGGTCACCTTCATCCTCTTTCTGATGCTGATCGTCCTGGGGTCGTCCCGGAAGATATGGGGAATCCTTCTCGCGGGATTGGTTCTTGTCGTATCCTGGGACTACATGCCCGAAGACCTTCAGAAGCGCTTCCTGTCGACATTCAGCGGTGAGTATGCCGCAGTGGGGGCGCAGGCCTCCGCAGATGGCCGTACCCAAGGATTCCTGCGCGGCCTGGAGCTTTACAAGAGCTACCCGATACTGGGTATCGGACCGCACAATTTTCCGCTCGCGTGGCCGGGGATGGCCGTAGGCCCCAACGTCCACAACGTGTACGGACAGTTGCTGAGCGAACTCGGAACCGCCGGCCTGCTCTCGTTCGGATTGTTGCTGTGGCTTCTGTACCGCCAGAACAGGAACATCATCGTCCGCTTCCAGCGCCTGGTACCGCAGAAGCCCGCAGCGGACCGGGGAAGCCCCCCGGCACCGGTGGCAAGGACGGCACGGGTGAACGGGAGTGCCGGGCATGTGCGCAACGGGCCTTCGCCCGCGCCGCAGCAGCGGAAAACCTCCGCGCTGGATGTGGAGTCGATTCCCCGGTTTCACTCGCTGGTGGGGCAGGCTATCATCCAGACGATGATCCTCCTGCTCTTCAAGGGGTGGGCCGATCATAACCTGTATCGCTACACATGGCTGCTGCTGGCGGCCCTGACCGTGCTGGGCACGCATTTCTTCAACCAGGAATTGAAACGCAATGGCCAAAACTAAGCGTCTTCTGGCTGTCGTACGCTGGCCCCTGGGCGGCATCCGAACGTATATGCGTTATGTGTACGGGCATCTGGGGCGCGACTGGCGCGTGACGATCCTGGCTGCGGATGTGCAGGAGCGCGAGGCATTAAGGGAGGACGCAGCCGCGCTCGGCGCGGAGCTGATCCTGGCGCCGGCCTCGTCGCTGGGCTTTTTCCAAGCCGTCCTGCGCGTACTTCGCCAGCGACGCCATGATCTGATCCAAAGCCAGGGGTTCATCTCCGCCACCGCCACGAGCGCGGCGAACATCTTCTTTGGCGTGCCGCACGTTCTGACCGTGCATGGAATCCTAGAAGACCGTTTGCTGCAGGGAGTGAATGGTCGCATCAAGCGGGCTGTGACCAGCCGGGTCGTCCGTTCCGTGGATGTGGTCTACGGGGTGAGTGAGGACATCCTGGAGCACCTGCGGCAGGAGGTGCCGGGCCTGGTCGGTTCGGAAGTACTCCAAGTGGCCATCCTGAACGGGATCGAACCGGATATTTTCCTTGAACCGGGACAGCCGGGCGCGTTCCGGAAGCGCAATTGCCTGTCCGACAGCCTTTTTCTGTTTGGTTTTTTGGGCCGTTTCATGCCCCAGAAAGGCTTCGACAAGCTCATCCACGCCCTGGCTGCGTTGGAGAAAAATGCAATGTCCCGCGATTACCGCCTTGTGGCCGTTGGTTCAGGGGATTGCAGGATCCGGTATGAAAAAATGGCCCGGGAAATGGGCGTTGAGCATCGGATTGAGTTCCTGCCATTTCAGCGCAATGTGGCTGAAATATATCGTGATCTGGACGCCGTGCTGATGCCCTCAAGATGGGAGGCATGCGGTCTGCTCGCCATGGAAACCCTGGTTAGCGGTGTTCCTATTGTCACTTCGGACTGCATCGGTCTTCGCGAGGTGGTCCGCGACACACCAGCTATCATGGTTCCCGGCGGCGATCCCGATGGCTTGGCCACGGCCATGGAAGGTTTAATGCGCAAGGACCATCGGCAAGACTTCACGGCGTTCCGCCAGGAGGCGGCCGAGCGGTTCGACGTGCGACGCACGGCCCAAAAAGTCGCCGAGCTTTTTGAACGTACATTGAACCGGCAATCGCATTGAAGCGTCATGCGTGCAGGAAAAATGAGGATTCGTCGTGAGTTCGAACTCATTTCACGGGGATTTCAACGTCAGCGATGACCGGGAGGTGGTCCGATCCGACGTCCGGACCTGTCTCACAGGCCAGCGGCCTCACGCCGTTGCCGGTGAGGATGTGGTCAACCCTGATGGCGATCGGGATGCCCTTGTGAACGTCGACGGATGTGAACCCGAAGCCCTTGCCGGAGCAGGAAAACGCGTTGCGGAATTCGCCCCAGTGCTGACGAAAGATGCAGCTTTCAGCCGGCATGTTGAAGTCGCCGGCAAGGACAAGGGGAAGATCCTTGGACTCGACGGAGTTCCTGGCTTCCTGGGAAATGTGCGACCGCTTCTGGGTTTCCGCGATAAGGTATCGGGCTTTCCGGAAGTTGAGTCCCGTTGTGCGGTCCAGCATGTTTTCCAAGCCATAGCGGGCCGTGGGCAGATGCACGGCATAGACAAGGATGTCGCCGCCGGGCGTTGTCGCGATGCACGGGAAGACAGGATACAGCGGCCATGTGCCGGACACCGGTATGCCCTTGACCGGGGGAAGATCCTTCAGGGGAAACCTGGAAAAAATGGCAAGGCGGCCGGAGCGGAGGACAAGCCATTGCGCACCGAGGTCGAGTTGAAGATCTTCCGGGCATTCCTGCAGGGACGCGATGTCCACGCCGAAATTCCGGATCAGCCGGGTAAGTTTGGGGGCATCGAAATTCGTTCCGCCCACATTGCAGGACATTACGCGCACAAGGCCCTTTTTCGCCGTGCGTGGTGTTGAAAAGGAGCAGCGCAGTCCCATGAACGGGCCGAATACCAGTGCCGCTCCCAGCACAAGGGGAATGATCAGTCCGGGTTTGCGCCACAGGGCCAGGGGCAGGAGCGGTATGAGCGGCAGGGCCAGGGCCCAGCGCGGGCCGAAGAGGAGCAGGGTGCCCGGCCACCATCTGTCCCCGGCCAGGTACATGAGCATCGGGGCCAGGATGGTCGAGGCGAGGTAGGCCCAGGTTGCGCAGGAGAGGACTTTGTCGAGTTTGCGCATGCATGTTCGCGGGTTGAATGGTCGAAGCAGGATGCTGAAATTTAGGAGAAATGGCGTCTCAAGGCAATGTTCACGGGTTGCCGGAATGAAAATGCCTGCAATGCCTGCAGCGCAGCGGAGAAGACAATGACGTTTTCCGAGACAATCAAGGTCCACAAGTTCGAACTGCTCGCCTTTGTCGTGCTCCTCGGGGCCGTGTACCATTCCATCGTACACGAAATGGTCCTGGATTGGGCCAAGGACGACAACTATTCCCACGGCTTCCTGGTGCCGATCATCGCCGGTTACCTGGTCTTCATGCGCAAGGACGACCTTCTGCAGTCGGAGGTCCGGCCGGCCGACGCCGGTCTGGGGATCGTCGCGCTGGGGCTGCTCCTGCTGTTTCTGGGATGGCTGGGTACGGAGTATTTCACCATGCGCTCGTCCATGGTGATCATTCTGGCCGGGGCAGTCCTGTATCTTCTGGGCTGGAGGATATTCACGATTCTTCTCGCTCCCTTGGCCTATCTCCTGCTCATGGTGCCCATTCCGTACATCATCTACGACGCGGCCGCCTTCCCCCTGAAACTCTTCGTGACCAAAGTCTCGGTGCTGTCCATGAAGGCACTGGGGGTAGTGGTCCTGCAGGAAGGGAACATTCTCATGTTCCCCAACATAACCCTGGAGGTGGCCGACGCCTGCAGCGGCCTGCGGTCCATCATGTCCCTGCTGGCCCTGGGCGCGGCCTATGCCTTCGTGTTTTTCCCCAGAGTCAGGGACAGAGTCGTCCTCATCCTGTCCACCCTGCCCATCGCCGTGTTCACCAACTGCCTGCGGGTCATCGCCACCGGCATTCTGGCCCAGTATTTCGGTTCGGCCGCTGCGGAAGGGTTCTTTCACGAATTTGCCGGACTGTTCGTCTTTGCCGGGGCCGTGGTCATGTTCGTGGCCCTGGGCGCAGTCCTGAAGAGGTGGTCATGAACGTGCGTCTGCGTGTCCTCGTCCTTTGCGTCCTCCTGTCCGGCATGGGCCTGTACATGGCCCTGCATCGGGACCAGATGGTGCCCATGGCCCGCCCGTTCTCCGATTTCCCGCCGTCTCATGAAGGCTGGCGCATGGCCGGGCAATCGACCCTGAGTTCGAACGTGCTCAAAGTCCTCATGCCCACGGATTATCTGTCCCGCCGCTACGTGGCCGAGGACGGCAGCCAAGTGGACATGTACCTGAGCTATTTCGACGGCGGCCCGGATTCAGGGGGGATTCATTCCCCCAAGCACTGCGTGGCCGGGGCAGGTTGGACGGAGCTGTATTCCCTGCCAACGACGATTGATCTGGGAGGGGAGAAGATCAATCTTGTCCGATCCGCCTATGCCAAGGGCGAGAGCAAGGAAGTGATCTACTATTGGTTCGCCATGCGCGGCAAGACCATGTCCGACGAATATTCGTTGAAACTGTCGGAAATAACGGGCTCCATGTTCCACAGTCGCAGGGATCAGAGTTTCATCCGCATTTCCATGCTGGCCAGGGATGATACGGAACAGGCCGAGGAGCGGATCAAGGATTTTCTGCGGGCATTCTATCCGGTCATCCGGGAGTTCCTGCCCTCATGACGGGAATGATGATGTCCGAAACCGGCTGAACGCATTGCGCAACCCACGCATCGGCGAAGGGTTCGATCTGGGTGGCGACATGTCTGTTCGGCCCGAAAGCAAGAGAGAAGGTCATGCAGGATGCTCCCAAAAAAATTCTGGTAGTCTTCGGCACCCGTCCCGAGGTGGTCAAGGTCGCGCCGGTCATAGGACGGTTGCGTGAGGACGACCGCTTCGACCCCATCCTCTGCACGACAGGCCAGCATCGAGCCATTCTGGATCAGATGCTGCGGGTGTTCGACATCACGCCTGACATTGACCTGCACCTCATGGAGGAAAACCAGACGCTGGCCGGGTTGACCGCCAAGGCTGTGCACGGGGTGACCGAGGTGCTGCACCGGCATCGGCCGGACCTGTGCCTGGTTCAGGGGGACACGACCACAGCCATGGTGGCGGGTCTGGCCTCCTTCTACTGCAAGGTTGCCGTCGGCCATATCGAGGCGGGACTGCGGAGCCATGACCGGTTCAACCCTTTTCCGGAGGAAATCAACCGGCGGATGCTCAGCGTCCTGTCCAGTTTTCACTTCGCGCCCACCGAAGGTGCGGTCCGGAATCTCCTGGCGGAAGGCATCCCCGGAGAACGCGTTTTCCTGACCGGCAACACGGTCATCGATACCCTGCTGATGACGGCTTCCCGCAACCTTCCCTTTCCATCGAAGCTGCGCCTGAAACATGAACGGTTCATCCTGGTCACCGCCCATCGCAGGGAAAACTGGGGGCAGCCAATCAGGGACATTTGTACGGCCCTCAGGCGGATAGCCGAGCGCAACGCCGTCGACATCGTCTATCCCGTGCACCCGAATCCCAATATCGAGAAGCCGGTGTTCGAAGCCCTTGCCGGGATCGAGACGGTTCATCTCGTCCCCCCTCTGGAATATCTCGATTTCGTCAGTCTGATGAAGGCCAGCACTCTGCTGCTTTCGGATTCGGGGGGGGTGCAGGAGGAGGGGCCGTCCTTGGGCAAGCCGGTGCTGGTCCTGCGGGAAACCACGGAGCGGCCGGAAGCGGTCGCGGCCGGCTGTGCGCGTCTCGTGGGCACGTCTCCGGACAATATCGTGGGTGAAGTGGAGCGGCTGCTGGGCGACAAGGACGCGTACGACAGGATGGCAACCATCGCCAACCCCTTTGGAGACGGTCACGCCGCAGACAGGATCGTGGGCATTTTGGCCGACAATCTCTAGGAGAACTTCGATGTTTGTCTCCTTGCCCAAAGCCCCGAGCCTTCGGACACGCAGCCGCATCGCGGCGCTTCTCCTGCGCGTCGTTCTCGGCGTGCTGGCGGCCAGCACTCCTTGCCCCGGCCCGGCGGACGCATATGACTCGCCGCAGGGCGGCAGCCCTTCCCAGGTTCTGGTCCTGTACAATGCGGATTGGGACGAACACCACCCCTTGCTCGGTGCGGATCAGGATTCCAGGGCTGTGGCCGAACATTATGTGCGGATGCATACGGACCCGGTATCCGGCGAAAAGCCGTACATGCTGGGCCTGACAGGGAAGCGGTTCCTGCGCAGTCTTCTTGCCGGCGACCATCTTGAGGAGGAAAGCCGCGACAATGGCTGCGGAGTCGTGTACCAGCCGCCCGGAACCGGAAAACCCGTGTCCGCCTGCGAAATGCGGGACGGTCGGGTGGTGGAGGTGGCCCTTCCCAAGTCCGACATCCCTTGGGATATGCATTCCCTCCGACTTGAGCTCGAGCCGGATTCCAAGTCCGGCCAGGGCAACGTCCTGCTCGTTGAAAATGGGGTCAGCCTTCGCCCCGAGAAGGTGAAAGTCCAGCATCAGGGGGCGTGGCAGATCCGGGCCATGGACAACCTGTTCATGTCCGGAGCGTTCACGGCCAAGGCGCAATGCGCCGATTCCCTCGGCAACATGCACGCGTGGAGCGCCCAGTACCACGATATCGAACATGCGGCCTTCAGCGCCACGGGGCCCGACGGGATCCGGGACGACCAGAACTACCTGGAATGCGTGGAAAACCCCATCAAAACCTTCCTGGAAGATCCGGCCAATGCCCTACCTGACGGGACGCCGCTCAAGGACCACATCCTGTATTTCGCGGTGTGCTACGGGCTGCCGCGCACGGTGGCCGCCCCCTTCGGCATCGCCACCGGCGTCAACGACCAGCTGCGGGATTTCGGCTCGCACATAGATTTCGGACAGCGGCTGCAGATCATGTACTACGATTTCGAGCAGCTGCATCGAAATCAGGTCCGGCCGCTGCGCCAGGATCAACGTGCCCGGGCCGGCCAGGAGGCGTTCAGGAATTACGTGTTCCGCACCCCCTTGAGCAGGCCGCTCATGGGTGGGGACATCAACCCTTTCGCGCATCCCAACGCCTACCGCAAGAACAGTGACCGCGCCGATCCGGCCCCGTTCACGCGGGACCAGAGGTCCCTGCGCAGGGACAGGCATCTCTTTTTCGCCATGCGCATCGACGGGGCGGACCCGTTGGAGTCCATGGAACTGGTGGACAGGGCGGTCTACGCGTCCCGCTATGCCGGGCCGATGATGGGCGTCATGCCCGACGTTTCCCTGGGCGAGGACACGGGCCGGACGGGGGAGCTCGGCGCCCAGTCTCCCGGCCGGCGCTTCTGGGACTTGGGATACAGGCACATGTTCCAGCATCCCCAGGGCGAAGCCCGGCTGGAACTGTTCAGGCTGGCTCCGGACACGGGTTTTCTCAACGTCGACAAGGTCTTTCTGCCGGGAGGCATCGCCGCCTTCGTCAAATCGGATCAAGGCTGGAACATGGCCGATTCCCGGTTCCGCGCGTACTTGCGGCAAGGGGTGACGATCACGGCCGGTTCGGCCAGGGTGGAGCCGTGGGTGACGCCGCATATCCACAACCACAGTTTCTGGGACGACGGCATCCTGTTTTCCTTGCTGCTGAAAGGCCGCCCCATGGGCGAAATCCTGCTCGCCAACCAGGTCCATCTGAACTGGATCACCAGTTTTGTCGGCGACCCGCTGTACCGCCTGCCCATGGAGCCGCGGCGTCCCCCGGCACTGACGGGCCTGACCTGGGGAAACACTGTGCGGGTGGAAAGCATGCGGGATTCACAACAGGGGAAAGGCTATCTGGTCATGGCGGACCTTGCGGCATCGGCCTCCGATCCACGAGTGGCGCAGATGCGCCTGACTCCGGCGAAACAGGAGTCGATAGCGGCTGCGGAGTTCCGCTTCGAGCGGTTCTCCTCCCGTCCCGTCGTGTTCGTGCCCTTGAAGGAAGCCAGGAATCAGGACTTGTGGAGGATGGAACTCATGGATCCTTTCGGGCAACGAATCGAGCTGGAAGGGCATCTTGAATAGCTGGTCGGGCCAGGACACGGGGTTTCCGGGGATCAGGCCGGCCCGGGTCGATTTTTCGAGCGATTTGAGTGAAATAACACGAGATTTGTCGGTGACATTGGGGTATGCGGGAAGCAAGGGGAATCGCCGAAAATGACTTCGACCAGTATCCACAGAAGCCTGTCCATCAACTCGCTGGCGAACTTGGCGCGCTACGCGGTGTACGTAGTCGTCACGTTCATCATGACCCCCTACACGATCCGGAAATTGGGCCTGGACGACTACGGACTCTGGGTGCTGGTGCTGGCTATGGTTGGTTACGGAGGGCTGCTTGAACTGGGCGTGCAGACCTCGGTGATCAAGCTGGTGGCACAGAAAAACGCGGCCAAAGACAAGGATGGCCTGCAACGCGTCGTGTCAACAGCATATGCATTCTTTCAAATTTCCGGGCTGTTCATTGCCGGTGTCCTGATCTTTGGCGCGCACTTTTTTGTTACGGAACAGATTTCATCCCCTGAGCATCATGAGATGGTGCGGATGCTTTTCGTCATTTTGGGGATCAATACTGCAATTTGTTTCCCTTCATACGTGCTAGGTGGAGTTGTCTTCGGAATGCAGCGTTACGTTGCAAAAAGTATTCTCGATATTTTTCTCGCAATTGTAAACGCTGGTCTCACATACATGGTTTTGGAACAAGGGAAAGGGCTTGTCGGCCTCGCGTTGGTGAAGATGACCATCGATGTTGCCAGTATTCTGGCGCTCTTTCTATTGGTCAAAATGGTCGTCCCAGCTTTGAAGATCAGCTTCAGTGGGCTTACAGTATCATCTTTTAGAGAATTGTTCAGCCTTGGCGGAAAGATCTTTATTTCGTCAACAACGACTAGAATAGCAATAAATACTGAGCCGGTCATCGTCAGCTTCGCCATGTCAAACTCCTGGACTACAGTTTTCTCCGTACCAAAAAGAATGGTGGAATATGTGCGAGAGATATCAATGGCTGCTACAACTGGCTTTATGCCAATGTTCAGTGATTTGCATTGGCGAAATGACACAGAACAGATTGCACAGATATATGAGAAATACACGCGTTACACTTTAATTATGGTTATTCCATTTATTTCCTTTATCATGGCTCTTGGTGTACCATTCATGCGTCTGTGGGTTGGCGAGGATGTGGCAGTCAAGAGTGGAAATTTAATTTATTATCTTTCGTTATCATTTCTGATACAAAGCTTTCAGCCTTTGGTGGCGCGGCTTATGATTGGCGTCGGGAAAGTCAATTATCTGGTTGCTGTCTCTTCAATCGGAACGATTGTATATTTAATACTTGGTGCGATTCTCATTCATTTTTTCGGTATAGATGGTCTGGGTGTCGCAAGCGTTGTCATAAGCGTTGCATCTCAGATGCTCTATATGCCTTATGTGTGTCGATATTTAAACATTTCTTTGGTAAATCATGTGTTGAGCTGTCATTTTCGTCCAGTGATAACTTGGTGTATTATATCCATTTTTATGTATATCCTGACGAATATTGTAAATTGCAACAGTTATGAAAAACTTTTTCTTGTGTCGTTTGTTGGATTTATATTTTGTGCGATAGTATATTTTTATGTTTTATTGACTGAACCGGAAAAAAAATTCTTTTTTGAAAAAATTTATAATAAATAGTGAAAATATATCATTTATGAGTTTATTCATATTTTAATAGAGTTTTTTTCATGAATAAAATTAAGTCGCTGTGCAAAGACATGAAGTTCATATTGTCCAGTAAGGCAAAGGGGTATTATTGCGGATGGGCAGGACATGGTAATTTAGGCGACGAGGTTCTGCATGATGTAATTGTTGATTTGTTGGAGAACAAGATTGCCTTGTATGACAAGTCCTATTTGAGCAGAGTTGTAAATATATACTCGCAAATTAAAAAAAATATATTTGATTGTTTTATTTTGGGAGGGGGGACTCTGATTGGGAGACCTCTTTATTTGAAAAAATTGGAGCAGTATCCGGCGCCACTCAAGATGGCATTCGGGTGCGGAGTCATGAACCCTGAATACTGGCTGCAAATACCGTCCCATGTAGATCTTCGAAATGAATGGGTTTCGCAACTCAACACGTTCGACTATGTCAGCGTACGGGGACCCATTTCCAGGCAGATTTTGTCTGATTGGGGTGTAAGCAGGAATGTTCGCGTCATTGGAGATCCTGTTTTGTATATTTCGGATGATATGGTCGTGGAAAAACAACGCCGGAAGAGCCTGGGTGTCAACTTGGGCGTATCGCGTGGTCAGGTATGGGGTGGTGATGAAGAAGGCGTGCTACGCGATGTCGTCAGAGAGTTGAAGGTTCTCAAGGCCAAGGGGTGGAGTTTTAAATTTTTTCCCGTGTGGCAAACGGATATGGCGTATATCAGGCAGGCTGCTGAATTATTGGAGGAAACTAATCCATATATTGTTGAGAATTTTCTGAATATTGATGTGTTTATGAATGAATTGCGAAGCGTTGATGTTTTTGTCGGGGAAAAATTGCACGCAGTTGTTTTGGCGGCGTGCACGTGCACGCCTGTCATTATGATAGAGTATAGGCCAAAGTGTCGTGATTTTATGACAAGTATGGATTTGGAAAAAAACAATGTCAGGTGTGATCAGATTTTTGAAAACCGACTCGTCGAATTGGTTGAACTTGAATACGAATCGTTGGATGACTCGCAGAAATTCTTGTATTCGAAGAACAAATTTTACAAAAATAAAATACATCATGCAGCTTTGGATGTAACAAATTTGTGCTGCGCGTAGCTACGGAAATGATTTGATCACAAATTTGAATGCGTTCAATTTAGAGGATCGAATGAGCGAGCGGAAAGCAGAGATTGCCTGTATTGCAGATTCTTACGATCCTGTTGCGTGGCGGGAATTGATCGTGCGACTCAACGGAAACCCGTTTCATCTGCCTGAGGTGTGGGGCGTAGGCGCGGACAGGGATGTGCTTCGCTATCTCGTCTGGACGAGCGACGCAGCGCCCGTGGCCGCCGCGGTCGGAATTGTCGAGAAAAAGCGGCTGTTGCGTCTCTTGCCGGGGAGCGTTGCCCTCCGTCTTCCTACGGCGCCTGTTTTGCGGGATGGCTCCGGAGTGCTCCGGCAAGACCTGTATGCCGCCTTGCAGAGAGCATGTGTGGAACGCGGTATCAGGGACATCGTGGTGGATTCGCGGTGGGGGGAGCCGCCGGATCTGGCCGGGCGGCTGGGAGTCCCTGCAGAGCATTCGCTGGTGGAATTCGTGGTTGATCTCACTCGGGGAGAGGACGCGCTCCTGCGGGCGATGCACAAGAAGCACCGCAAGAACCTCCGCTTGGCCCAGGAGGCCGGCCTCGATGTTGTCGAGGACACCACGCTCAAGGCGTTTCTGTCCGTCAGGGAGATGCAGCAGTCCTCGGCGCAAAGGTCCTCAGAAAAGGGAAACCGGTACGCCATCCAGGACGAACGATTCTATCGTGAGTCGTTCGAGGCGATTTACCGCGATGGCCCGGGCAGGGTGCTGTTCGCGCGCAAGGACGGTGAGGTCGTCGCGGCCCTCGCCTATCTGGAGTTCGGGGGGAAGGCCGTCACGGTCCGCTCCGGGTCCACCGTGGTCGGGTACGAGACGTCTGCAATGTATCTGTTGCAGTATGAGTTGATCAGAAGGCTGGCGCAACGTGGTTTTTCCGATTTGAACATTGGCGGTGTTCCAGCCGAGGCTGCCGAAGATTCGCACCCGCAGCACGGTCTTTACAACTATAAGCGTAATTACGGGGGTATACCCCGTGCTTGCGCCGGTTTTACATGCAATGTTGCGTCGTAAAAGTGGCATAAATTGCAACGTCTGATGATCAATGAAATGCGATGCCAAAATTTAGCGTTGTGATCCCCGCATACAACTGCTCACGATTGATCACTGAGGCAGTCGATTCTGTCTTGAATCAGACTTTTCAAGATTATGAAATCGTGGTCGTTGACGACGGTTCGAACGACGATACACGAAATGTTGTCGGGAAATATTTTCCGTCTGAAAAATTCATATATATCTATCAGAATAACTCTGGTCCAGGAGCGGCAAGAAATAACGGAATACGCAAGGCTGCTGGAGAGTATGTCGTACTGCTTGATTCAGACGATGTTTTGTATGAGACGTGCTTTGAGTCTTTGGCAAATTTTATTGATCGCAACAGTGGTGTCGACTTCTTGTTCTCCAATTACGACATATTTGATGAAAATGGCGTTATCAATCTGTCCGGGATAGACACATGGAAAATTTTCAGAACAATTCCGCATTATGAAGGATGGGATGGCGAATGGATTTTTTCTGAATCCATATCTCAGTACATTATTCAGTATGGCGGATTCATGCATACGAGTGGGACTTGTTTAAGGCGCTCTCTTTTTGAAGAGGTCGGATATTTTGCAGAAGGGTACTGCTATGGTGAGGATGACGAATTGTATGCCAGAGTAACATACAATTCCGTGTCTGGATACATAGACAGGGTCTTGTCAAGAAAGCGAAATCACTCGGCAAGCCTTATTCACAATCCAGGAACAAAGTTGCGCAACGCACGCGACTATCTCGCGCTGACAGAGCATCAACTTCATTACTATCGGAACGACCATAAAATACATAAAATTATTGAAAATAAAATAAAAAAGTTGGAATACGATTATTGTTGGCGCTGCAATGAGAACGGATTGTTGAGCGATGCACGAAAGGAAATATGCAGATATCTTGGTAAGGATTTCTCATGGTCTTTGCTGAGGCTTTTGGTAAAAAATATACTTATGGAAATGCATGTGACGCGACACGGCTCCTAGGAGTGAATCGAATTGAACGCGAAACGACGCGTCGTCGCAGCGCATGTTTCCCTCTTCAGAGGGGGTGAGGTGGCAATTGGCATCACCGATACTTGGCAGACTGAAAATTCGTCTCAAGGATCTCGTGCTGTCGGGAAAAGCTCTCGATGACGGAGCGCACTGCGACGCAGCCGTCGCGTGGCTGTGTCGGGCCCAGGACGCTACTCCTGACAGGGGCGTCAGCCACAGCTACCTCATCGGCAAGGGATGGATGCCTTCCTATCCTGAAACGACCGGGTACATCATTCCCACGTTCATCAACTGTTCACGTCTGCTGGGCGAACAGGACCTGATGAGGCGCGCCCTGGAGATGGCCGAGTGGGAGCTTGGACTACAGTTGGCAAATGGGGCTATTCCCGGCCTGGTCAGCGGCGAGCCCGTTGTTTTCGACACCGGCCAAGTGCTGTTCGGCTGGCTCGGCGCCTATGCGGAAACCGGGGATCGCCGGTTCATGGACGCGGCGGCCCGGGCCGGGGACTGGCTGGTGAGCGGGCTGGATGGAAGCGGTACCTGGAGTTCGTTCGGGAACCCGGGCACGGACAGCATCCATACCTACAACGTCCGCGTGGCCTGGGCGCTCGTCGCCCTGGCCCGGGCCAGCGGCGAGCACCGCTATGCCGATGCGGCGGGCAGGTTCGTTGCCTGGGCGTTGGGCCAGGAAGAGGGGAACGGCTGGTTTCGGCGAAACTGCCTCAACGACAATGATCGTCCGCTGCTCCACACCATCGCCTACACGTCACAAGGTCTGCTCGAATGCGGGCTTCTCCTCGGGGATGCCAGGTGCATCGATGCGGCCCGGAGAACCTCGGCCGAACTCAAGGAGCGCGTGGGCGCCGACGGCAGGATGCCGGGGCGCTTCGACAGTTCCTGGAATCCCGCGGCAGCGTGGTGCTGCCTGACCGGCATGGCCCAGACGGCCATTGTCTGGCAGCGCCTGGACCGCCTGGACGGGACGGATCAATATGCGGGAGCGGTTGAAAAGGTCGTCTCCTTTCTCAAGGGCACCCAGGATCTTGACGCTTCGGAAGATGGGGTGCGCGGGGGGATCAAGGGCTCATTTCCGGTCAACGGCGGCTACGGAACATATCGGCTGCCCAATTGGGCCGCGAAGTTTTTCATCGACGCCCTTCTGCTGAGGGAATTCCCCACTGCGGACTTTCCCCTGTACTGAACCGCGGAGGCGCTGGACATGAAGATTCTCATGATCGCCTACACCTTTCCGCCCCTCCTCTTCCCGGCGACCATGTGTTACGTGAAGCTGGCGAAGGGGTTGCAGGAGCATGGCCATCAGGTGACGGTGCTGGCCGTTGATCCGGACACGTTCGACTACCCCGGAAGATGGAAAAGGGACGACACCATAGGAAGCCTGGTGCCGCCGGACGTGGTGGTCCATTTCATCAGGTCCTGGGAGTCGAATCCTTTTTTCAGGCTCGCCAAGCGGTTCCGTTTGTCCAGGGAGTTGTTCCTCCCCGTTCTGGAACCCAAGAAAATCGAATGGACCTTTGCCGCTCGCTCCCAAGTCCGCAGGCACACGCAGCCGGATGACGCCGATGTGATCCTGTCCTGCTCGCAACCGCACTGCAACCATCTGCTGGGGCAGTATCTCAAGCGCAAGCTGAACAAGCCGTGGATTGCCTATTTCAGCGACCCTTGGACCGACAACGTGTACGCGGACTACACCTCCCCCCGGGTGTTTCGGCGTCATCTCGCCCTGGAGGAGGGCGTGATGGCGGAAGCCGATGCGATCTATTTCACCTCTCCCGAGATACGGCATTTGGTCATGGACAAGTATCCCCAGAGTATCCGGCAGAAAGCCGGCGTCCTGCCGCATAGTTTCGTCCCGCAGTGGTATCAGGGCCGCGAGGGCAGGGAGCTGCGTGCGGGCGGGAAGATACGTATCGTGCAGACGGGGCACTTTTACGGGCCCAGGACGCCTTTGCCGCTGCTGGAAGCGTTGGCGTTTCTCAGAAATGATCTGAACCCGGCGGATTGTTTCGAGTTTGTCTTCTATGGAGGCATGCTTGAGGCGCACCGGCGGTCAATCGAAACCTTCGGCCTTGCAGATGTCGTCAGGTTGCAGGGAACTGTGCCGTACTTGGAATCCTTGGGCGCCATGAAGGATGCGGACTATCTGCTGCTGATCGATGCCCCGTTGTCCTCACCTGGGGAGAGCGTCTACCTTCCTTCCAAGCTGGTCGATTATCTCGGCAGCCATAAGCCCATCGTCGGCATGACGCCTTTGCAGGGGGCGAGCGCCAGGGTCCTGCGCGAAACCGGCAATCGAGTCTGTGACATAGCGGATATTCCTGCCATTGCCGACACCCTGGCCGGGATCGCCAAGGGGAATGTGAACGTGAGGCCTGATCCCCAAAAGATCGACGCCTATGACTACCTTGCCGTGACGAAGGGCTTGTCCGATGCCATGGGAGGCATCGTGGCCTGATCCTGCGTGATGGATGCCTGCATCCATCCGTGCATAACGAATGGCTTTCGTCGTGACGTCATCAGTCCGGATGTCCATACGGAAGCGTGATCATCGGGTTGAAGTCCTCGCGAATGAGTGTTTTGCTCGTGTTGTTGCCATCATGCAGCCTGTATGCATACATGTATTTACCGTTGATGACGGAGCCGAAATAGACGTCAACAATTCCAAATCCGGAAGGGTTGAGCTCGATTGAGTCGACAGAGGCCCCATTCTGGTAGATATTGTCCACAATGCGAGCTTCCGCATCGGAAAGACCGCGAGCCTGGGTTGATATTGTTCTGTATGAGGGATGATTGTCCGCCTTGATGAAGGTGTTGCCCTTGAACAGCGGGAAACCCTTGCAGCGAGAATATTCATCCCCAAGCGCTATATTCGTCACGTTGGATGTGACCGTATTTCCGATAAAGAACAACTCGTCTGCATTATTTCCCGTGCATGCGATGCCGTACGCCAACCCGGTTCCGTCCCTGTCCAGGACAGTGATCGCATTGTCGTAGAATGTCGCCTTTTCCCCGGCTTTGATGCCAACCATCAAGCCCCTCCCCCTGGCATTGATGTAGGCTGTTTCGCCTGTTGGCGTATAGATCCCTGCGTAGCGGGAATCAGTGGCGACATGGATTTCATTGTCGTGAAAGCTGATGCCGTTCCCGCCCCATGTCGTCCGAAAGCCGACGGCCGCATTGCCGGTCACAGTTGCGTTCGGGTTGGCCAGGAAGGCGCCCCCGTATTCGGCGCCGAGTTCCGTTGTCCTGGAATCCAGATAGTTGTCGTATATGTCCGCATTCCCGGATCCATTCTCGCTATAGCCGAATATGCCGATGGGGTGCTGCCCCCTCGAGATGACGGTGTTGCCGTGGACGGAGGTGTCGATGAGGCTCATGCCGATGCCTGCGCCGTTGGTTGCGATAGTCCGTGTGGTTATGTGGTTGCCAAAAGCGGATCCTCCGTCTGGAACTGCGATGCCTCTGTGACGGCAGTTGAGAATCGTATTGTTTCTGAAGACGGCACCGGGCATCTTGGCGTTTTTTGTCGTGGTGAGGGCGTCGACGCCTTGGTGTCGGTGCTTCACGGTTCCGACATGGTACGTGTCTTCTATCGTCGTTTCCTCGACCAGGGCGTGGGCGCTGCTGGCGACGATCCCGCCCACATCCCTGCCGACGATTTTGATGTAGACGTTGGCGACGTGCAGATTGTTCACGGGTATCGGGGATGCGGAGATGGCCGACATCCCGACTCCGTAGAGATCTCCTTCCGTGGATGTTTTCGTGATTTTTATCTGCGCGCCCTTGCCGGAGCCTCCGGTCACTCCGGTCGGAGCGTAGCCGTTCCAGGCGTCATTCATGTAGTGGGATATCTCATAACCGGCTCCGGGGGTGCCGAGGGTTATCCCGGTTACGGTCCCGTTGTCTCCGACTGCAGAAACCCGCACTGTCGCATTTTCCGTCACGCGATCACCCGCAAGGATGAGAATATCCCCGACCGTATACCCGGATCCTCCGGAGACGATCGCCGCGCCGACGATCCGGCCCATGACTGCCGGACCCTGGATGATGGAACCGTTGCGGATCGAAACATGGTCGAAGTGATACGCCCCCGGCTCAATCCCTTCCCCGGGGGATGTCAGGTTGTAGGTGATGGTGTGCCCGTTGAGGTTGATGACGACATAGTCCGCCCTGATTTCGATCGCCGTCCCGTCCGCAGTGACATCCCCCTGCAGGATGTACTCAGTGTTGGGGCGCTTGGCCTGATACGGGGCTGCATAGTGACCTGACGGAATCTCTGCGCGATGGGTAATTGAATCCTGGAACGGGACGGGGGAAAGCGTGCAGTTTCCCCAATTCGCGGTGGAGGGGTTGCACGTTGCGCCGAGGCCGCCCATGGCCAAGGCAAAGGTGTCGAGGAGAACGAAAATGAGGCATGTTGCAAGAGACACGGCGGTTTTCATGGCAGTATACCCGGGCGATTGTTGTTTTCATGCGCGATTTCGCGGTCACGCAACATTCATGGGAAGCAAAAACAAAAGGCAGAACCGATTCCGGTCCTGCCTTGAAGTATCTGGAATTCCCAGGGAGCGCTAGGATCGTCTCGTTTTTCTGAACGCAGCCAGCCCGAGCAGCCCTGCCGCGTAGAGCAGCAGCGTGCTCGGTTCGGGAGCCGCAATGGCATCCGGTTGCGGTGCAATGTCGTTGTCCGCGGTCAAGGTGTTCACCACCCATACTCCTAAATAACCATAGGCTCGATCTTTTTCGATGAATGGATCCTTGCCGCCTGGTACATACTCCATAATGAGACCATTATATGCATAGGAAGGTCCCAGGTTTGAATAATTGTAGATCCACCCTAAATTTGAAAATTCCTCGAAGCCAAAATCGAAAAGTCCGCCGAGTATCGGGTACCACCCGCTCCCTGTCGTAACCTTGGTGCCGCCCATAATATTCCATAAGTATGGATAGTATGTTTTTGTGTAATACTTTTCGACACCATTCACGTCATGTTTCGAAGATAAAAGTTCTTCGATTTGAGCAAGAGTGGCAATTTGAAATCCATCATATTTAGGGTCTGATTTTAAGAATGTTTCAACGTAATTATATGATTTGTTTTCAAAATACGACAAGTCAAACCATGTGTATTCAGTATTCGTGTCATAAAAATATGTATCGAATTCGAGTTCTGGATCAATGATTGCGGCGATACATTGATTGGAAAGTAATAACATAATAATCAATGTTCCAATTAACTTTTTCATCATGATCCATCCTCCTTGTCGTGATGAATTAGAAATGGTGCGTTCGGATCAAATGCTGGCCAACAATGTGCTTGAATGTGGATTGAAAAAATCAAATCAGAGATGTTTAGCAATAAAAATGCCGAACAAATCTTCCTGAGATATTTGAATATTATCACGGTAATATTATCATTGTTAAGTTTTCCGACACTTTTCATATTGGCGTAACCCCCGGTCCGGGAAGGACATGCGGAGTAACTGCATCCGCCGACACGGTATTTTTGAATATTCAACAATTTTGGGATGTTGTTGTGAAGAGGCGCAGCGCCGTGCGCAATGAAAGTGTAAAGTTTTTCGAAAAGACCATGCCGGATGGCCGGCGTGACCCGCAGTGTCGGCAGGCCATGTCCTGTCCGCGGGTGCAGGCGCGCTTCAGGACGAGTAACATGCTGCAATTTATAAACTCTCCTTGACGACAATCGGTTGTCTGGAAGATGCGCGCACGATGATGGCATACGCCTTCCGTAAGACGGCGATTCTTAAATTGTCATGGAAAACTCACGGGTAATGGGGTAAGAACGTTGGTGAACCCCGACCACGCGCAATATGCGCATCCGGTTGCCGCGCAAGCGGGTTGGCTCCTTGGCGTACGGGAACTCCGGCTTTTTCGGGAGTACCCTGGCCAGCGGTCGACATGGCAGGGATTTTTGGACCCCTGGTTCCGGTCGGAATTTCTTACACCTATGCGAGTGACCATGACCGAACACAAACCACCCCAGATCAGCCCCTATCTGTTTCCCGTCGGCCTCTTCTGCTTCGGGCTGTGGTTCTTCTACGACGGCTGGATCAGCACGAACCCCGACATGCAGAAGCATCTCATGTTCAACCGCGTCGGCAGCGCCATTCTGCTTCCCTGGGCGGCCTACGACTTCTTCAAGACCTGGAAGGGCGAAAAGGCCTACAAGGCCCGCATGAAGTCCGAAGAGCCTCCTGCAGAACCCTGAGATCGGGGTATTTCGATGCTGACGAACAGACAGCTCATCGTTCCCTATATTCTGCCGTTTTTCGCCTACGTCGGGATCGCTTCCGTGCCCGTGTCCGTGCTGAGCCGGGAAGCCAACTACGGGTTGCGGATTGTCGTCGTCGGCATGCTGCTGCTTTGGGCACGGCGCTGGTACTTCTCCCTTTCCGGGCCTCGTTCTGCCTCGGCATCGGTGGGGTGGGGCATCGCCGCGGGAATTGCCGGGGCTGCGGTGTGGGTGGCCTTGCTGGCCCCGTTTGTTTCGTCAGGTGGGGCAGGGTGGTCGCCGCTGGCCTTCTGGCTGCGCTTTGCGGCCGCAGGGGCCCTGGTGCCCGTTTTCGAGGAGATGATGATGCGCGGCTTCGTGTTCCGGTTGACACTGCAATGGGACCAGGAGCGGCGAAAGGGAAACGATGACGCCCTGCAGGATGTCCTGGACAACCATTCCCTTGATTCGGTCCGGCCCGGTGAATGGTCCTGGCCGGCGGTGCTCGTCTCCACGGCGGTCTTCGCCGCGGGGCACGGCATGGCCGAATGGCCCGCGGCGGTGGCCTACGGGTTGATGATGTGCGGTCTGTGGGCCTGGCGGGGGGACCTTGTTTCCTGCATCGCCGCGCATGCGGCGTCGAATGTGGCGTTGGCTCTTTTCGTGCTAGGCACGGGTCAGTGGCAATACTGGTGAAGGTGGTGTCGGCGGGCGGTATGGACGAGACGGACTGTACAGACCTTACGGACAAGGCTCACCTGGATGGGGTGGAAGGGGCGGTGGCATGAGCGATTCGCTTGTACTCACCTTGGCTACCCTGGCCGCGGTGGCGGTGGCGGTGGGGTTTGCGCTGCGCATGTGGCTCGGGGTCCTGCGCGGTGAACGGTCGCGCGCCTCGGGGATGCAGGGGGCGGCGCTGCTGCTTACGGCCGGGCTGGAAACCCTCGATCTGCTGTGCGTGCTCTTCCCCGGCAGCATGCCGGTCTGGAGATCCGCCGGCCTGGTGATGGAAGGCGCCCTGTGTCCGGCCTGGGTCTGGTTCACGGCCCTCTTCGCCCGCGATTACGAAGAAGGGCGTCTGCCGCCGTTACAGCGCATTCTTGTCCTCTGCTCGTCCTTCATGCTGCCCTGGAGCATCCATCTTACCGTGACCGGGGCCTATTTCGCCCCGGATTTCGCCACCGAGGGGCTGCTGTTTCTGCTCCCGGGGGCCTTTTATTTCTACATAGGCCTGTCGGCGTGCCTCGTGGCGGCGCTCTTCAACATCGAGGCCACGCTGACGGCGGCCGTGCATTTCCGCCGCTGGAAGATCAAGTTCGTCCTGCTGGGGGCCGTCAGCATCCTGGCCGCCCTGATTCTCTATTACAGCCAGGGGCTGCTGTACCGCTCCATCGACATGAATCTGGCCGGGCTGCGCTCCGTGGCCCTGCTCCTGGGGGCGGGCATGATGTGGTTTTCGGACCTGCGCCGGGGGCCGGAGGTGCGCGTCAGCTTTTCCCGGCGGCTGGCCTTCAAGTCCGTGGTGCTGGTGGTCGCGGGCCTGTACCTGGTGGTGCTGGGGCTCATGGGCGAGGGGGTGCGGCTGTTCGGTAACGAGTTGGGCCGGGCCGTGCTTCTCGGGGTCAGCTTCGTGGCCGGCATCGGCCTGCTCATGCTTTTCCTGTCGGACAACATGCGCCGCAAGGTGCGCCTTTTTCTGCAATTGAACTTCTATGGGGAGAAGTACGACTACCGCATCCAATGGGTTCAGTTCACGGACAGGCTCATCTCGGCGCGCAACCAGGCCGAACTCCACCAGGCGGCCTTGTCGGCCTGCTGCGAGACCTTCGGCATCGTCGGCGCGGCGCTTTTCCTCCTCGATCACGGCAGTCGAACCTACATGCCTGTCAGTCTGGTGGAGACGGACCGGCACGAGGGCGGTTTCGGCGAAGATTCCAGGCTCGCTTCGGCCCTCAGGACCCGCCGCAGCGTGGTCCGCACTCCGGACGTGCACGATCCCTCCCCGTGGATGGCCGCCGCCCGGTTCGCCATCCCAATCTTCCGGGATGACGCGCTCGACGGGTTCGTTCTGCTGGGGCCACCCATCAACCCCGCAGAGGAGTACGATGAGGAGGACTTCGAACTCATGGACACCATGGCCCGTCACATTTCCTCGGCCCTGCTGAACATGCGCCTCACCGAACAGTTGGCCCGCTCCCGCGAGATGGAGATCATGGGCAAGGTTTCGACGTTCGTGCTCCATGACCTGAAGAACCACGTCTACACCCTGTCCCTCGTGGTCGAGAACGCGCGCAAATTCATCGGCAACCCGGAGTTCCAGAAAGACCTGGTGGACTCCCTGGCCAGCACCGTCGGCAAGATGAAGATCCTCATCTCCCAGCTGAAAGGGCTGCCCGACCGCCAGACCCTGAAGCGCGCCCGCATCGGGCTGTTGACCCTCGCCAGGGAGTCGACGCGCCTGCTGCACCAGGAACGGCTGGCCTTCGGGGGCGAGGACGCCATGGCCATGGTCGATGTCGAGGAGATGGGCAAGGTCATCCTCAACCTCTGTCTCAACGCCCTGGAGGCGTCTTCGGACGGGCTTCCCGTCAGGGTCACGACCGGGACCGATCCGGAGCCGTTCGTGCGAGTCGCGGACCGGGGCGGCGGCATCGACCCGGAGTTCATCAGGACCGCGCTCTTCGAACCCTTCAAGTCCACCAAGGCCAAGGGCATGGGCATCGGTCTCTACCAGTGCAAGCAGATCGTCGCGGCCCACGGCGGCCGCATCGAGGTCAGGAGCGCGGTGGGGGAGGGGTCCGAATTCACGGTCTGGCTGCCGGGGGCGGAGGCGTGAGGGGAAAGTATTGTGTGGACTGGATGGACGGAAAGGACCATATGGACGATACGGACATGTTGCGAACCGGCGTCCTGTGGGCATGCGCATCCGGACGGGGCGTAAGCGTCCGTCCTGCAAGAATCGAGGGATACCGTGGAAAATCTGCTCATCGTCGATGACAATGAGGACGTCCTGACCCAACTCAAATGGGGGTTGGCATCGGAATCGTACACGCTGCATCTGGCCACGCGCGTCGACGAGGCCCTGGACATCTTCCGCAAGTTCTCGCCGGGCGTCGTGACCCTGGACCTGGGCCTGCCGCCCCATGCGGACACCTCCGAGGAGGGCTTCCGGGGGCTGGCCGAAATGCTCAAGATCAATCCCGCGACAAAGGTCGTCGTGGTCACGGGCAACGACGAACGCGAGAACGCGCTGCAGGCCATCAAGCTCGGGGCTTTCGACTTCTTCCGCAAACCCATCGACCTCGACGAACTGCGCGTCATCATCCGCCGCGCCATCCAGCTGCACGCCATAGAACGCGAGAACACGGAGCAGAAGGGGGCGGCCGAAGCTGCGGCAATGGGCAATTACGGCATCGTCGGGGCCTGCCCGGCCATGCGCGGGGTCCTGAACCTCATCGGCAAGGTCGCGGCCTCGGACGTGCCCATCCTCGTCTCCGGCGAATCGGGCACAGGCAAGGAACTGGTGGCCCGCGCCATCCACGCCGGAAGCCTGCGCCGCAAGGGCCCCATGGTCTGCATCAACTGCGGGGCCATCCCCGAGAACCTCATCGAGTCCGAGCTCTTCGGCCACGAGAAAGGGGCCTTCACCGGCGCCGTGTCCATGGTCCAGGGCAAGGTCGAGTACGCCAGCGGCGGGACCCTGTTCCTGGACGAGATCGGCGAGCTGCCCGTGAACCTGCAGGTCAAGCTCCTTCGCTTCCTGCAGGAGATGGTCATTCAGCGCGTGGGCGGCCGCAAGGACATCCCCGTCAACGTGCGCATCGTGGCGGCGACCAACATCGACATCGCCGCGGCCATCGCGGCCGGCACTTTCCGCGAAGACCTCTACTACCGCATCGGCGTGGTCAACATCCACCTGCCTCCCCTGCGTGAACGGGAGGGGGACGTGCGCCTGCTGGCCGACTACTTCCTGGGCCGCATCGCCTCGGAACTGGGCAAGAACGTGACCGGTTTCTCCCCCGACGCCCTGGCCGGCCTGGAGACCTACGCCTGGCCGGGCAACATCCGCGAGCTGGAGAACAAGCTGCGACGGGCCGTGCTTCTGACCGACTCGAATCTCGTCACGGCGGATGTGCTCGGCTTCGAGGCCGGATCCGGCCAGGAAGGGGGCTTCAGCCTTGGTGAGCACACCCTCAAGGAGGCCCGGGCCATGGTCGAGAGAAAGATGATCGCGGCAGCCCTGGCCAAATACGACGGCAACATCGTCAAGGCCTCGGAAGCCCTGGGCATCAGCCGGCCCACGATGTATGACCTCATCAAGAAGCATGGGATTGAGAACTGAGAAAGGTTCAAGGCCGCGCAAGCTCAAGGGCAGCCCACGGCGGAGCCCATATCGTCCATGCCGTCCATCTCATCCATTACCCTCTCCCAACCCAACAAAAAGAGCTTGAAGTTGTGCAACCTCAAGCTCTTGATTTCTATGGCGGGGCCGATGGGACCCAAACCCACGGCCTCCGGCGTGACAGGACGATGAATGCCGCTATACCCCACCGTATTTCAGCTAGTTACGTAGCGTCACGCAGTCTCGTGTGGGTTCCCGTGGGCTCAAAAACCCACAAAAAACCCACGACTTTATTCAAACGATCATGTTTCGATTCGGCATAACTGTTTCCTGTTGGGTGTATTTGTAAACCTCCCCAAGTTAGTGCCATCCATAAGTAGAGACTTCCTTGGGTGAATTTTTCATGAGGAACTCAGCCGGGGTCAAATCGCCAAGAGACTCGTGGGGCCGCTCCTCGTTGTACTGCCTCAGCCAATTCTCCGTAATTTCCTTCACTTCCGTGAGGGACTTGAACAGGTAGAAGTCCAGGACCTCTTCCCGGTAGGTCTTGTTGAACCGCTCAATGTACGAATTCTGTGTGGGCTTGCCTGGCTGGATGAACTCCAATGCCACGCCGTTCTTCTCAGCCCAGTCGGCCAGCAGCACGGAAATCAGCTCCGGCCCATTGTCCATTCTCAACTTGGCAGGAAGCCCGCGCCAAGCCACTATCCGATCCAAAACCCTCAATACCCTTGCCGCTGGCAGATTCGTGTCGACTTCGATCGCCAAACACTCACGGCTGAAGTCGTCCAGCACGTTGAAAGTCCTAAACCTTTGACCGCTGGCCAGAGCGTCATGCATGAAGTCAATGGACCAGCAGACATTCGCGCACGGCGGAACCGCCAGTGGTTGCGGGTGTCGCGAGGGCAGGCGCTTCTTGCCTTTGCGCCGGAGATTCATCTTCAAAAGACAATATACCCGGTAAACGCGTTTATGGTTCCAGCGAAAACCGTGTCTGCGCAACACCGCGAACAGCTTGCCGAAACCGTAACGAGGATACCGGTCGGCCAGTCCCGGAAGCGCTTCACTGATTGGCGAATCATCTCTCGGTTTGGGCTCATTCCGGCACACCGTCCGTCTAAGACCCTGCGCAGCGCATGCCTGCCGTTCACTGAGGCCATGCTCACTGTGCATGAAATCCGCTAAACTCGCGCTTCTCGGCTGGCCTCAGAGCTTTTTTGCGATGACGTCCTTCAAGGCCTCGTTTTCGAGGCTGAGATTGGCGAACATGCGCTTGAGCTTGCTGTTCTCTTCTTCAAGCTCCTTGAGCCTGCGAATATCCGAAGCTTCCATGCCTCCGAACTTGGCCTTCCACTGATAGTAGGTGGCCTGGCTAACGCCGTGTTCGCGGCAAATATCGGCAACCTTGCGACCGCCATCAGCTTCT